>DVFR01000029.1 GCA_018713165.1 Candidatus Coproplasma stercoravium | reverse complement strand
GAAATAAGCGCGGGCGATATCGTATCGTGCGACCTCGGTGAGGGCGTAATAAAGAACGAAACGACGGGCAAGAGCTACAAGGCGGAGCCCTTCCCTCCCTTCATTCAGGAGATTATCGCCGACGGCGGGCTGATGAAACATCTCACGAAAATACAAAAATAAATTCATACAGGCAAATTAATCGCGGCGCGGCGGCTGTTGCCGCCGCGCCGCTTAGATTTTAATTTTGGATAAAAACCTTACAAGGGGACAGAAATATGAACTACAACATAGCTGTGCTTTCGGGCGACGGAATAGGGCCCGAAATATGCGACGGCGCTATAAAAGTGCTTAAAAAAGTCGGCGAAAAATTCGGACACACATTCAACTTTAAAGAATTTCCCATAGGCGGCGTGGCGATAGATGGCTACGGCACTCCCCTGCCCGACTTTACCGTTGAGGGGTGCCTTGCCTCCGACTCCGTGCTGCTCGGCGCGGTAGGCGGATACAAATGGGACAACCTCCCCGGAGACAAGCGCCCCGAAAAAGGGCTGCTCGGCATACGCAAGGCGATGGGGCTTTACTCCAACATCCGCCCCGCCAAACTGTGGGCAAGCCTTGCACACGCCTCACCCTTGAAATACGAGCTGGTGAAGAACGGAATCGAAATTATAATCGTGCGCGAGCTTATCGGCGGCATATACTTCGGCGAGCGCGGCAGGGGTGAGGAAAACGGCGCGGAGTTTGCGTGGGATACCGAAAAATATTCGGTGCCCGAGATTGAGAGAATTACCAAAATAGCGTGCGAACTTGCAATGAAGCGCAGCAAAAAGCTCGTCTCCGTCGACAAGGCAAACGTTCTGGAGAGCTCCCGCCTGTGGAGAAAGACGGTGCACGAATACGCCGCCAAACACTACCCCGAAGTTGAGGTGACCGACGTGCTCGTCGACAATATGGCTATGCAGATTGTAAAAAATCCCGCACAGTTCGACGTTGTGGTAACCTCGAACATTTTCGGCGATATTCTCTCCGACGAGGCGGCGCAGGTTACCGGCTCGATAGGAATGCTCGCCTCCTCCTCGCTCGGCGACGGCAAGTGCGGGCTGTACGAACCCATTCACGGCTCCGCGCCCGACATTGCGGGGCAGGATATCGCCAACCCCATTGCGACCATTCTCGCGGCGGGCATGATGCTGCGCGACAGCTTTTCGCTCACGGCGGAGTACGACGCAATCGTAGCCGCAATCGAAAAAGTGCTCTCTGAGGGCTGGCGCACTGCCGACATTTACAGCGAAGGCTGCACGAAGGTACGCGGCAGCGAAATGGCGCAACTGATATGCGACAGGATATAATATAAATATAACTTTGTAAAATAATGCAAAATCTGACAATATAATTTGTAATTAAGCCGCGGAGCGGGGTTCGCCCCGCTCCGCGGCAACTCTATTATCTCAAACAAAAAAAGCCGCAAAGGCGCTTATTCGGAGGCGCATATATGATTGAAGAAAACGTAAAAAAACTGCTCGGAGAAATAGACAAAAACCCCTTCGGCGAAAAGGTCACCCTCGTCGCCGCGGTAAAAACGCAGACAGTTGACGACATAAACAAGGCGATAGCCGCGGGAATCCGCGATATAGGCGACAACCACGTTCAGGAGTTTAAAGACAAGTACGACGGGATAACAGGCAATCCCAACCGCCACTTTATAGGGCATTTGCAGACCAACAAGGTCAAATACCTGATAGGCAAAACCTACCTCTACCAGTCGGTCGACAGATTCGAGCTTGCCGAAGAGATTTCAAAACGCAGCGAGCGTGCGGGAGTCACTTCCGACTGCCTCATTCAGATAAACATAGGCAACGAAGAGACAAAGGGCGGGTTTGAGTACGACGACGGCGTTGCGGCTTACGAAAAGATTTTCGCCATGCCGGCGCTTAAAGTTAAAGGGCTCATGGCAATGCTGCCCTTCACCGACGACGAGGATGTGCTTCGCCCTTTGGCAAAAAAGATGCGCGAGCTGTTTGAGCGCCTGCGCGAAAAGGACTCAGATATTGAATTCCTCTCCATGGGCATGAGCGGCGACTGGAAGCTGTGCGTGGAGTGCGGTTCCAACATGGTGCGCCTCGGCACCTCAATCTTCGGCGCGCGGCACTATAATTAACTTGCAGCACCATTTCAATTTCAATGCTCGACATATAAAGGCGGGCGCACGATTTTCGTGCGCCCGCCTTTATATGTCACCAAACCAATAAACGGTATGAATATTTCAGTCTATCGAAATTTGCGTGCCGCTTTCAAGATTCTCCTTTACGGTTATAAGGTCGTCATATTTCAGCAGCCCGTTTTTGAACGCCCATTGAAGGGAATTGAACCTGCTGCCGATATCGCGGTTGTACGCTCCGTAGAATACGAGCCTTTGCGACGTCGGATAGGTGAACGTTACGTTCCCAACCGTTTCCTCAGTCACCACCGTATCGTAGTTGTCGCCCTCGGCGTTTATAAACAGTACAAACTGCTCGTATCCGCACCAATAAACCTCAAAAATCACATCGTCAAGAGTAAGCGCACCGTCGCCGCGCTCTTCGATGTAGTCCTGTTTGATAAAACCGCTTGTAGTCCAGTTCCAGCCGTCGTTATAATTTTTTTGAATGTCGAGAAGGTCGTCGTGCGACAAAAGCCCGGCCTCAAAAGCAGACGAAAGGGTATAAAACTCACCGCCGTTGTAAACTTCGAGCTGCCGCGTCGAAGGGTAGGTAAAATATACGTTATCCACAAAATCGGTGATTATTGCCGCACCTGCTTCCATTCCGCCTATATAAAAGACATAGGTATCGCCATACACGCCGCGAATGTCGATGGAGAGCGGATAACCGCCGGGCTCTGCGTAATAATTATGTTCCCTCTTCCATGCGCGCAGTATTTCATCTTCGGGCGAACACCCGCCGAATGCCGCAGCCGCAAACATGCACAGTGCGGCGGTGATTGCAAGCAAAACTCTTTTCATATTTTCACCCCATGGCAAAATTTCCCTTTCACTTATACAACAGCACAGTGCACAATTTTGTCCACGGGGACTGCAAATTTTTGTTCCAACTACTTTTGCATTATCAGATGGATAAAATCATATTCACCGCCATTAGTGTGTTGCAAAAAAGAATGAGTCTCTTTAAAGCCGCATGAATTATAAACTTTGATTGCTCTTTTATTAAAGGCAGCCACATCCATACTTAAAGTGCTATACGCATAACTCCTTTCGATAAAACATATGATGTCGGTCAGAAATTGTTTTCCCATCCCTCTGCCGCAATAGTCGGGTCTTAAACCTAACCCTATATCAATGTTATCGTTTTCAATACACAGACAAAAATAGCCGACCAACTCGTCATCTGCATGCGCTTCAAACCATTCATTTTTATTTCGCAAAGCTTCATTTACAAGCTCGTTATAATCGTCTAAATCGGCAGTCATATCATAAAACGAATAAGGTTCTTCATATTTCCATTCGTCTGCAATTATTATTGCACTATTCTGTTGCATACGTTTAAAAGTAAATTTCATGATACACCTTATAAATACGGAACAGATTTCTCCGTGCGCCCGCTTAGTTTGCGGTTTTCCGAAGGGAGCCCTTCGCAAATCGTCGTCGGCTTTACCTCATCTGCCGCTTTCCATAAACGGACGCCTTCGGCAGAGCAACGCTTCGTTCGCGCGCGCAAAATTACAATACTAAAAACGCCGCGCAAGGGTTTGTAAACCATTTAAAATAATAACTCTGCGCAAGGCGAATTTAGTTCGCCGTTAGCGCGACCCAATTTGTCGCGTAAGCGGGCTCGCTGGAGGTGAATGGCGGCATTCCTATAATATGTGGGCCCTTTATTTATGCCGCCAGAGGAACATAGTTCCTCAAATCACGGAAATTTTCGTATTCGGCCAATGCGAAAATTTCGTGAGCTCTTCTTTTATTCTCCCTTGAAGGGAAGGAGCGCCGCAACGCGTGCGCGCTTGATAGCCTTAGAAAGCTCGCGCTGGTGCTTTGCGCAGGTGCCGCTCATACGGCGGGGAACGATTTTGCCGCCCTCGGTGATGAACTTGCGAAGACGTGCAACGTCCTTATAGTCGATAACTTCAACCTTCTCCTGGCAGAATACGCAAACCTTTTTGCGAGAAGACTTTTTATAATTCTTTCTTACGGGTTTATCTTCCATAATACTATACTCCTTGAATTTTTAGAGCGGCAAAGCGCCGCATTCAGGCTAAAAGCCGCCTCAGAACGGGATATCTCCGTCGTCGTCGAACGACTGCAACGAAGGCTTCTTCCTCTCGGTGTGAGCGGGTGCGGGCGAATAGTCGCCCGAATCTTCGCTTGCGCCTCTGGGGGTGAGGAACTCGACGTCCTGCGCAATCACGTCAACCGCGGTGCGCTCTATGCCGTCCCTGTCTTCGTAAGTTCTGAGTTCGATATTGCCGAGAACGGCAACTTTGTTGCCTTTTTTGGCGTAACGCGCAACCGTTTCACCGAGTCCGCGCCATGCCGTTACGTTGTAGAAATCGGCTTTACGCTCGCCGTCGGCTGAACCCGAGCGGCGGTTTACGGCGATACCGAAGCGGCACACCGAAACGCCCGACTGCGTTTCCGAAAGTTCGGGGTCACGCGTAAGATTTCCGATTAAAAATACTTTATTCATTATTTACCCCCTTTATGGTGGTTTTGTAAACTTGTGTAGCTCTTAAAACGAAGTAATGCAAAAATATTGATTGAATACAAATTTTGAAAAGATACAAGTAAGACGCGAAGCGCGAGGACAGCCTGAGGGAGTGTACATAGAAGTACATGACCGAAGGTTACCGCAGCGCGACAAAGTATTACGCCGTATATTTTTAAAATTTTAAGCTTTTACAATCATTCTGCGAATAACTTCATCCGAAAGCCCTGCAATTCTGTCTAACTCTTTAACAACGTCGGGTTCAGAATTGAACTTCATGAGAACGAAAAAGCCGTCATTCTTGTACTGAATGGCATAAGGCAGTTTCTTCGAACCCCACTTGTCCGTCGATACGAGTTCT
Organism: Candidatus Coproplasma stercoravium; assembly: GCA_018713165.1. GTDB lineage: Bacteria > Bacillota > Clostridia > Christensenellales > Borkfalkiaceae > Coproplasma > Coproplasma stercoravium. Next base: position 15,759 of record DVFR01000029.1, on the reverse strand, counting down.
CCGCCCATGGAAGTTACGATGCCCTCGAACTTAGCAACGAGTGCGTCTTTTGCTTCGTCGGCGACAGAATTGTCCAAAACGTACAGCATTTCGTAAGATTTCATTTTTTACCTCCCGGTCTTATTCGGCATGCTTTTAACCAAAACAAAATAGCCTGAACCTGATTCGAGTTACCTTGGCTTGGTTGCATACGCATGCAAGGTAAGCGCGGCGAGCCGCGCGCAGATTTATGCATAATAAATCAGCTTTACAATATTACTATAATAAATAAAAAATGTCAAACAAAATTAAAGCGGCGGCGCAAGTTTTGCGCCGCCGCACATCTCTTTTTTAAACAGGAACGCTCAGTTTCCCGTTCCGCCCTGCGGAAGACTGCCGAAGTGTTCAAGGAATCCCTCTATCGTGAGGTCGCCTATCTGTTCTCCGTTTCCTGTGTAGGTGAGCAAAGTTTTATAGGTAGGGTCGGCTTCAGTTGCGGTGCCGTCACCTATAACGCCCATTTCGTAGAATCTGAACAGCGTGCAGTTTTGTATGTTTTTCATAACGTTTAACTGCATTTCGGCGACGTTGTTAACGGTGTAAACCTCCTCGCAGCCGTTGCTGTTGTAGAGAAGCAGGCTCCACACGCCGACGGTCGCGCCGTAAGTATAGTAGGTTACGCCTGCCATTTCTGCAAACGTATCGAAGTGTCCGTCACTGCCTGCAAGCACGATATCGCCTTCCGTCGTCTTTGCGTAGTAGAGATAAGCGCTGTCGAACGCAATCTGTGTCGTACTGTCGGTCACGTCGCCTTCATCCTCCACAACTTCGTACAGTACCGCGGAAACCTTCGTTTCCCCTTCCTGCGTAACGTATATATCGTCGGCGAAGAGCTGCTGTATGCTGAGACTGTTCACGTCGCCGGCGAGGCTGTTGATTGTGGAATCGCGCAACGCGTCGAGAATGGTGTTATCGGAGCTTATCTCCATTATCTCGTCGAGAGTGAGGTCGTCCATAAGTCCGTCGACGCGTGCATTCACGTCGTTTATATGCGTACCGCACTCTGTTTTAACGGGCGTGCCGTCATCGCCTGCGGCGTAGTAATAAACTTCGGTAATAACTTCGCTGCGGGCGCCCGTCGTCTCGTCATAAACGTATTCGGTTACGATATATGCCTCCGCCGTCGTGCCGTCGGCAAGATTATAAGTTGCGGTGTAAGAATAGCCGAGGGTTTCGTCGGTCACCGCCTCCACGCCGTTCACGCCGTAGACCATATATACCATAAGCGAGTCGTCGGGAGAGATGTTCCCGAGGAAGTCTGCGAGCACGAGCTCGTCAACAACGTCGCCCACGTCGGCGATATAATATTCGCCTATCTTCTGCATGAACTTGTCGGAATTTTCGTCGATATCGATAATATCCTTTACCTTTATGGAATACTGGATATTAGCCGTCTGGGAATTTATGTTTGTTATGGATACGCCCGAATAGTCGACCTTGTTGCCCTCGTCGTCATAGTAGTAAACGCTTTCAACGGTGTTCGCCTCGCCGACGGTGATATAGGCGGTCGGGGTTGAAGTTTCAATCCAGCTTCCGTCGTCGCCCATTTCGTAGAAGTGAAGAGTGCCCGTATAGTTATAGTCGTCGCCCTGCGCCGCCGCCACGTCGGTCAGGCTGTAACCCATATAGAGCATAATCGCGTCGTCGGGGGTGACGTCGATAACCTGGGGAACGGTAATTCTGTCGAGCAGGTCGTTGAATACGACCTTGTTGTTTAAAAGGTCGCCGAAAGTAATGCCCTCGAGCGTGGACAGGAATACGTCGTCGACGCTCTCCTGCCCGCCGAGAAGGTCGGTGAGATAAACGTCGTCGAATACCGACATAAGTCCGTTTTCGTCCCCCCTCACTTCGCCTATGGTAAGAGCATGGAGAACTACGAGCTCACCTGAAAGATTATAGTAATACCCGCCTGAAATTTCGGCCACGTCGGCAGAATAGAGCGAATATTCGAGCTGCGTGGCAGAGAACGAGCCGTCGTCGGCCTGCTGCGCCACATATGCCGACTGTGCGCGCGCCGTATCGGAGAGGGCGTAGTATAAAACGTACTCCGTGCCGTTAGCGCGGGGAACGAGATATCCGGCGTACTCTTCGGGAAGAACGGCGTTGTCGCCCGTGCGGACGTACGTTTCGGCGCCGCCCCCGGCAGAGGAATCGGACAGAGTGAAAGTATCTTTATAGAGCACGGTAGCGCTGCCGTCGGCAGAATATATCAGCTGCGCCTCCGCGCCGTATGCGACAGAGAGATACAGGTCGTTGGACTCGACGTCCATTCCCGCGATGCGGAGCACAGTTTCCACCTCTACGTTGTTGAGGCTGTTCGTGAAGAAAGTGCCGAGCCGGGAGATTGGCGTGCTTTTGAGTTCGTCCTCGTCGAGTATTTCGCGGAGGTCGTCCTCAGTAAGGTCATAACCGGAGAGCGCGTCGGCGAGAGAGGAATATATCTTATCGATGCCGGTATCCGCAATGGGAAAGAGCACCTCGAAATCGCCTATCGTAAGGTTATCGGCGCCCTTGCCCGCAATGTCGCGCAGGGCGGAGATGAGGTCGGTCACCTTTTCAACGCCGCCCGATTCAACGTCGGTGTTTATGTAAATTTTATTGCCGTCGTCGTCGGTATTGTCTATGCCGACGGTGGAAAAGATATCGTCGATGTTGGCATTGAGCACGAAATAAACGCCGAGCCCGATTACCGCAGCTTCGACGATGATTGCGAACAGAAAGCCGAATATGAAACACAATATCCCGGTTAATGTTTTTGAACCGCCTTTTGCCATAATAAAATCTCCCGTAAAGCGTGCCGCGAAAGGGCGCCGCTTTGTTACCTGAGCGTTTTGGACAAATGCGCGCAAGAAGCACACCCGCCTTTATATTTTCCGCGGAATTTTCCGCCTTTTTTTAATTATATTATATTTTGCCCGCAAAAGCAACCCTTAAATCAGTTAAATAATGGAAAATTTGCGCGCACGCGCGCGCCACGCACGCATGCGACTGCAAACAACGCGGGCAAATCACGTATCGGAGCCGTCGGAGAGCAGATTTTCGGCCTCGTCCTCGCCTATGTCGGCGACGGTGCGGAGCTTGTTGGATATGGTGCGCGTGCGCCTGCCCGCCTCCTCTATCGTATTCTGCGCCTCCTGCAGTTTTTTTCCGGTCTTTTCGAGAATGAGAGTAAATTTGTCGAACTGAACCTTGAACGCCGACAAAAGCTGCCACAGCTCGCCGGAGCGCTTTTCAATCGCCACCGTTTTAAAGCCGGTCTGCAACGTGGATAAAAGCGCGCTTAAATTCGTCGGCCCGCACGCGAGCACGCGGCGCTTGCGCAGGTACCCATCGAGCTCGGGAAGCTTGGTAATTTCGGCATATAAGCCCTCCAATGGCAGATACATGACGGCAAAATCCGTTGTCGAGGGCGGGAATATGTATTTGGAGGCTATGCTGTCAGCCTGCAGCTTTACAGCCTGCGCCAGCCTTTTGAGCGCCGCGTTTGCCTCAGCCTTATCGGTCGCGTCGACGAGGCGGGTGTATTCCTCTATGGGGAACTTGCTGTCTATCGGCAGCCACACGGTGCGCTCATCGCGCGAGGGGAGGCGGACCGCGAAATCGACCATGCCGTCGCTGCGGGCGTCGACCTTAACGGAGGAGGCATACTGGTTTGGCGCGAGCATCTGCGAGAGCAGCGAGCCGAGCTGAACCTCGCCCCACGTGCCGCGCAGTTTTACGTTGGAGAACAGCTTTTTTATGTCGGTGACGTTTGCGGCGAGCGTGTTTACCTCGCCTATGCCCTTATAGACCTTTTCGAGCTGTTCGTTTATAACCGAATAGCTCTTCGAAAGCTTGCCCTCCAAAGTCGCGGCGAGCTTTTCCTCCACCATGGCGCGTATGTTCTCCACGCTGCGCGCCGTAGTTTCGGATATATATTTCAAATCGTCGTCGAGCTTCTTTTTCAAATCGTTAATGCGCGCCTCCTGCGCCTGCGCAAGGCGCGCAGCCTCGCCCGAGGCGGCTTCGAGCTTTATCATTTCGCGCATCATGTCGTCGAGTTTCTTTTCGCTCACGCCTGCGGAGCTGTTCTTTATCCGACCCATAACCATGAGCAGGGTGACAAAGCACAAGAGCCCCACCGCTATCGCGATTCCCACCAGAATATCTGTCATTTTAACCTCCCGAAATCAAATTGAGCCGCACATATGCCGCAAACAACTCAGTCGGCAATCTCCCGCACGACCCTCTTTGCCGTAATTATAAGCTTGTTCCTTTCGTTGAGCTGGGGAAGTGCCGCGCACTCTAAAAGCAGCCTGTCGAGCACCTTTCCGCACTTATCCTTAGGTATGCCCGCGGCTATGAGTTCGTCGCCCCTGACCTTAAGCTCCCTTAAATTGAAGGGCACGCCCTCGGCCACCATGTCGTTGTAAATTTCCCTCCACTTGGTTATCACGGGCGCCTCGGAGAGGTCGTCGCGGCAGGCGGAATAGTCGGCCTGTTTGAGCTCGGCGAGTTTGAAGAATATGTCGCGGTTTGAAACTATCATGCGGCGTATCTTGCTCTCGCGCGCCTTGCAGTCGACGTCGTACATATGCAGTTCGGTCAGCCGCACGGTCTCTTCGGCAAGCTTTTTTGGCACTTTGAGCCGCGAGCATATCTCGCCCACTATGCGCGCCCCCTCCGTCTCGTGGTTGTGGTACGTGCCCGTGGTTATCTTGCAGTAGGGCTTGCCCACGTCGTGCAGAAGCGCCGCAAGGCGGATATCGTCGGCGGCGTACATCGCGCAGCGCAGCGAATGTTCGAGGACGTCGTGGATACGGAAGTCCTGGCGCTGGTTCATTCCCGCGCCGAGGGAGAGTTCGGGGAACACTATATTCAGAACGCCCGTGTCGCGCATTACGCACAGCGCGGCGTAGTGTCCGTATTTTACCCCGTATTTGCTGTCGGCGTGAAGTATGTGCCTGAGTTCGCCGAAAATTCTCTCGGCGGAGATGTCGCGCAGCAGGCGGCAGTTGGCCTTTGCGCCCTCTATGCACTCCTCGTCGGGGCGGAAACCCGTCGCGCCGCACACCCTCGCAAGGCGCATCAGCCTCAATCCGTCCTCGCCGAACACCTTTTCGGCGGGGGCGACGGTGCGCACCGCCTTGCGCTTTATGTCCTCAATTCCGCCGAGCGGGTCGACGAATTTTTCGGCCTTTACGTCGTAATATACGGCGTTGCAGGTGAAGTCGCGCCTGCGCGCGTCGAGCTCTATGTCGTCGGTGAAATATATCTTTGCGGGCGTGTGCACGCCGCGCACGTACTTGTCCGAGCGGAATGAGGTGAACTCATACTCCTCCCCGTCGGCTTTCAGCTTTACCGTGCCCGTGTTCTTATATACGGCGCACTGCGTAAAGCCGAGCTTTTCGGCAACCGCCGCAAACTCCTCGGGCAGTACGGGCGCGCATATGTCGTAGTCCGGTTTGAGCGGAAAGGACGAAGAGAGATACTCCCTGCACGTTCCCCCCACCACATACAGAGGGAAAGGACAGCTTTGCGCAAGTTCTGTTAATTTTTTCGGCAGAATTTCTATCATAGCCCTCACACCACCTTGACGAACAGGGCGCCGCGCGCCAAAAAAAGCGGCAGGCGCTTTGCAAACTTTTTTATTATTATACCAGCAAATTAAATTTATTGCAATTATTAATTATTTAGTATATAATTAATTTGTACGCATCGATTTTTACTTACGGGAGAATAAGGCACGGGGCGGGCGGAAAGCTCACAAGCGCGCCGCAGGGTTAACGCATGGTATACAACATTATCGTCAACGCCGCACGCACCGGCGAAAAACAGATAAAGCTTGCCGAAAGCGTATTTGAAAGCGCGGGCAGGAAATACAGAACTTTCCGCACCGACCACAAGGGGCACGCAACGGAAATTGCAGAGCAGATTTCTTCGGCGGGCGAAGAGTGCGCCGTCGTGGTTATGGGCGGCGACGGCACCCTGCACGAGGTTATAAACGGCATACGCGACTTTGAAAAGTGCTCCCTCGGGCTCATACCCTCAGGCACGGGCAACGACTTTGCCGAAGCGGCGCACATCCCCGCCGACATAAAGAAGGCCGCGCAGATTATAGCCTTCCGCGCGCCTGTGAATATCGACTATATAGAGCTTGAAAACGGGCTTAAAAGCATAAACGCCGTGGGGATGGGCATCGACGTGGACGTTTTGAAACGTGCCTACGAAAAGGGCGGCGGAAAGGGGAAATACCTCTCCAGCCTGATATATTGCCTCAAACACTTCAAAAGTTACAACTTCACCGTCGAGTACGACGGAAAGAGCGAAAAACACTACGGGCTGATTGCCGCGCTCGGCAACGGAAGGCAGATTGGCGGAGGAATAAAGATATGCCCCGACGCGAAGATTGACGACGGGTATATGGACCTTTTGATGGTCGACTACGTTTCGCGCTTTAAAATAATATTTGCATTTTTAAAGCTCATGCTCGGCAAGATAAATTCCATAAAAGAGGTTACGGCCGTGCGCGTGAAACGCGCGAAGTTCACGACCGAAAAGCCCTGCTCCATTCAGGCCGAGGGCGAAATTTACGACGGCATGCAGCTCGACGCGCACATCGTGGAAAAGGGGCTTAAATTTTTCCTCCCCCGCAATTCTGATACTGTAAGGGATTAATACGAATCCGCCTTTAAATTCTCTCGCAAGGCGAGCGGCGAATAAACCGCAAAATGCGCTATTTAAAGGTGCAAGGCAATTTAAAGCGGGCAGATTGCGGCAAAATCAAGGCAAAGCCCGCAGGCAATACAACGACGTATTGCCAAGGGCTTTAACGCAGATAGTGACGTGATATCCCCGCTTTAAATCGGGTTCGTTTTATTCCCTTACAGTATACATAAAACGCACGGCAGTATGCCGCAACCAACGGTTTTTTTGAATGATTGAAAAGTTTTACAGACGGATAATCGACGGCGTTCCCGCCGCCGTGATAGTCGTCGACAAAAACTTAAAGGCGGTATTTGCCAACGCAAAATTCCGCGAACTGTTCCCCTCCGCCGCAAGGCGCGGAAATCTGGGGAAATTTTTTTGCTGCGCCAAAAATACGGGCAACTGCGGCAGGGCGCCCTGCGCGGAAAACTGCTCCGCGAGGGAAGCTTTCGAGGACTGCTTTTATTCGCACTCGGAGGTGCAGCGGCGCGTTTATTTAAAGGTTAAAACCGACGAGGGCACGCGCGAGGTTGCGTTCAACTTAAACGTAAAGCCCCTCGGCGACGGAATGTATATGGGCGTTATCGACAACGCCTTCGAAATGGAGATTGCGCGCGAACTTGCCAGCGCGAAAAACATTCAGCAGCGGCTGCTCCCCGCGGGCAACTGGGCGGCGGGACACAGCTATTCATACATGTATATCCCCTGCCGCGGCATAGGCGGAGATTTGCCCGACGTTTACACGCTCGGCTCTTCGGCGTTCGGCGTGATTGCCGACGTTTCGGGCAAGGGAATTTCGGCGGGCATGCTCTCGGCGTTCGTCAAGGCGGCGTACGACAAAACGGAATACTCGCCCGCGCAGGCGATAAGGAGCCTCTGCCTCAAATTCAACGAGCTCAACCTCGACGAGCGCAGCTATGTAACAGTCGCCGCGGTGAGAATAGATTCCGAAAGCCTCACCTATTCGATGGCGGGGCACAACGTGCCCATACTGTTTAAAACGGCGGGCGGAATTACGAGGATAACGCTCAACTCCCCTCCCGTTTCGAACTGGTTCGAAAACCCCGCATATTTCGAAGATACCGTACCCTACTCAAAGGGCGACATCATCGCGCTTTTAACCGACGGCGTGACCGAATGCCGCAACCCGCGCGGGGAGATGTTCGGCTCCGAACGGGCGATAAAAACGCTCTCCGTTTCGCGCACGGCCGACGAATTCATTAAAAACTTACAGCGCAATTTAAAGAGCTTTTGCGGCGGCGAATTCAACGACGACATAACCGCGATAGCGTTCGACCTTTAAATGCTCACAGATTTTGGGGAGATAACTGACCGCAGCAAATTTAGACGAACAAGGCATTTATAAAACGACGCAGAAGCCAACGGCTCCCTTGTGTAAAGGGAGCTGGCGAGCCATAGGCGAGACTGAGGGATTGTTTTTTAAAAGATGTTGCATTAACGCAATATTGTTCGCAGCACGGCTCATCACGCGGCGTAGCTGCTCATCACTCTTTACAATCCCCCCTTTAATTCCCCCCTTTACACAAGGGGGGCTTAGTGTTATGGTTACCACTTTACACAAGGGGGCTTAGTGTTATGGTTACCCCTTTACACAAGGGGGCTTAGTGTTATGGTTACCCCTTTAAAAAGGGGAACCGGTCGGGAGAGACTCGATGATACGAGTCCCCCTTACTCTTTACTTATAATTTGGTACTCGCACGCGCGCAGGGATATAAAAATTAGTTGTAATGCTTGACATTACAATTTGGCGGCGGTATAATGGTAAAGTACGGAGGAAAAATTATGAAAATAACCTCGCGCTTTACGGTGGCGCTGCACACGCTGCTCGTCATATATAAATTTTCGCCCGCGCAAAAGACGACTTCGGAGTTCATCGCGGCGAGCGTGAACGTAAACCCCGTCGTGATAAGGCGCACCCTTTTAAGCCTTAAAGCGGCAGGAATTACCGACGTTAAGGCGGGAAGCGGCGGCGCAAGTATTATAAAAGACCTTAAAGACGTCACTATGTACGACGTGTACAGGGCGGTGGAATGCGTCGACGGCGACATTTTCCACTTCCACGAAAGCCCCAACCCCGCCTGCCCCGTGGGAAAAAACATTCACGATGTGCTCGACGGGCACCTCTCCGACGCGCAGCGCGCCTTTGAAAACGAACTTAAAAAAGTCACTCTCGCCGAACTTGCGGCAGAGCTCGACGGCATAACCGCAAAATAAGCCGCGCAGGCAAAACGCCCGCGCGGCTTTTTTCCGCATTGCAGGCTCCCTTGTGTAAAGGACGAGCAAGGCACTTTATAGCACAACGGACACCCGTTGTGTGTGCCGATGCGAGATGAGCAAACGCATAGTAAGCGCGTTTGCGGTGACCGCCGCGTGGCGGCTTGCACTCCTTGCGCCACGCAAGACGACTGAACCGCAAGGTTCAGGCTGAGGGATTGCAAAGCGTAGTCCCTGCCTCCACGCGGCCGCCTTTACAACTCCTGCACGCATATTTTGCCGCGTTTGCACACCTGTATTTTACCCCACTAATTTGCCGCCGCAAATTTTTTAAATTTTTTAAAAACTTTTTATTGTAATGCTTGACATTACAACTAGCCCGTGCTATACTCTTGTTGTAATCAGAAAGGTTACAACATTAAAACAATACCACGGAGGTAAAATGTATGAAAAAAATAGCTGTTGTTTGTGCGGCAGGCAAGGAAGGCAGACTGCTTGTAGACGAGGCAATCTCGCGCGGGTACGGGGTTACGGGCTTTGTGCGTTCGGAGTCGAACCGCATAAATTCTAAGGCAAAGATGGTCGTTAAAGACCTGTTCGACTTAACAAAGGAAGATTTGGCGGGCTTCGACGCCGTGATTGACGCGTTCGGCGCGTGGACGCCCGAAACGCTTCACCTGCACAGCGAATCGCTTATGCACCTTTGCGACGTTTTAAGCGGCAGCAGGACGAGGCTGCTCGTTGTGGGCGGCGCGGGCAGCCTTTACGTTAACCCCGAACACACCGTTCAGGTAAAAGATTTGGACACCTTCCCCGACGTATTCAAACCGCTTGCAAACGCGCAGGGCGAGGCGCTTGAACGGCTTAGGAAGCGCGACGACGTGAACTGGACTTTCCTCTCCCCTGCGGGCGACTTCGTTGCCGACGGCGTACGCACGGGCGAATATCTTACGGGCGGCGAGGAATACTTTGTGAACGACAAGGGCGAGAGCCGCATAAGCTATGCCGACTACGCCATCGCGATGATTGACGAAGTTGAAAACGCAAAGCACATAAGAGAGCGCTTTTCGGTAATAGGTAAGTAACTCGCAGACATACATAAAACTGCGGCAACCCAAAATTTTTAAAACAGGCACCGGCATAGAGCGCAATCGGCGACGGTTGCGCGTTTATGCATTGAGGCGGAGAAGATGCCGTGAGGAGAATATAAAATGGAAAACTCAGCCGTACTCGATAAACTTATAAACATGCTCTGCGCGGAGAGGGGCAGCCACGCGCCCGAACTTAGCGGGGATGAAAAACCCGACTACTTCCGCGCACTGTGCAACGTGCGCCCTCCCCTGCCCGTCACCGACGAATTTCTGGAATTACAGGACGAATACCTCTCCGCCCGCACGCGTGAGCGCGGAACAGCCGACGTAAACAAACTGAGCTACAACGGCGGCATTGCGCTGTGGCAGGGCGACATAACGAGGCTGAATTCGGACGCGATAGTAAACGCCTGCAACTGCGCGCTGCTCGGCTGTTTTATACCGCTGCACGGCTGTATAGACAATGCGATTCACTCCGCAGCGGGCGTTCAGGTGAGGCTGGACTGCAACGGGATGATGCACGGAACCACAGAACCGAACGGGCGCGTGAGAGTTACGCGCGGCTACAACCTGCCGTGCAGGCATATATTTCACACCGTGGGGCCAATCGTAAAGGGAAACGTGAGCGAAAGAAACAGGCGCGACCTTGAAAACTGCTACCTCTCCTGCCTTGAAAAGGCGGACGAAATGGGGCTGAACACGATAGCCTTTTGCTGCATATCCACGGGCGAATACCGCTATCCCAAAGTTGAGGCGTGCAGGCTTGCCGTAAGCACCGTAAAAGGGTGGAAAGCGCGCACGCACAGTGCGATTAAAGTTATATTCAACGTATTTTCCGATGAGGACAGGGAGATTTATGAACGCGAGTTACGAAAAGAGAATTGAGCGGGCAAAGCGGACAATTTCAGACGCCGACTGCATTATAATAGGCGGCGGCGCGGGGCTCTCCGCCGCGGCGGGGCACGACTACGGCGGGGAGCGCTTTGAAAACGATTTTGCCGACTTTTTAAAAAAATACGGCGTGGAAGACATGTATTCCGCCACCTTTTACCCCTTTAAAACGCAGGAGGAAAAGTGGGCGTACTGGTCGCGCCACATACTTTTAAACAGGTTCGGCCCCTCCGAAAAACTCTACGAGCAGCTCTTTGCGCTGGTGAAAGACAGGGACTATTTCGTCGTAACGACCAACGTCAACGGGCTGTTTCAAAAGGCGGGATTCGACGGGGAGAGAATATTCGCCGTGCAGGGCGACTACGGCAAAATTCAATGCGCAAAGGCGTGCCACGACAGACTATACGACGACGAAAAGCTCGTAAAACAGATGGTCGCCGAACAGAAAGACTGCAAAATTCCCCGTTACCTCGTGCCGAAATGCCCCGTCTGCGGCGAAAAGATGGAAGTAAACGTGCGCAAAGACATGTTCTTCGTGCAGGACGAAAACTGGTACAGGGCGAACGGAAATTACGGAAAATTTTTGGACGGCGCAGAGGGCAAAAAGATTGCGCTTTTAGAGCTCGGCGTGGGTTTCAACACGCCCTCCATAATACGCTTTCCCTTCGAGCGCATGACCTGTTCGCAGAAAAACACCACTCTTATCCGCGTAAATTCCGACTATCCCGACCCGATTGAGGAGAATACGGCAAAAACAATCTCCTTTTCCGAGAGCGCGGCAAAGGTCATTCCCGACCTCATATAAGGCAAAAATTGCCCCGCATATATGCCGCAACTATTTAAATTGACCCTGCAATATGGCAAAACTATTTTGATTACGATTGACCCATATATATACCGCAATCATTATCACAATACGAAAAAGCGCCCCCGAAACAGGGGACGCTTTTTCTGTAAGCAAAAGGTGATAATAAACTTATCTTTAAAATCACAGGCTGTTTTTGAGAATGGTGAGCACGTCGTCAGCGGTGAGCACCTTATATCCGCCCTGCATTATAAGGGTGGATTTTACTATTCCGTCCAGCATATCTTCCTTTACGCCGAGGTCGGAGATGTTCATAACAAGCCCTATGCGGCGCATCCACGCTTCCATTGCCTGCAAGCCCTCCTCCGCTACCGTCTCGTCGGTCTTGCCGACGGGGCTTACGCCCCATACGTTTACGGCAAAGCGCACAAACTTTTTCAACCCGTAGGGCATTATAAACTTGTAGTAGGGAAGCGACACTGCGGAGAGGGTCATGCCGTGGGTCGCGTCGGTGTGCGCGCCTATCGCCTGACCTATCATGTGCACTTCCCAGTCGGTCGTCTTGCCCTTTGCAATCAGGGTGTTGAGCGCCCACGTAGCCGTCCACATTATGTTGGAGCGCGCCTCGTAGTCAGTCGGGTTTTTAACGGCTATCTCCGAACTGTGCACGAGCGAACGCATGAGTCCCTCTGCGATATAGTCGCTCGTGTTGTCGTCCCCGCCCGAAAAATACTGCTCCAAAATGTGCGACATTATGTCGAAGAAGCCCGCTGTCATCTGATACTTGGGCAGGCTGTACGTAAATTCGGGATTGAGAACAGAGAATTTGGGGAACACGTTGTCGCCGAACACGTGACCTATCTTGAGTTTCTGCGCGTGGTTGGTTATAACCGAGCCGCCGTTCATCTCCGAGCCCGTGCCGACCATGGTGAGTACGCAGCCGACGGGAATTATTTTGCAATCGGGAGCGACGTCCTCGAAGCGGATATAATACCTGTCCCAGGGGTCTTCTTTGCAGTTGACGGAGATTGAAACCGCCTTTGCGTAGTCGCACACGGAGCCGCCGCCGACGGCGAGAATGAAGTCGGCTTTCGCGTCCCTTGCGCGCTTTACGCCCTCGTAGAGCTTTTCAACCGTGGGGTTGGGCATGACGCCCGCGTCCTCATACACCGTTTTTCCGCACTCTCTGAGCACGGCAGTGACCTTATCGTAGATGCCGTTCTTTTTTATAGAACCGCCGCCGTATACGAGCAGTACGTTTTTGCCGTATTTGGGGAGCTCCTCCTTTAAACCGTCGAGTGCGTTTTTACCGAAATAGAGTTTTGTGGGATTGCTGTAAGAAAAATCGCCTAACATAGTTCCTCCTGTAACGCGCGGCTTTTCAGCCGTTCCGCGCGGATATTTTTATTGTATGCAGGTTGCGGCATAGATACCGCCACCCATTTTAAAGCGCCCGTCCGCGCCTTTTAATTGAATTATACTGTAAGGGAATAAAACGAACCCGATTTAAAGCGGGGATATCACGGCAACAGCCGCGTTAAATCCCTTGAACGTGCCACCGGGCACGCTCCGCGGGCTTTGCCTTGCTTTTGCCGCAATCTGCCCGTTTTAAATTGCTTTGCACCTTTAAATAGCGCATTTTGCGGTGCATTGGCACGATAGACGAAGCAGCAATACCCACTGAGGTATTGCAATGAGGATGAGCGCCAAGGCATGCAAAAGACGCATTTAAAGGCGGGTTCGTATTAATCCCTTACAGTATAGCAGTTAAATTGAACTTTAAGTCAATACTTTTTTAAAAATTTTACGGTAAAAATTTTGTGAAACCGCCTCAGCCGCCCCCTTCACCGCGTAAGGCTGAGCGTTATTTTAACCTCGCCGCCGCCCGCCTGCAAAAAACTTTCCAGAGCGGCATCATCGAGTCCCTCTATTCTCCCGAGAGGGGTATATGCCCAACTGTTGCTGCCGTAAAAAATTACGATATTGTCGCCCTGATAGAGCATTACGTCGCCCGATGAGGTCGTTATCCGCTCGTCCGAGCGCGGCAGCGAAAAGCCGAGGGAACCCACCTTTTCAAACCCGCCGTAATCGTCCGCGGTAAACACGACGTCGCCGTCCGAAAGGCGGTCTTTAAGCTCGCGCGCGGCGTCGCTTCGGGCAAGTTCCATCGCGGCGCACTCCTCGCCTATTTTTATATAAATTTCCATCTCTTCCTCCGCTATATTGTCGCCTTCGTCCCCTGCGGCATTGCCGCCCTGCTGCGCGCCCGCACAGCCTACAAATATACAGGTTGCAAAAAATGCCAGAACGCACGCAATTAATTTTATTCTTTTAAGCATTTTTAAACTATCCTTTTTATAACCCTTGCAGGCACACCCGCAACCACCGTGTTTTCGGGGACGTCCCTGCTTACCACCGCTCCCGCGGCAATTACGGCGTTGTCGCCGATTTTTACGCCCGGCAGAATGGTCGCGTGCGCGCCCACCCACACGTTTTTGCCGAGGGTGACTTTTGCGGGAATCATACTGCCCCTTTTATTCGGGTCGAGGTCGTGGTTGAGTGTGGCAATCACCACCTGATGCCCTATTAAACAGCCGTCGCCGAGTTCTATGCCGCCCTGGTCCTGAAAACAGCAGCCAGAATTTATGAAAACGCGTTTGCCGACGCGGATATTTCTTCCGTAATCTGTGTAAAAGGGCGGAAACAAGCCGAACCCTTCGTCGACCTTCTGCCCGACGAGCTCTGAAAAGAGCGCCCGCAGCTCCGCGGGCGAGTGGTAGCCGCCGTTTATTCTGCCCGTTATCTCTATCGCGCGCTGTGCCGCTGAGTGCATAAAAATATGCCTCTCGCTCCCGGAGCCGATATATTCGCCGCGCACCGCCATGGCATTATACTCTTCGAAAGTCATGTTTAACCTCTCTTTTGCTTTTGCAGCCTTATTTTACCGCCGTTTGCAATATTATGTCAAAAACCTATATCAAATATTATATTATGCTTGACAGACATATCAAAGAGCAATATAATTAAAAAACTGTCGGGGCGCGCCGATTTTACGGAGAAAATTATGGAACTGAGAGAACTTAAATATTTTTTGGCGGTTGCACAGGCGGGCAGCATTTCGGGTGCGGCGGAGGCGCTGTATATAACGCAGCCGAGCCTTTCGAGGCAGATGCAAAATCTGGAGCGCGAGGTCGGCGGGGCGTTGTTTGAGAGAGGAAAGCGCAGGATAACGCTTACCGAGCGTGGAAAACTTTTAAAAAAGCGTGCGGAAGAGATGCTCGAACTGTATGAAAAGACCGTTTCGGAGGTGAGCGCGCCCGCGCAAGACGTAAGCGGAGAGGTGTGCATAGGCGGCGGCGAAACGCGCGCGATGAAAATAGTTATACGCGCCGCGATTAAGGTGCAGAGGGCACACCCGAACGTAAAATTCCGCTTTTTCAGCGGGGACGGAGCCGCCGTGCTCGAAAAACTCGACAAGGGCCTTTTGGACTTCGGACTCGTGCTCGACGCGCCCGACCTCTCCCTCTACCAGTCGGTAAAACTGCCGCACTGCGACCGCTGGGGAGCGCTCGTAAGAACGGACGACGAACTCGCCGGAAAGCCCTTTGTCACTCCCGACGACGTGAGAGGCAAAAAAATCATCACCTCCGAGCAGTCGGCGGCAAAAGGGACGATTGGCGAATGGCTGGGAGTTCCGCGCGAAGAACAGGAGATTGCCGCAACGTATAATCTTTTATACGTAGGCTCGCAGCTTGCCGAAGAGGGCGCAGGCATAACGTTCGGGCTTGAGGGAATAGTTGCAGGAAGCGGCTCTCTCTGCTTTAAGCCGTTGGAACCGCCCGTATTTACACATGCCGACCTTATATGGAAAAAGTATGCAGTATTTTCACGGGCGGCGGAGCTCTTTCTTGCAACGTTTAAAGAAGAATGTAAAGAAATATATTCATAATATACGATTTATTACAATAAAACTTTGTATTAGATAAAAAGAAGCGGCGGCAACCGTTGGTT
>DVFR01000028.1 GCA_018713165.1 Candidatus Coproplasma stercoravium | reverse complement strand
GGCGGCAAATTTGCCGCCGCGCGCACTTTTCATTTTACGGATTTTTAAAACTTCTGAGCCGCCGCAATTTACTCGGCAAACCAGAAGAGCTCTTCAAACTTTTTATCGAGCGCAATGCACAGAATGAGCGCAAGCTTTGCCGTGGGGTTGAACGCGCCCGTTTCGATACTGCTTATGGTATTGCGCGAAACGCCCACCATCTGCGCAAGCTCTGTCTGCGACCAGCCGCGCTCCTTGCGCGCCTCCTTTACGCCGTTTAAAAGTTCAAGCTGAAATTTAGCCGCCATACCTGCCTCCCCGCGCCGTTCTTTTTTATTATTTAAGGCGCGCCATAAAGTTTTGTTTGCGGTTTTAGTATTTATATTATATAACAGCATAGTTTACTTGTCAATACATAACGGCAAAAAATTTAAAATACAATAAACGCCATATGCATGTAAAAACATATATATGGCGTTTATCGATAACACTTTCTTGCTTTTAAGTTTAAGCCGGTTTCAGCCGTTTAATGCCGACTTAACCTTTTCCTCGCGGAACTGCTTTATGTAGAGATTGTAGTAATAGCCGCGCTTTGCGAGCAGCTCTTCGTGCCTGCCTCGCTCTACAATCTTGCCGTTCTGCACGACAAGTATAACGTCGGCGGAGCGGATAGTCGAGAGCCTGTGCGCTATCACGAAGCTCGTCCTGCCCTGCATGAGCTTTTCAATCGCCTCCTGAATGAGGTGCTCGGTTATGGTGTCTATCGACGAAGTCGCCTCGTCGAGCACGAATATCGCAGGGTCGGCGAGTATTGCGCGGGCAAACGAGAGGAGCTGTTTTTCGCCCGTGGAGAGCGTGTTGCCGCCCTCGCCCACTACGCTGTCGAGGCCGCCGTCGAGCCGCTCTACAATCTTGTCGGCATTCACGCTTTTAAGCGCGGCTTCAAGTTCCTCCTGCGTGGCGTCCTCCTTGCCGTACAACAGGTTTTCGCGCACGGTGCCCGAAAAGAGGTGCGGCGTTTGCAGAACGTAGCCTATGTGGCTGTGCAGCCAGCCCACGGAGCGTTCGCGCGCGTCCCTGCCGTCTATCAGCACCTGCCCCTCCGTCGGCTCGAAAAAGCGGCACACGAGGTTTACGAGCGTAGATTTGCCCGCGCCCGTCTCCCCCACTATCGCGACGTTCGTGCCCTGCGGCACCTTTAAGTTGAAGTGTTCGAGCACGTATTCGTCGCCGTCGGGGTATTTGAACGTTACGTCTTTGAACTCAATGTCGCCGTGGAGCGGCTCCCAGTTCTCCGTTTTCGCGTTGAAGGTATCGCCGTACTTTTCAATCACTTCGGGCGTATCGGAGACGTCGGACTTGGTACCCAGCAGCGTGGTAACGCGCTCTACGTTTACTTTTACGGTGATGAGGTCGGCAATGGCGTCGACCGTCCACTGCACGGGCGACATTATGCCCTGCGCGTACGTCATGAACACGGTGAGCGTGCCGAGCTGGATTGTCTGCTCCATGGTGAGAATGCCGCCGTACCACAAAACGAGTGCGAGCGCAACGTATGCCGCAAACGATATTATGGTATAGAAGAGCGCGCGGTGGTGCCCGAGGCGGGTCGCCTGTTTGTGCATGCGGTTTGTATTGTTATAAAAGCGCTTGTCGAGTTTATCCTCGACGGCGAGCGTCTTCGACGTTTCGACGCCCGTTATGCCCTCGTTGAAACCGCCCGTAATCTCTGAATTTATCTCGCGCACGCGGCGGTTGAGTACCGTAAGCCTGCGCTGGAAGTAGCACGACACGAGCGCGACGAGCGGGATAATGACGATTACGCACAGCGCGAGCACCCAGTTTAAAACGAGCATTATTACGACCGCGCTTAAAATATATGTAATATTCCAGCCGCCCTGGTATACGTCCCACGAGATTATCGAGGAGATGTTCGAAGTATCGCTCATAACCCTCGCGTGAATTCTTCCGACGCTGTTTACGTTGAAGTATGACACGGAGAGCGTTTGAAGATGGTTGAACGTGGTGCGGCGCATGTCGCGCAGGATATACAGCTCCAGCCTGCAGCAGTTATACGAGGCGATGTAGTCGACGCCCATGGTCACAACTATGCACACGACGTACAGCGCGATAAACGGCGCAAGTCCTTTTGTGGTGCTGTCGGCAATAAAGTTATCTATCGCATACTCCTGGAAGAGGGGCATTATGGTGTTGAGCACGCCCACAATCACAGTGCCGAGTATCATTACGAAGAACATCCACTTGTAGGGCGCAAGAAAGGGTTTAAGCTTCGGCAAGCCGAACAGCCGCACCTTGGGAGCAACGGGCTCGCCGCCCTGCGTGCGCTTTTTTATGCGCGGCGATTTTTGCTTTTTATTCGCCATAACCCACCTCCTTTTTGAGCTCGTCGGGCAGGCTCATCTGCATATCGTAAATCTGCCTGTATATGCCTTTTTGTTGCAGCAGTTCGTGGCTGGTGCCCTGCTCGGCCACCGTGCCGTTTTCCATTACTATTATGTTGTCGGCATGCATCACGGTGGTTATCCTGTGCGAAATGAGGATAACGGTGGCGCCGCCGAACTCGCGCGCAAGACGGGCGCGGATTGCCGCGTCGGTGTCGCTGTCTACCGCGGAGAGCGAATCGTCAAAGACGAGTATGGGCGTCTTTCTTACCAGAGTGCGGGCAATGGAAACGCGCTGTTTCTGCCCGCCGGAGAGCGTTACGCCGCGCTCGCCCACTATCGTTTCGTAACCCTGGGCAAAGCCGCGGATATTGTCGTCCACGCAGGCGGCCTCGGCTGCGTGCTCTATCTCTTTCTGCGATATTACGCCGCCGGCGACGGAGATGTTTTCGGCTATGGTGCCCGTATAGAGGTATCCCTCCTGCAACACAAAACCTATATTCGAGCGAACCGTTGCGGGCGGGATATCGTTTATATCCTTTCCGCCTATGGTTATCGTACCTTCGGTGACGGGATAGAGCCTGTCTAAAAGATACATGAGCGTAGACTTGCCGCTGCCAGTACTGCCCAGAATTCCGAGAGTCGAGCCCTGCGGAACTTTGAACGACACGTCGTGCAGCACCTGCTTGCCGTCCTCATACGAAAAGCCGACGTTTTTGAACTCGATATCGCCCGAGAGCTCGCCGACCTCGCCGTATTTCTCCTCTTCGGCGTTCATTATCTCGCCTATACGCGCGATTGAAACGCCCGCGCGGCTCATGTTGGATATAATTCGTCCGAGCTGGCGCACGGGGCCCATGAGCATGGTGTTGTATGAAATGAACGCCACGAGTTCGCCGGGCGTCATTTCGCCGTTTATGCAGTAAAGCGTGCCGACAATCAGCAGAACCATGCCCTGAAGGGCGGCGACAGAGTCTATCGTCGTCCAGAATCTTGCCATGGAGTGCATTACCTTGACCCACAGCCCGGTGTAGTATACGTTCTGCTTTTCAAACTTATCGCGCTCGTAGCGTTCCCTGCCGAAGGCGCGGACTACGCGTACGCCTGTTAAATTCTCCTGCGCGATTGTAGAGAGCACGCCCTCCTCCTCGTCGCACTTTTTGAACGACTTGCGGGCGCCGTTATAAAAGACGAGCGAGGTGCCGACAAGCACGGGCACGAACGCCAGCGCAATGGCCGCAAGTTTTACGTTCGTGATGAACATGAACGTGACGGAGAGCACGACGATTATTATTATGCGGAAGAGATATACGAGTTGGTTGGAGATGAAGTTTGAGATGGCGTCGGCGTCGGACGTGCAGCGCTGGATTATGTCGCCCGTCTGGTGCTCGATATGCCACCTGAGCGGCAGGCGCTGAATGTGCGAGAACAGACAGTTGCGCATGCGGCGCATGAGCGACTGGTTGGCGCGCTGGTTGAAGTATGTAACGCCGTACTGGAATATGGCCATGACGAACGCGATTACGATTATCACAACGGCAAGTATCCAGATATTGCGCTTTAAGTAGTCCACCCCGCCGAACAGATTCGCAAAATAAACAAATATGCTGTCGGGCTCCTTGCTGTCAAGCACGCTGTCTATCGTAAAGCTTATTATCTGCGGCAGCACCACGCTTAAAAACGTGGTGACGATGCTTGCGACGATGCTCGCCGCGAACAATGCATAACAGCCCTTTAAAAAGTAGCCGAGTATGCCCGCCTTTGTAAATTTTTCTCTCTTTTTAACCTTTTTCATAAAAACCTTTTTAATTTCCGGCCGACGATGCCGCGCACTCTGCCGTGCGCACTATTGCCCGCCGACGCATTGCATGCGGCGGCGGGCACCGTGACATCGTTTATAAAATTTGTGCAAAATGAGCTTTCCGCTGCAATTTAATGCGGAGTTTTTATCAAGGCATTCCGTACGCCGTTTAAACCAGATTATCGTTCCCTTTTTGCCTGAAAAAAGTTTACATACTTTTTGTATTTTTGTCAATAAATTTGCGACCCGCATTTACACTTTAAAGCATAATATATTGCTAGGTTACGCATAAACAAAATTTATCCCGCGATAAAAATTTTTTTATCAGAAGATTGACTAAAACCTCCCTGCGCTACTATAATGTTAACGCAGGATAATAAACGGGCGCAGGCGGCTTTAATGCGCCTCCGCGCGGGTATAACGGTTCTGCAAGCGCGACGCGCACACGTATTCTAGGGAGTAAAACAAACGATGTACTTAAACGAAGCGCAGGTAGGCAAAAACTACACTGTGGAAAAAATCACGCTGCCGTTCGAAACGGAGCGCAGGCTGGAAGCGCTGGGCATGACAAACCGCGCGCCCGTATCCGTTTTGAACCGCAAAGGCAAGGGCATACTTATCATAAAACTGCGCGGAACGCGCTTCGCCCTCGGCTATAACATAACCAAAAATATCGAGGTGGAGGAAAGCGGCGATGGGGTGCTGTGATACAAAGGCGCCCCCCATAAGGCGCAAAAAGGGCGCCGCCGAAGGTAAAAACGGCGGCGACTACTCGATGACGATAGGTTTTATCGGTAACCCCAACTGCGGAAAAACCACGTTGTTCAACGCATATACGGGGGCCAATTTAAAAGTTGCCAACTGGCCGGGCGTCACCGTGGAAAAGGTTGAGGGCGCGTATAAATACAAGGACGAGCGCATAAAACTTATCGACCTTCCGGGAACTTACAGCCTCACCTCCTACACCATGGAGGAGACCGTGGCGCGCAACTGCATTTTGAGCGGCGAGGTAGACGTGGTTATAAACGTGGTCGACGCCTCGGCGTTGGAGCGGGGGCTGTACCTCACCTTGCAGCTGTTGGAGCTCGGCAAGCCCGTGGTGGTTGCGCTGAACATGATGGACATAGTTTTAAAGCGCGGCATGGAGATTGACATGCACCGCCTGCCCGAAATGCTCGGCGTGCCCGTCATACCCGTCTCCGCACGCAAGCGGACGGGGCTGGACATACTCATTCACGCCGCCATTCACCACAAAGACGCCAAAGGGCCCGACGCCCTCGTGCACGAGCACAGGGAGATTTCGCACCACGAGCACGACCACCACTCCGAATACACCATGGTGTACTCCGACCCTATTGAGGACGAGATTGACAAGGTGGAAACGGCGCTCGTAAAGAGTTATCACGATATTAAAAACGTGCGGTGGCACGCCATTAAAATTCTGGAGCACGACAGGGAGATTACCGAAAAATACCCCCTGGATATGCCCGATTCAACGCACAATTACGAGTCACAGATAATCAACGAAAAGTACGACTTCATCGGCGAGATAATCGACGAAGTAATGGTGCACAAACAGCGGCAGGACAAGCTGACCGACAAGCTCGACAGAGCCTTTACTCACAAAATCTGGGGCATACCCATATTCCTCGGGATAATGGCTGTCGTGTTCTTTTTGACCTTCTTCGTCGGCGATTTGATAAAGAGCCTTCTGGAACTGGGCATAAGCGCGCTTTCGGACGCGATTGACGGCGGGCTCACTTCCGCGGGCGCGAGCGAAATAGTAATTTCGCTTTTAAACGACGGCATTATAAGCGGCGTGGGCACGATTATCACCTTTTTACCCAACATACTCATCCTCTTCCTCGCGCTGGCCTTTTTGGAGGACAGCGGGTACATGGCGAGGGTCGCCTACGTAATGGAAGGCGTTATGAGCAAAATCGGGCTTTCGGGCCGCGCGTTTATACCCATGCTCTTAGGTTTCGGCTGCACGGTGCCCGCAATCATGGCGTCGCGCGCGCTCGAAAACAGGCGCGACCGCTTTAAAGTAATGCTCGTCACCCCGTTCATGAGCTGCAGCGCTAGGCTGACCATATACATACTGTTTGCCGAGATGTTCTTTGCCGAATACGCGTTTTTAGCGGCATTTTCGATGTATCTGCTCGGCATACTCGTTGCGATAGGCGTAGCCGCCGTGCTACACCTCATCGACCGCAAAAAGACGGCGAACTACCTGCTGATTGAGCTGCCCGAATACAAGCTGCCCGACGCGCGCACGGTGGGCATTTACGTTTGGGAGAAGATTAAGGACTACCTGATAAAGGCTGGCACGACGATATTCATCGCGACGCTGATAATCTGGGCGCTGATGTACTTCGGCCCCGCGGGCTTTGTGGGCGAAGGCGGCGGAACGAGCTTTGCGGCATACATAGGCAGATTCCTCGAACCCGCGTTCGCGCCGATAGGGCTCGGCTTCTGGCAGATTGTCGTTGCGCTCATTGCGGGAATTTCGGCAAAGGAAGTCGTCGTTTCGAGCTGCGCGGTAATGCTCGGCGCGGCAGAGGGCTCGGCGGAGTTTGCCGCGGCGCTCGCGGCAATGGGATTCGGCCCGCTCAACGCCGTATGCCTCATGGTGTTCTGCCTGCTGTATATCCCTTGCGTCGCCACGCTCGCAACAATACGCAAGGAATCGAAGAGTTGGGCGTGGACGGGATTTACCGCCCTGTTCCAGCTCGTGGTCGCATACGTAATCACGCTCATCGTATATCAGATAGGCGTGCTGATTGTATAAAAGAAAGGCTAAAATACAAATTTTTTAAAATTAATGCGGCAATATGCCGCAAATAACGGTATATTGAGAATAAAAAATGATAGCTACGATAATAATTTCATGCGCAGTGGGCTTGTGTGCGGCAGCCGCCGCGGCAACCATAATCGTGCGCAGAAAAAAAAGGAAAAATAAGTGTTCGGGCTGCCCGTACGCCTGCGGCGGAAGCTGCAAAAAAGAGGACGCATAAATTGCGCCCGCCCGCTTTTATAAATTAAATCACCCCGCAGATATGCTGCAATAAAAGGCATATCTGCGGGGTTTTCGTTTTCTGATTCCGCCAAAGCAAAACGCGCCGATAAATGCGCGCCGCGCGGCAATTTAACTTGCCTGTGCTGCTTTTTCGTCATGCCGAAAATTCAATGTTCACGTCGCCGTTGTTGCAGTCTACCGCAAGCGTCTTTTCGCCGCCGTCCTTGTTTTCGGGCAGATTCGTGCTGCCCTTTTTAACCGTGCACGTTACCGAATAGTCGTTCAATTCACCCGCTAATATACCCGAAATATTGCCGTTTTTAGTAACAAATTCGGCGCCATTTCCCACCGACATTTTGCCGAAGGTTATATCGCCCCAGTTGTTGACGAGAGATACGTCGGTTGCGGAAATCTGCGAAAGTTCTATTTTTTCGTTTGTAGTGGAAATTTTTAAACTTTCGAGCGCTACTCCGGGCACTTCCATGCGGATGGTGCGGTAACTTATATCGGGCTGCGCGCCGACATAGTCCGTCCAGCTCTTGTCGAGCACAAGGGAAACGGTAAGATGCCCTCCATCCGCAGATATATCATAATACTCCTTGTCGCTGGCGTAATACTCTACTTTGACGTTGCCGTCGGTCGACGCCACAACCTCCACCGCCCTGTCCTCCGCGTCTACCGTAATACTCTTAACCTCTGTGCCGCTTAAAGTATAGCTGCCCTCCGTGAATGTCTGTTCGCTGCAAGCGGCAAGCGAAAAGAGCATCGCGGCTGCCGCCGCGGCGATAATCAGTCCTACTAATTTTTTCATATCGTCCTCCATTGACTTATTGTTTCTCTTATGGTACAATCATTCTAAACCCTTGTGTTACACAAAAGTCAAGGAGTTTTCGCAAAAAAATGGAAAAATTTTTTTCCGTGGGCAAAACGGCAAAAATTGTGGGAATGACGGCGGAAACGCTGCGCCACTACGACAGGGAAGGTCTGGTGCGACCGTGCAAAACCGACCAATTTACGGGCTACCGATACTATTCCGAAAAGGAGATAGTGGCGCTTACCGCCGTTAAGGCGCTCAAACAAATGGACCTTTCGCTCGCGGAGATTAAGCAGATTTTAAGCCTCGGCGACGTCGGGAACATAATCGGCTTTTTAAAGAAGGCCGAAGAGAGCGCCGATAAAAAAATCGACGAGATTAACGACGTAAAACGGCACATTGCGCGTGCCCGACGTTATTACGAGGGCATACTTAAACAGCGTGAACGCGGCGGCAGTATTTTTGAAAAGTACTTTGAAAAGCGCACGATTCTTCTCTCGCAAAAGCCCATAAAGCCCGAACTCGACACCCTGCACGACTACCACCGCCACTATTTTGCGCAGGTGGGCGGGCTTAAAGATAAATTTTCGTTCACCGACGAAGCAGGCGTGTATGTAAAAGACGGAGCCGAGCGCATGTTTGCCGTATGCGAAAGATACTGCGACGCAAAGGGGCTTATTATCCTGCCGGAGGGCGAGTATCTGTGCGCAGACTGCACGGGAGACGATTGCGACGAGACCCTGCGCGCCGTATCGGAGCTGGCGGCGGAAAAGTACGCGGCAAAACCAGATTTCGCGGTAAAGATGGTAGTCGTCACGGGCATACTGCAATGGGACTACCAGATTCAGCTCTATGTCGGTACTTCCTCCCCTCGGGGTTAAACGAGTCCTCCATACATAGATGTTACCATTACATAAAACCATATTTGCAACGTAAGAAATACTGCCGAGTTCCCGCAAGCGTTTATACAGGGTTCCCAAAAAAGATTTGTCTGCAAAGATTTTTTGGGAAGAGGAGGAGCAATGGAGCAACGTTATAAGCCGCGCCACCGCGCGGCTTATTGCAAGCGTAATTTGCGACGACGAGGCAGGGCTGCGCCTGCGACTGACACTCGAGCATACGCGCCTGCGGCGCTCCGCGTTCAAATTCCTGTAGGTGCGCCAAACAAATACCCGATGACAAATGTCATAACACCATACTATTTGCACCGTAAGGAATACTGCCGTGTTCCCGATTGCGGGAACTCGGCAGGGCCCCGCCTGTCGGCGGAAGCTCGAGCATACGCGCCTGCGGCGCTACGCGTTCAAATTCCTGTAGGTGCGCCAAACAAATACCCCCGACCCAAATTTTGGGTCGGGGGTATTTGTGGTGCACCACACGCAACCTAATTCGAATATTAGGTTGCGTTTTTCTATAAAAATTTAGTTTAATTATACAGTTGAAATTTTTCGTTAGATTGTTTGCAATCCATAAAAAGTGCTGTTATAATATGGGTGTTACTTTTATTTTGGAGTATTTTATGAAGCTGATACAGACATATCCGCAAAACAACGCAAAAAATATTTGTATAGATACTGAAATAGCCTTATTTTTTGACGTCAAGCCGACTTTAAATAATAGTGGTTTGTTAAGAGTATATGATTATCAAACAGACGAACTTATCGACTGTTTGGATTTAAGTATTCCAAATGGTCCCGTCGAACCCCGTAAAAATCCGTCAGCCGATTATTTGCATACGTTTTATAAATACGGTAGTAGTAAAATAACAAATAGAACGGCTGTTGCGGGGACACCTTCTGCAGATTATGAGAGAGTAAACGAAAATTTTCAACTTACAATAATAGGCGGTTTTTCTGACGGTTTTCATTTTTATCCAGCTTATATCAAAGATAATGCCGTTTTTTTTCAATTGCACCATAATCTTTTGGAATACGGGCGTAAATATTACATTTTGGCGGACGAGGATATAGCGGACGGTTTTATCGGAATAAACGATAAAAATGCGTGGACGTTTACAACTAAAAGCGCAATTTCGCTTTCGGACGGGAAAATTACCGTTGCTAAAAACGGAAAAGGCGATTTTGAAACTGTACAGGGTGCTATTGACGCAATTCCCGACCATTTGGACAAATCGTCGCCGTATGTTATTCATGTTAAAAACGGCGATTATCGAGAACTCGTTTATTTCCGCAATAAAGATTATATTACGATAATAGGCGAGAACGTTGACGACGTCGTCATACATTACGCCAATAACGAAATTTTTAACCCGCACCCCGATTTAATTAAAACGAATGAAAAACGCGGCACGTTTCCTTCAAGAAGAGCGGCTTTTGCCATTGATAACTGCACGCATATTATTTTAAAAAATCTTACGGTTAAAAATGACGCGCACGGTCAGGCGGAAGGGCTTTTAATTAACGGTAAATGCAACTATTTTGAAAACGTCCGTATAATTGGCAGTGGAGACGCCTTGCAGACAAACGGTTCGGCATACTTTAACAACTGCGTAATCGACGGCGAAGGCGATACGGTTTTAGGGAGAGGTCCGGCGTTTTTTTATAAAACAGTGCTCAACAGTTTTAACGCCTTTATGTGGATAAGAAATACAAAGGAAAATCATGGCAACGTGTTTGTAGAATGTGTATTTAACGGCAAAAATAATAACGCTGTTATCGCAAGATTGCCAAACAATAACGGTTTTCAGTACCCGAATGCGGAATGCGTGCTTATCGACTGCGAGTTAAACAATATTCCGCCTATCGGGTTTTATCCGATAGATGACGACGCTTTAACCGCTACTTTGTGCGAATATAACAGCCACGATAAAAACGGAAAACCGTTAGATATGTCGTCAAGACATAGATGCGTAAAGATTTTGACTTACGATAACGATAGAGAATTTATAGAGAACTACAAAAATTATAAATTCGTTTTGGGTAAAGATTATGATTTAGATATAGAATAATAATTTCGGCACTGTGGCGGGTGCTTGATAAAACAAGTGCGGCGCGCTAACGCGCGCCGCAGCCAAGCACACGCCACGGTGCCAAAGTAGCAATTAAGGAAGCTTTACATTATTTGGATTGCCTCCCGCTGTAAACACATCAGTCCGACTTTTTTATCCCAAAATATAATGCAATATATCGACGGGAGAATTTGCAATATAATTGGCCCCCGCTTCAAGCAATTCTTCCTTACTTCCATATCCGTACAGAACGCCTATGGAACTCAGACCGTTTGTTTTTGCTCCGATAATATCATGTTTACGATCACCTACCATAACGGCACGCTTCTTGTCCTTTATCTCATCCTTTATCTCACATTTTTTTAAGGCATAAGCAATCACATCTGCCTTTTGTGTCCTGCTCTGATCCATGGTAGCGCCGCAGATTTCTTTGAAATATTGTTCTAATCCGAAATGCTGTACAATAGCTTTTGCAAATTGTTCGGGCT
>DVFR01000027.1 GCA_018713165.1 Candidatus Coproplasma stercoravium | reverse complement strand
ACACGAACAACCGACGGCGGAGCCGCCGAAGCAAAAGACAAGACCCAAACAGGACACCCTGCCCGGGCAGATAGCTATGGACTTGCCGCAGGGCACGGGCTAACACGCGGGGCGCGCTCTTTGCCTTCTTAACAGGATACGCCGCCTGCGGCGTACAGTTTGTGCACCGCAGGCGGTGGAGAATGTAGAAGGCAAAGAGAGAAGAAAAAATACGGGGTAAGGGCGAAGCCCTTCCGCATTTTTCGAATGGTCGCAACCGTTACGACCATAATGGCCGCAAAAGGAAGCAAAAAAATGATAAACAAAAACGAAAGCGGGCGCGTTTACGTCTGCGACGACTGCAAAACTGCAATTAAAACTTTTGTGAGTATGAAGACGGCAAGGCTCGAAGGCTGGGCGGTTTCGCGCGATTACAAACGCTGCTACTGCCCGGACTGCGCACCCCGCCACCGCCACACCGGAAAATACGGAGCTAAAATCATAAGACAGGAAGGCTGAAAATGAAGCAACAGGCAATGCCGATAAATCTGGACGAGCTGCCGGCTAAGCGTGCATATACGCGTATACCGACCGTGCTGCTTAAAAGGATAAAACTTAATACGGCACAAGGCGAATACGCAAAGCGTGTACAGCGTTTTACATTGAGTGCTGTTGCCGCCGGCGGTCAGATTTACAGCTTTACCTGCGACAAGGTAAACGGTGAGCAGCCGACTTGCACACGCACATACGAAGGCTTTTCGCGCGACCTCGGTATATCTGTATCGAGCGTGGGGCGCGCCGTCGGCAGCCTGATTGCAGGCGGTATGATTGAACGAAAGAGTCAAAGCGAGTACATAACGACCCTAACTAAAGCCGGCACGTTTTTACGCCTTGAAAACTGGGTCAATACCATTAAAATCAAAGTTAAGAATAAAAAGGGCGAAATTATAGAGCGCCGACTCACTCTGTCCGAACGCCTGGTCTTCTCCCTTATCTTCACGCATTGCGATAACGGCAAGAAAGGTGGCAATAAATATGTCGCCAGCTATAAGGAAATGCACGCCGTCATCGGCATATCAGAAAAAACTATCAGTAAGGCAATAAACACGCTTATTGCCGCAGGGCTTGTTATCCGCGCCGAATACGAGCGCGGAGTTAATCGCACGCATAAAAGCATTTACCATATTAACAATCGGCTTTTAAGCCGTAACAGAGCCGCGACGTCGTCGCTCATCGGCGGCGCAAAGCGGCAATCTAAGACGCCGGAAGAGGCGAGAGCCGAAAGCATCGACAGGGAACGCTGGTACTCTCAGCGCAGGCTGGAAGCCGAGGAACGGGCCGAACGCAACGAACGAAAAGCGCGGACAGATAACCGATTTAAAGCCGCTGACACAGAATTGAGAACGCTTGCAAGCAAGGAAGCCTATGCAGACCTGAGAGGCGACCTCGAAGAGCTTACGCTTTTGCAGGCGCGACGGCGTGAACTTGAAGAGCAGCGCATTAAAGCGTTACGACGGCTACATTTAACGCCTGACGACTTGCTACCACAGTATTATTGCCAGATTTGCAACGATACGGGCTTTACAGAGCAAGGAAAACTGTGCGGCTGCTATGCGGCAGCACATAAGGGCAAACTTAACAAGTAAAAAAGCGCAGGGCAATCTGCGCTTTTAGTCGTGTAATTCATCGACGTTTTAGTGGCCGCTGCGCGGGAAAAACCGTGCAGCGGCCGTTTTATTTAAAAACTATGGAAAAATTGAAGTAATTTATCTCTCAAAATTACCCTTTAAAGCTGTCAAAAGTTCCTGTCCGCGCGCTTCTCGCGCGCGACACTATTATATAATAGTAACAACAATACAAACTCAATAAGGCCCGCGGCTAATCTTTCCCGCCGCGGGCGGTATCTTAAAAGCGGTGCGATTCCTTCTGAAACAGGCCGCCGTTGGCGGCTATGCGGCATAAACCTTCTGAAAGCTGCCTTGCGGCAGCAATGAGATTAAGAAAAGAGAAAGCCCGCGCATCAACACGGACTTCAACAACTTTACAGCTTTTCGATATCAAATTTTTTGTCGCATAAGAGTCGCAAATCTAAAAAAAACTCTTAAAATCGCTTGTTTTAGACCGTTTTTTGCTTCTTAATAGCACATTTGAACCTCTCTCAGGTGCTTCGAGTCCCTGAAGGTGCACCACGAAGCCCCCGATGACTTTGCTCATCGGGGGCTTTCGTCTGTGCGCCTTCAGGCTCAATGAAACCGCGCGGTTCGCGCGAGGCGTAGCCGAAGCTCTGACAGGGGCCCCTTTAGGGGTGTGTCAGATTCCCTGAAGGTGCATAATACCACCTACGGGAAACGGCAAAGTCCCTGAAGGCGCACCAAAGAGGTACAATCCGAATTATTTGCTGATAACCGGCGAATGCTGACGCGATCGCGCCTTCGGCGAACGATGCGCTATTCCGTCGCTTCGCTCCTTACGGATTATTTCTTTATATAAGCGAAGTTAAATAATTAAAGGGACTGCTCAGATGAGCAGTCCCCACTATTTACGCATGGGAGGTGACCCGCGGTGCCATTCGGAGCCCGAAACATCTATATAAAAGCTTCAATATAGATTCACCTCCTTAAACACACCGATGCAAATGACACCTGTGCATCGGTAGAAATATTTTAACATCCATACTACTATTTGTCAATATAGAAAAAAGTAACCCACCCGCCTAGCGGGTGGGTCTTCATTTTCGAGCATAGCCCTAGTTTACTAGTCCGAGCGCCACGCGCTCATTTGTCGACCTGCCAGTCGCTGCGCTTATTCCTTGCTACCCGTAAACGGGTCCTCAGGGTAATCAATGCTCAACTGCATATTTTCCTTGTCTTTCTTTAATTGGTTTTTTATGTACTCCTTGATTACCTGAGTATTCTTGCCTGTCGTGTCTACATAGTAGCCACGACACCAAAATTCTCGGCACCTGTATTTAAACTTTGCTGTTCCAAATTTTTGGTAAATTATTAAACTACTCTTACCTTTCAAGTATCCCATAAACCCGGATACACTTATCTTGGGTGGTACCATTACCAGCAGGTGTATGTGGTCTATTGCCATTTCCCCCTCTATTATTTCTACCCCTTTCCATTGACATAACTCGCGTATTATTCCATTATCGCTTTCCTGTGGCTTTCATAAAATATTTTGCGTCTGTACTTTGGCGCAAACACTATGTGATACTTGCTATTCCATTGCGTATGTGATAATATTTTCTTGTCATTAGAATTCATTTCTTTTGTCCTCCGTTTTGTTATTTTATTTGCAACTGGCAGGTCGCATTACCATTCTAACAAAACGGAGTTTTTGTTTCAATACCACCTCGGCAAAAGCCTACTACTGAACCCCCAGACTATCCGGGGGTTTTCTTTATACAAAAAGCGGCGGGCGCTTCGTATGAAGCGCCCGCCGCTTAAATTAAAGAAAATTATCCGAGCAGCGCCTTGTAGCGTTGTCCCCAGTCAGCCATGGCGTCGATGACGGGCAAAAGCGATTCGCCCGTATCGGTCAGCGAATAAATAACTTTCGGCGGCACCTCGGCAAACACTTCGCGGCAGATTATTCCGTCCTCTTCGAGCACACGCAAATTTTCGGTGAGCACCTTCTGAGATATTCCCGGCACTCCGTTTTTGAGCGCGGTAAACCGCTGCGGCGATTTTAAAAGATTGCGTATTATGAGCAGTTTCCACTTATTGCCGATAAGCTGAACGGTCGTTGCAACCGGGCATTCGGGCAGCTCCTCTTTGGTCAGCATAGCTCCCTCCATTCAAAAATTTTTTTTAATTATATCACGCCCCGATAGTTTCGTCAATAATATAAGTATCAAAAAGAAACTAAGTTACAAAACTATTATACAGTAATAAATTTGTAACGTTCAATACTTATTTTTTTACCGTGATATAATAAAGAAAAAAATTTGAGGAGGCAACAAACATGGCAAATTACAAAAAAGTAAGCGTAGGCGAGGAACCGCGCACAGAGCTTCACGACGAACTCGGTCTTACGGGTGCGGAGATAAGCATAAACTGCCTGCCCGCAGGCGCATGCGTGCCCTTCGTGCACTCACACAAGCAGAATGAGGAGATTTACGCCATACTCGACGGCTACGGCAAGGCTGTTATCGACGGCGAAGAAGTTGAGCTCAAAGCAGGCGACTGGCTGAGGATATCGCCCGCGGCAAAAAGGCAGTTTTTCGCCGCTGCCGACAGCGCGATAAAATACGCGTGCATTCAGGTGAAGGAAAATTCACTCGAAGGCTACACCGCAACCGACGCCGTTATGTAAACGCGCCGCGGCGTTTGCAGGCAGATTGAACGCGCAATATCTTACTATTCCTTATTATTTAAAAAGCCCGTCCGCGCAATTTTGCGCGGACGGGCTTTAATTATTTTATTAAAATACAATCGGGCTGAACGCACGCCGCTTTTTACCATCGCTTATTATACAAAAAAAACACGTCAGCCTCGGTACGCGCTCGGCGACATGCCGTACTTCTTTTTGAACACGTCTTTAAAATAGTTCCCGTCGGAAAATCCGCACCTGTACGCTATATCGGCGACAGAATCGGCCGTCGTTGCAAGCTCTGCGGCGGCAATGCGCAGGCGGGTATGGAGCAGATACTCGTGCACGCCCACTCCCGTCACCTTTTTGAATTTTCGGCTTAAATAGTTGCCGCTGTAACCCGCCGCGGCGGCAATATCCCCCATCGTTATGCGCTCCATATAGTGCGTTCTTATGTATTGCGCCGCCTTTACTATCTGGTCGTCGGTGGTGCGGATATCTTCGGGAATGGCGTCGAGCCACGCGCACTCCCTTACCATCAGCAAAAGCAGGCGGTGCAAAAATATGCGCAGCATAGGCTCCGAAAAACCGTCGGATATCTTTTCTTCGCTGTTCATGCTCGTTATAAGCGAATCGAAGTGCCCGCGGTGCAGTTCGCCCGCCTTAAAAACGTGCGTCTCGGCAAAAAAGTAATCGCCTCCCGGCAGAACGTCCACCGCCCAGCTTTCAAGCTCGTCGCCCCTGAAAAAAACGGACGTCTTTTTGCATATGCCGTAAACATAGCGGGTGTAGTGATATACCTGCTCGGGAATGAACAAAAAATCCCCCTCCCTGAGGTCGATTATTCCGTCCTCTATAAAAAAGCGGCAGGCGCCGCGGTGTATGTAATACAGCTCGCAATAGGGGTGGCAATGCGGCTCGGGCATTACGAAATTTGCCCCGCGCGTATCGCTCTCGACATAGATTTTGCAAATTTTACCGTCGGAAATTCTCGGTTGTTTATGCAGTTTCATCGCTCCGCTCCGAATTTGAAAAGTTTTTCTCCGTTGTTACAAAAAAACAGTAATACTGTGACATCATAACACAAAATCAGTATCAAATGCAAGCAACTCACGCTTATACTTGTATATGTTCCGAAAAATTTTTATGGAGGGAAACATATGAAAAAACTACTTGCCTGTGCGGCGGCATGCATTATGGGGCTTTCGCTCTTTGCAGGCTGCACACAAACCCCGGGCGGCGACCCCGACAACACGGGCGAAGCGCACACCCACAGCTACGTCTACACCGACGCCGACGAAAACAACCACAAGGTTACCTGCAGCGGCTGCGACGACGTGAACGAAACGGAGGCGCACGTCTACGACGGCGAAACCGACTTAAACTGCGACAAATGCGGACACGCAAGAGACTGGTACGCGGCTCTCTCGGACGAAACGAAGGCCAATCTTTCGGCGAACGGCTACGTGAAGGACAAGATTTCCGACTTTTCGCAGTACGAGGGCACGGAGGCTTACCGCAAGGTTTCCACCGTTGAAGAGCTCGTAACGGCGATTAAGGACGCGCAGTACCACTACAAAAACGTATGGGACGACGCGACGAACACCTATACGCAGGTGCCCGCCGACGGCTACACCGAAGAGAACTTCAAGGGCACGGTGCACGTTATCGAGATAACCAACGATTTGAACCTCGGCTATTACCAGCTCAGCAAAGAGGCAAAGAAGGACGCGAGCATCATATCCGACTTCTGCAGGACGAGCCAGAACAGCATAAAGGCGTTCACCATGTCGGAAATGTTCACCGAAAACGGTATGTCGCAGATAAGCTTATCCAACATCAGCGACCTGATGATATACTCCAAAAACGGCGCAAAACTCACGCACGGCGGCTTCAAGCTCACAAGTTGCGACAACGTAGTTTTCCGCAACATTGAATTCGACGAACTCTGGCAGTGGGAAGACTCCGCCTCCCTCACCACCAACGCGGTGGGCGACTACGACGCGTTCGGCTGGGCTTATTTCAAGATAGCTTTCTGCGGCTACATATGGCTTGACCACTGCACGTTCGGCAAGTCGTACGACGGACAGATAGACGTA
Source organism: Candidatus Coproplasma stercoravium (assembly GCA_018713165.1). GTDB lineage: Bacteria > Bacillota > Clostridia > Christensenellales > Borkfalkiaceae > Coproplasma > Coproplasma stercoravium. The sequence goes on along the minus strand of DVFR01000027.1, from coordinate 5,754 downwards.
TCCAACGTAAACTATACCGCAAATTCGGGCGTGGCATTCCGCGCACCCTACGGGGCGGACGGCGGCAACGGGCTTCACCTGAGCTGGTGCGACTTTGCGGCCGGCTCCGACGACAAGGACGGATATATCTATAAGATGATGTCGGCAATCGAAGAGGACTACCAGAAGAGCCTGTCCGATTCGGGCTATACCTGCCAATATCAGTACTACAAGGCGCTGCGCGACGAGGGCGCGACCTTTGAAGACATTTTATACGGCCTTGCAACTCCCCAGAAAAAGGGCTTCCTTCTCGGCGACCAGGCGCACTACATCGACAAGGCCGACGACTATATCTACAACCTCGGCATTCAGGTTTCGTTTGCAAACTGCAAATTCATGAACTTTGAAGACAGAATTCCCAAAATCCGCGGCGGCAACGCCTATATGTACAACTGCGTTGCAGACTGCTCGCAGTACTATAAGTACCGCACTAAGCTCATCGCGCTCGGCGCCGAGAGCACTGTTAAGGCGGTAAACGAAACGTGGATGTGCGCTATACCCTCCCACGCGATAGGCGCGGGCAACCAGGCAGGCGTTATGGCGGAAAACTGCATCTTCCGCGGCATAGAAGACCTCGTGTATAACACCGACGTGAACACCAACGAAGGTTTCTTCGTGCAGGGCGGTTACAGGCTGGTTAACTGCAGCTACCAGCTCGGCGAGAACGACGAGATATACACAGGTTCCACCGCCGATAAAGACAACAAATTCCCCACCGACGATTCGGGCACGATTTGCCCAGGATTCTTCAGATGGCACACGCCCGACGGCGAAGCGCCCTTCACCACGAACGTATATGCTCTCGACAGTCTCGAAGACGTGCTCGCAAACTCAAACTTCGGCGCAGGCGCGGGACACAACCTCGGCGACAGGCTGCTCTCGGTTGAATACTGATTTTACGCTTATACAACTTACGCTTTTATAAAACTCGAACAAGCCGCCGCGGCACAAAAGCGCCGCGGCGGCTTGAACTCAACATAATTTATAAATAGACTCTCCGATTGGGCGCGGCATGAACAGCCGCGGGTTAAGGCGCACGGATAAATTTTTTTAACAAAGCGCGCAAAAACAGTTGCTAAAAACGGCAGTTTTTATTACAATAATCGGGTAAGCAAACTTTACGGCTGTCGCGGCAGATTTTGCCGCCTGCAAATTCAATACGGGGATATAGCACAGTTGGTAGCGCGATACGTTCGCAACGTATAGGTCAGGGGTTCGAATCCCCTTATCTCCACCAAGAAGAGAGAGGGTATCAACCCTCTCTTTTTTGTGTGAATGAACTTGTAAAATAAGAGGATTCGAGGGTGGAGGCGTGAGCGTGAGCAAACGGTTTGCGTGCGGACTATATAGTAGCGGCGCTGAGTACGCAAACTGAAAGGCGGTCACCCGCCTTTCACCGGGGCGCGTCCGCCTAAGGCGCGAATCCCCTTATCTCCACCCAAAAAATGAGTGGTATTACAAATTAACCCCCATATATGCCGCAACTAACGAAGAAAATTATTCATTTTTATAAGCGCGCAGACGTGCATTTGCACACGTCTGCGCGCGTTCACTTTTAAAAAATTTATTAAAAACTACTCCTCTTCCTTCTCCGCATTTTTATGCGGCAGGGGCAATTTTTCGGCCTCGTTAAAATACTTTATATACGACCTGCGGCAATAGCGGCAGACCTCTTTATCGGTTGCGGGCTCGCCCGAAAAGTTATACCCGCCGTTGACTTTCCAGCCGTTTAAAACGCCGATTGTGATTGCGCTTTCGGGGCAGCCGAACGAACACTTCACGCAGCCTATGCAATGCTTGCCGAATACGGGCTTGCCGCCCGCCATGGTGATATTTTTCTGCGGACAGCCGCGCGCACACTTGCCGCAGCCCGTGCATGCTTCGGTGACTTTATACGCCCTGCCGAGTAGCGGCATTGCGGGGTGCTCTATGCGGAAAACGAAGGATACCAGCCTCTTGAAAGGCCCCTTTTTGAGCGGCGTGATTTTGCCCGCAAGCATCTCAGCCGCCTCGGCGGGTATTCTCCTCTCCGCCGCCTGCCACATGCGCGCCGCCATCTTATCGGTATGGCGGAAAATCATGTTGTACGGCATTACGTAATGATACTCGCCCGCGACGGTATAGCCCTTCTTCTTCAACAAATCGTACACGTGCGCACATGAGCCGTCGTTGAGCTTTAAGGGCTCGCCCGAAGTTTTTATAAGGTAGACCAGCCTTTCGCCCACGCAGTCCGGCAGGCGCTTTATAAAGTCGAAAACAATCTGCGGCGCGTTGAACGCGTGCACGGGATAGCCTATCACTATCCTGTCGAACAAATTCGGGTCGCGCACCTCGCAGTCCTTTTCTATGCTCACGTATTTGCACTCAACGCCGCTCTTCTGCCATTCCGCCATAACTGCGCGGCATACCTTGTGCGTGTTGCCCGTGCCTGAAAACACGTTGAAAACTGCCCTCATTTATCCTCCGTCGAAGCTCCGAGACAGGCGTTGCCCGCCTTGTCGAACCAATAGCTTAAGTTTTCGTCCTGCGAATGGCTGTCGTACCACACCTGCGCGTAATACGGCGAGCTTTTTGCAAGTTTATCGTAATTCCACGGCTCCGGCTGGCAGAACGGGCACCAGTGCCCGCCCTTTAAAACGGTGTACGGCGCCGCGGAGAAGGTATGCCCCTCACTGCACTGCCACAACAATTTGGAATATGGCGAAACTATCTCCGAAGAGATGCACTTTCCGCCGCGGAATTCCGCCGCGCCCTGCATATCTTCGAGCGACCACTCGTCCATCGGTTTGCTCTCGTCGTAGCCGTGGCAAAGCATTCTGTCTTTGAACGCCGCAAGCGGCTGTTTTTCCTCCGAACCGTAAGCTTTCGCGTCGGCAATTTCAAAATTTTCCCACTTTGAAGGGAGGGAACGCGCCTCCTCCATTCCGCCGAATGCCGCCGTAACCCTGCCGATATCCCCCTCCTTTATCCACCTTGCGGGGGCGTTTTTATCGCGCAGCAGGCGCCTGAACACGAAGAGGCCTATAATCGACGAAGGCACGAGCTGCGCCGCCCTGAATATGCGGTATTTTTTGCCCATCGCCTCCCAGAAGCCCGACACGGTGTCGCGCCGGTAGCCGAACATATCGTTGAGTTCGCTTTCGGCATACCACAGCCCGTGGAAGTTGCGCGTTGCGCACCAGCAGGGTTTGAAATACGCCTTCGGCGAGCCGCCCATTATCGAAAATCCGTCGGCAAACGTGTCGAAGCCCGTGCGTCTGTTCCCGCTCCCGCCGGAGATGTCGTACACCCTCTTCCAGAACGGCGCGTTTTCGCCCGACTCCTCCTTTTCGGCTATGCGCCTTATGAGGTATCCGCTGTCGCGCGCGGTCACCCATTCGAGCGGGCCGTTTAACGTTGCGTGGAATAAAAGCCCGTCGCTTATGTTTGAAAAGATTATGCCGTCGTAGAGCATGGCCGTCTGGCGGAGCACCGCCCAGTTTTCAACGGCGCTCTCCATAACGTACCTCTCGGCAATCATCTTATGCATTGCGTAGTTGTCGTAAACTGCGGGCATGAGCGGGTCGCCCGGCCTGCCCCACGGATGTGCGAGCGTGCGGTTGCCGTAGACGGCAACGGTGGAAACGTGCACGAGCTTTGCCTGCACGGGCATGTTTGCAACGGCGTCGGTGAGTCTCATCGCGCCGAGCTGGTTGCAAAGGTAACTTGCGCGCGGGTCTTTGTCTGAGCGCGGCGGTATAACCGCCGCCATATTTATTACAAGGTCGGCTTTTTCCACGAGTTTTGTGCACGTCTCCGCGTCGGAAAGCCAGCCGCGCACGACCTCTATTCTTTCGCCGTACTTCCTTTTCAGCGAGCGGGCGAGTTTATCGTTTCTCTTTTTCGGGGTTAAAAGCACCCTTATCTTTTCAACAAAAGCGAGCTCTATTGTCTGCGCAAGGGCCTCTCCGCCCATGCTGCCGCTCACTCCCGTCATTGCTATTATCATTTTTCAGTTTCCTCTCATTTGTTAACGCGGCAACATTTGCCGCCGACCATAATTATAACATCTGCGCAATAAAAATACAAACAAAATGCATTAACAGGAAAAAACCCGTTGAAAAGCACTTTTCGGCGTGATATAATATTCATATACACATATAAGGAAGTGCGCATATGAACAAGGTAAAAATTACGGTGCTTAAAACCACGCTCGATAAAGAACTTGCCGCAGAGTACGGCGCCGAGGGGCTCAAAGCCTGCCCCATGCTTAAAGAAGGACAGTTTTTTTATGCCGACTATTCAAAGCCCGAGGGTTTTTGCGACGAAGCGTGGAAGGCAATTTACCAGTACGCGTTCGCCCTCGCCCACGGCGCGGGAGCCGATGTATTTTACTACGGCGACTGGATAAGAAAGCCGGGCGTTGCCATTTGCAGTTGCAACGACGGCCTGCGCCCCGTTATATTCAAGCTCGAGGCGACCGACGAAAAATCGGAGATAGATTACACTCCCGTTGAAAGATAATATTTTGACAAGTAAATATGGCCGCACGCGCAACTGCGCGTGCGGCCATATTTTTTAAAATCAAACACACTGTAATTTCACACAAACAAAATTGTCATTTCGACCGAGCAAAGCGACGATTTGCGGAGGCTCCCGAAGAGAAACCGCAAACCGGGCAAAGCGAGTGGAGAAATCTCTGTTACCATAGGTCAATCGCGCCAATAACAAAAAATTCCGCGCAAAACTTCACGCGGAATTTTTTCTATACTATTCTTTACCTCAGACTTTGAGGGTTCATAGATGCGAGCAGTACGCGGAGCGTGCGGAAGTCGTGAAAAAATTTTTAAATAAATAATGTGCGCAAGGCGAATTTAGTTCGCCGTTAAGCGCGACACAATTTGTCGCGTTAATCCCTCCGTCTTGCCCTTGTGGGCAAGCCACCTCCCCTAAAGCTAAAGCGTTAGAGGAGGCAAGGGCTCACCGGAAGGGAATGTCGGCGATTATACAATATGCGAGCCCTTAAAATCGCCGACAGGGAAACTTAGTTTCCAAAATCACGAAGAATGCCCGCTGTCACCAAGCGGGCATTCTGTGAGTTTTTTATCAACCGAAACGTCCGTTAATATAATCGTCCGTCCTCTTGTCCTTGGGGTGAGCCCAAAGCTCCTTGGTGTCCTGCATTTCAATCATTTCACCGAGGAGGAAGTAAGCCGTTTTATCGGCGATACGGAATGCCTGCTGCATGTTGTGCGTTACCATGATTATGGTGACCGACTTCTTTAACTCGGTGCACAGCTCCTCTATCTTGCCCGTAGAAATGGGGTCGAGCGCGGACGTAGGTTCGTCCATTAAGAGAATCTGCGGTTCAACGGCGAGCGAGCGGGCTATGCACAGCCTCTGCTGCTGGCCGCCCGAAAGACCGAGCGCCGATTTGTTGAGCCTGTCTTTAACTTCGTCCCACATTGCCGCGCCGCGGAGAGATTCCTCAACGATGCCGTCGAGCACCGATTTGGAGCGCACACCGAACGTGCGGGGGCCATAGGCGATATTGTCGTAAACGCTCATGGCGAGCGGGTTGGGGCGCTGGAACACCATGCCGACATTCTTTCTGAGCCTGGCAAGGTCGGTCTTTTTGGCGTAGATATTGGTTCCGCCTATCAGAATTTCGCCGGTAATTTTGCAACCTTCAACGAGGTCGTTCATACGGTTCAAAGATTTGATGAGCGTGGACTT
>DVFR01000026.1 GCA_018713165.1 Candidatus Coproplasma stercoravium | reverse complement strand
TCATAGAATAGCGGATACCCGCTATTCGTGTTCTGCGGAGAGAACGCAACATGCCGAGCGTTAGCGTGAGGCGTTGCGTAGCCGACCAACGAGGCACGAGGCGAACTTTCTGCGCAAGGAAACCTTGCTTGCAAACATAAATTGTTTTCAAACTTTATCAGCTTTATCAGCGGGAAACCCGCCTTGAAACATAAATTGTTTTTAAAATTATTCACGCAAATCTTTCCACAATATAGCCGCCCTTGTGTAAAGGGAGGTGTCACGCGACAGCGTGACGGAGGGATTGTAATCTTTGCCGCGAATTGTTATATTAAAATTATGTTATCATATACAAGCTCAAAAATCAAGCGTTTTTTGCAAATTTTTTTCACCCCTCCTGCGTGTGCGGCTGCGGCAGACGGGAATAGAGCTCGAATTCCTCGTCGATATCGAAGCCCGAGGCATCGTCGAATGCGGCGAGCTTGGAGATGGAAACTTCGTAGGCGGTCATCGTTAAAAAGCTGCCGTCGTCCTGCTTTTTCTGGTATTCCCTGCTCTGTATCCTGCCCGAAAGCGCTATTTTATCGCCGACGGCAAGGTTTTTTACGAACCTCGCGTTCCTTCCCCACGCAATCGCGGGGATATAGTCGGACTTGTTGTACGAACGGTTGACGGCGACCAGCAGGTCGGCTATCTCCCTGTTGAAAGGCGTCGTGCGGTAGACGGGCGGTTTGCAGATATAGCCAGAGAGAACTATGCTGTTGGGGTTTTTGCCCTGCGGCTCGTCGAGAAGTTCGCGCACGAACACGGTGAGCATGAGGCGGGAGCGGCCGCCTTCGAGCTTGTTGTACGAACGGAACTGTCCGAGTGCGCTTATATATGAACCCGGCTTCATGTCGTCGGTCATTATGCGCTCGGATACGGTTACCGGCAGAATGTCGGCCTGACCCGAAAGGCGCAGAACTTTTATGTTGAATTCGTAAAAGCCTTCGCCGAACACCTCGTGCGAGAACTGCGCCTCGCTTACGATTTCGCCGTGAACGTAAACCCTGTTGTTCTTTTCTGCATTGTAATTCATTGTTTGCCTCCAAAAAAGTTTTTCTTTTAAACTCCGTTATTAAGCGGCAGGCTGCTGCCTGCCGTTGGAATCGATATAGTAATTTTCTTTGTATATAAGCTGCTCGACCGGCACGAAGGTGTATCCGCGCGATATGAGTTCCTTTAATATCACATGCACCGCCTCGGCAGTGTGCAGTCCGTTGTTGTGCATGAGTATTATCGAACCGCTCTTTACCCTGTTTATAACGCGCATCGATATTTCGCCCGCGGAGAGGTCTTTCCAGTCGAGGCTGTCGACGTCCCACTGAATGGTATAAAAGCCCTCCTCTTCGGCGGTATCGATAAGCTCGTTGTCGTAGTCGCCGTACGGCGCGCGGAAAAGCTCGACCTTTTCGCCCGTGATTTGGGTTATCGCCGCGGCGGAGCTTAAAAGTTCGGAGCGTATCTCTAAGGCGGATAGTTTGGACATATATGAGTGCGTTTTTGAATGCGTCCCGATACTGTGACCTTCGGAATGTATGCGGGAAACGTAGTCTGCATACTTCTCCGTCCAGAACTCCACCATGAAAAAAGTCGCCTTGACGCCGTACTCCGAAAGGGCGGACAAAATGCCGTCGGTGTGCTCGGTACCCCACGCGCAGTCGAACGTAATGCTGATATACTTATCCTCCCGCTCCACGCTGTAAATGGGTATGCGGCGGGTAGTGCCGCCGTAAAACACGGCGTATGCGCCCGTGAAATACACGCCTAGCATGAGCGCCGCGAGCGTTAAAAGCGCGGCGGCCGAAAGTATTAATTTTTTTGCGCTGAGTACCGTTGCAAAAGCAGGTTTAGCCATATAATACCAAAACGAAGGGGGCGATTTTTTTACAGTATTGCCAGAGTCCGGCGAAATTTGCCGAAAATCAAATCGCCGTTAAACTGCAAATTATTTAATATACTCTACTGTTTCAACAAGAAAATTATTACACCGAAAGTTTAAAAAGGGCAGAAGATAAGCCGCGGGCGCAAAATTTGCGCCCGCGGCTTTTCTTACACAAATATTCAATTAGTTAAGGCATATATGCGGGTCAATATCATTTTCCGCATAAAATTATTCGGAGAGAAGGCGCCTTAAAACAGCCTCCGCCTTTTTGATGTCGGCCCGACCTTGCGTTGCGCGCTTTATATAGCCGAACAAGCCGCCGATTGCCTTCTCCTTTCCGCCCCTGAAATCTTCTGCAATTTTGGGATTTTCTTCTATCGCCCTTTTGCACAGCTCTTCGAGCTCGCCGTCAGAGATGCCTTCGAGGTCGGCGGGCTTTATATAATCGCCCAGCGCGCCGCCCTCTTTGAGCATTTTAGAGAGGGTCATCTGCGCGAGGGTGAAGTTAATTTTGCCGCCGTCGACGTATTTTGCAAGCTCCGCCATCTCCTCCGCGGCGACGTTTATTTTAAACGCCTCCTTCTCCTCTTCGGTGGGAAGATATGAATACACCGTGCCCACAATGAGATTCGAGAGGTTTTTTGCGCCCGCGCCGAGCGATAAACACCTTTCAAAAAAATCGCACACCGCCTTGTATTTATACAGAAGGCGGGCGCTTAGCACGCTTATGCCGAGCGCGCCCGTGTAGCGCCGCAGCTTTTCGAGCGGGAGCTCCGGCAGGGAAACCGCGATTTTATCCACTTCCGCCTGCGGTATTTTTACCGTGAGCAGGTCGGGTTCGGGGAAATAGCGGTAGTCCTGCGCGTCCTCCTTTGTGCGCATGACGTACGTTTCGCCCGTAGCTTCGTCGAAGCGGAGCGTCGCCTGCTCCACCTCGCCGCCCGAGGAGAGCACCTCCTCCTGCCGCTTTGCCTCGTACGCCATTGCCTTTTCGATAAAGCTCAACGAGTTCATATTTTTTATCTCCGTGCGCGTCCCGAGCACGGAAGAGCCCTCTCTCTGCAGGGAAATATTTACGTCGCAGCGCATTGAGCCCTCCTGCATTTTGCAATCGGAGACCCCTATATATCGCATGATGAGCTGCAATTTTTCGACGTATTCGCGCGCCTCCTCAGGCGAGGATATGTCGGGTTCCGACACAATCTCTATGAGCGGCACGCCGCCGCGGTTGTAGTCGATAAAAGTATATCCGCGCTCGTGCACGAGTTTGCCCGCGTCCTCTTCGATATGAATGCGCGTGAGCCTTATTTTTTTGCCGCTTTCGAGCTCGACGTAGCCGTGCTCGCAGAGGGGCTTATCGAACTGGGAAATCTGGTACGCCTTCGGAAGGTCGGGATAGCAGTAGTTTTTGCGGTCGAGATGGGTGGTCGTGTTTATCGTGCAGTGCGTTGCAAGCCCCGCGCGGATGGCAAACTCCACCACCTTTTTGTTGAGTACGGGAAGCGCGCCAGGCTGACCCGTGCACACGGGACAGCAGTGGGTATTCGGCGAGGCGCCGAACTTTGTGGAACAGCCGCAGAAAATTTTGGTGTTTGTTGCAAGTTCCACATGCGTTTCAAAGCCCGATACCATGCGGTATTTCATAGCTGCACCTCCCTGCACAGTTCTGCGTTTACGCCCGCCTCCCGCTCGAAAAAGTTTGCGCAGGCGAGCGCCAGCCCGTCGGCAAATCTGTTTGCGATTATCTGCAAACCAATCGGAAGCCCGCCCTTGCCGAGCGCGCACGGAAGCGACACTGCGGGCAGTCCCGCTATGCTTGCGGGAACGGTGCATATATCAGAAAGGTAGGTCGTGACCGAATCGGCGCTCTTGTCGCCGAGCGCGAACGCCGTAGTCGGCGCGGTGGGCGTGAGGAGCACGTCGCAACTTTTGAATATTTCGTCAAACTCGGAGATTATGCGCCCGCGCAAAAGGCACGCCTTTTTGTAATACGCGTCGAAATATCCGCTGGAGAGCACATATGTGCCGAGCATTATGCGCCTTTTGACTTCCTTTCCGAAGCCCTCCGTGCGCGTTTTTACAATCATTTCGTCTATGTAGGAAAACTCCCTTGCGCGGTAGCCGTAGCGTATCCCGTCGTACCGCCCGAGGTTGGAAGAAGCCTCGGCGCAGCTTATTATATAATACACGGGCAGCGCGACTTTGAAGGCGGGAATTTTTACCCTCTTCACCTTCGCGCCGGCGCGTTCAAACAGGCATATTGCCGCCTCAATCGCAGTTTTCACCTCGTCGGATACGCCCTCCGAAAAGAACTCTTCGGGCACGCCTATTTTAAGAACTTTAACGTCGGTTTCAAGCTCCGTCGCACCGCGCGGCGTAGACACGGAGGTCTGGTCGCGCACGTCTTTGCCGCGGATTGCGTCGTAAACGAGCGCCGCGTCCTCCACCGAGCTTGCGAGCGGGCCAATCTGGTCGAGCGAAGAGGCGTACGCTATCAGCCCGTAGCGCGAAACCGCGCCATATGTGGGCTTGAATCCCACCGTTCCGCAGAAAGAGGCAGGCTGGCGGACGGAACCGCCCGTGTCGGAACCGAGCGCATATGCCGCGATGTCAGCCTTTACGGCTGCGGCGGAACCGCCCGAGGAGCCGCCCGTAACCCGTGTGATATCCACGGGATTTTTGGGCGCGCCGTAAACTGAAGTCTCCGAGGCGGAGCCCATGGCAAATTCGTCCATATTCGTCTTGCCGAGGAGCACCGCCCCCTGCGCGCGCAACTTTTCCCATACGGCGGCATCGTAATAGGGCCTGAAGCCCTGCAATATCTTTGAACAACAGGTTGTCAGATGCCCGTCGGAACAGATATTGTCTTTCAGCGCCATGGGAATGCCCGTGAGCGGGGTCGCCCTGCCCTCCGCTATGAGTTTATCGGCAAATTCGGCGTTCTTTTTCGCCTCGTCGAAGGTGTTTGAAACATATGCGTTGAGCACGGGATTTATGCGTTCGATGCGGGATATATAGCGGTCTGTAAGTTCCGCGGCAGAAATTTTGCGGCTTTGGAGCAGCGCCGAAAGCTGCCTTATCCTGCCGCTCATTTCACCACCCTCTTTACGGCAAAATATCCCCTTTCGCCGTGCACGTTGGAGAGAATTTTTTCGTTCGGGAGGCTGGGCGCAACCTCGTCTTCGCGTAGCTCGCCGAGCACGATTTCACGTGAGCCGACCTCGCGTATGGAGGAGGCGTCGCCCTCTATTTCGGCATTTATGCCGTCGCAGAAATCAATCATCTCCTTAAAGCCCGCGCCGAACGCGCCCATCTCTTCGTCGGTGAACGAAAGCCGCGCGAGGCGGGAGAGCGTTTTTAACTGTTTTTCGGTAATCTTTTCTGTATCAGTCATAATTTCCACTCTGTTTTTTTATATATTTTAAACCCATGCGCGCCGCATGTAAAGCGTTTGGCGGCACGCCGTTTTAAGGCGTTACCTCAGCTTTATGTGCACTTCCCTGAGCTGCTGTTCGGAAACCGTAGAGGGTGCGCCGCACATCAAATCCTGCGCCGAGGCGCTCATGGGGAAGGCAATGACCTCGCGTATGTTCTCTTCATTTTTAAGGAGCATGAGCATGCGGTCGACTCCCGGCGCCATGCCCGCGTGGGGCGGGGCGCCGTACCTGAAAGCTGTGTAGAGCGCGCCGAACTTTTCTTTGAGCTCCTCCTCCGTATACCCCGCGATTTCAAACGCCTTTTTCATTATTTCGGGGTCGTGGTTGCGCACCGCGCCCGAGGAGAGCTCCACGCCGTTGCACACTATGTCGTACTGGTATGCGAGTACTTCGAGCGGGTCTTTGCCCGTGAGCGCCTCCATTCCGCCCTGTGGCATGGAGAACGGGTTATGCGTGAAGCAAACCTTGCCCGTGTCCTCGTCGAGCTCGTACATGGGGAAGTCGTTTACAAAGCAGAAACGGTAGGCGTTTTCCTCAATCAGTCCGAGCCGCATGCCGAGTTCCTGCCTTATTTTGCCCGCAAGGACGGGCGCGCGCGATGGCGAATCGGCGATGAAGAAAATCGTGTCGCCCGCACTGAGCTCCGCAATGGACACAAGTTCGGCCTTTAACTCCTGCGGAATGAATTTATCTATCGGCCCTCTGAACGAGAGGTCGTCGTCCACCTCCAGATAGCCGAGCCCGCCCATACCTATCGAGAGGGCAAAGGAGAGCAGTTTTTCGTGGAAGCCCTTGCTCATTTCGGCGTGCACCTTTATGGCGCGCACCGTCGCGCCGATGAACGGTTTGAAGGTGCAGCGGGAGAAAAATTCTGAAAGGTCGATAATTTTCAGCGGGTTTCTCAAATCGGGCTTATCGGTGCCGTATTCGAGCATAGCCTGCGAATACGAGATTACGGGGAAGGGAAGTCCGGTAATCTTCGCCTGCGGCGCAAACTTTTTGAAGGTATCAAAAAGTACCTTTTCGCCCACGGCAAACACGTCCTCCTGCGTTGCAAACGCCATTTCGAAGTCGAGCTGGTAGAACTCGCCGGGGGAGCGGTCGGCGCGGGCGTCCTCGTCGCGGAAGCAGGGCGCAATCTGGTAGTACCTGTCTATCCCGCCGACCATTAAAAGCTGTTTATATTGCTGCGGCGCCTGCGGCAGGGCGTAGAACTTGCCCTTGTATCTGCGTGAGGGAACGATGTAGTCCCTCGCGCCCTCGGGCGACGACGCGCACAGAATGGGCGTCTGCACCTCCAAAAAGCCGAGCTCCTCCATCTCGCGGCGCAAAAAGGAGATAACCTGCGCGCGGAAAACGACGTTATCCTTTACCTTGCGGTTGCGGAGGTCTAAAAAGCGGTATTTGAGGCGCAGTTCCTCGCGCGTTTCCTTTGAGGTAATTATTTCAAACGGCAAAGATTTGCGCACTTTGCCGAGAATTTTTACAGAGCGGCAGTTGAGTTCAATCGTGCCCGTGGGGATTTTGGGGTTGTAAGTTTCTTCGTCGCGAGCCTCTATAATGCCCGCGACACTCACGCAGTCCTCCTTTGCAATGCCGCGCAGAAGCGTCGTATCGCGCATGACGACCTGGACTACGCCGTAGTAGTCCCGAAGGTCGATGAACGAAACGCCGCCGTGGTCGCGGATGTTTTCGACCCAGCCGCACAGCGTAACCGTTTTGCCGATATCAGACTCTGTAAGTTCTTTTGCCGTTTTGGTGCGGTAAATTTCAGACATGATAATAGCTCCTTTGCGGGCAATAAAAAAAACTGCCCGCCTAAAATAAAATTTTAGGACGAACAGCTTATGTCCGTGGTGCCACCTAAATTACCGCAAAATATGCGGTCTCTCTGCAAGATTCAAACAAATCTCTGCCCTTAACGCGGGCTTACGGCTTACCCTACTCGAAATACTTTCGGGCAGCGGCTCCGAAGTGTTATTCGCACAGTACCTTGCCGCGGGGCTTTCACCTGTCCCCCGCTCTCTGTAGGCGGCTCGCTGTACTACTTCTCTTCCTCATAGCCTTTACAAATTAAGTTTTATTCACGAAATTCTTGCGCAGACCGTGCGCAACAAATTCATATTGTACTAAAATTATATATCGCACAAAAGCAGTTTGTCAAATTTTTGGCATAAAAATTTTTTATGAAAAATGCGGCGCTCCCGTACATTAGGGCGCGCCGCAAAAATTAATTCAAAGTTTTATGTGTAAAAATATAATAAAATTACAAATTTTATTTACAAAAATACTATTCTGACGCAGAACATTTATAAGCAATATTTATACAAACTATAAGCAAATAAAAACGCATCGCTGCGGGGAGATACAAAACTATTCTACCAAATTAATATAAAACTGTGCAAATATTATTTAAGTTTGCCCTTTTGCCGCCTTATCTCCATAACCTTCTTTTCAAAACCGATATCCTTTGGAACGTAATACACTCTGTCTTTGAGTTTATCGGGCAGGTACTGCTGTTCGACGTAGCCCTCCGCATAATTGTGCGGATACTTGTAGTTTTTGCTCTGCGCCTTGGTTTTTGCGTCGCCGAAAGTATTATCTTTGAGATAGGGCGGAACGCCGTCGTCGTCGCGCACCTCGCGCGCGTCGTTCATTGCGGCATGGTAGGCAGAGCACGCGGCGTTGCTCTTGGGAGCTTCGCAAACATACACTATGGCGTTCGAGAGGGGAATGAGCCCCTCGGGATAGCCTATCTTTTCAAACGCATACATGGCGGAAGTCGCCACAACGAGCGCCTGCGGGTCGGCCATTCCCACATCCTCCGAGGAATGCACCACGAGGCGGCGGGCTATCGTCATCGGGTCGCACCCGCCCTCAATAAGGCGCATGGCATAGTAGAGCGCGGCATTGGAATCGCTTCCGCGGAGCGACTTGCAGAATGCGGAGAGATAGTCGTAATACTCGTCCTCGTTGTATGAGAGCGCCTTGCGCTGGATTGACTGCTCGGCGTCGGACAGAGTTACGACGAGCTTTCCTCCCTCCTGCGGCGCCGTGGTGAGTACGGCGAGTTCGAGCGCGTTGTAGGCCGTGCGCAGGTCGCCGCCCGCCGCGCGGGCGATATGGTCGAGCGCTTCTTCGCTCACTTCGGCGGCATATTCACCCAGCCCCTTGCGCCTATCTTTGAGCGCCTTTTTAAGGGCGTCTTTTATGTCCGACTCCGAAAGCCTTTTAAACTCGAACACGCGGCAGCGCGAAACGATTGCCGGAGTCATCGAGGCGTAAGGATTTTCGGTGGTGGAGCCGATGAAGATTATCGTGCCCTGCTCTATGGCGGGGAGAAGGCTGTCGGACTGTGTCTTGTTGAAGCGGTGGCACTCGTCGAGCATGAGGTAGGTGCGGCGGCCGTACATCTTTAAATTGTCCTTTGCCTGCTCCACCGCCTTTTTCACGTCGGCAACTCCCGCCTGAACGGCGTTCAGTTTTATAAATTCGCCGTGCGTTGTAGAGGCGATAATGTTTGCGAGCGTGGTTTTGCCAGTGCCCGGCGGCCCCCAGAAAATGCAACTGCCCAACCTGTCGAGCGAAATTGCACGTCTTAAAAGGCTGCCTTCGGCGACGATGTGCTTCTGCCCGATAAATTCGTTCAGATTGTTTGCGCGCATGCGTTCGGCGAGAGGTTTGGCGCGCTCCTCATTGCCGTTGAAATCGAATAAGTCCATAATAACACCTTTTCACGCAACTTTCCGTACGGACCGCGAACGGAAATTTACGTGAGCTTAACAGTTCGCTAAGTCGCCGCGCAGGAAAACTTTTTATATGCCGTTTTAAATGCGGCGCCGGCCGCAGGCCGGCGCCGCTTAACTCATAAAAAGTAAAAATTATTCTATGAGCGCCTTTATTTTGTTTAAATTGTCTTTGCCGAGCCGATACCCCTCTTCATACGCCTTATCGAGATTTTTTACGATAAACTGGCTCATTCCTTTGAGCTCGGGCTCTAAGAGAAGGTCGCAGGGATAGTCGGGCTCGGCGCGCTCGCGGCGGACGTTCTGGTTGTCGAGAATGTCGAAAACGCGCAGGAACATCGATATCATGTTGGGTATCTGCGTTACAGGTTCGGCCGTGTTTTTTATCGCGTCGACCGCAACGACGACGTCGGCGCCGAGCGCCTTGGTCTGGCGGACGGGAACGCGGCAGAGCACGCCGCCGTCGACGAGGAGCATACCCTCGTGCTCCACCGGCTTGAATACCCCGGGAATGCAAGCCGAGGCCTGAACGCCCTTTGCCACGCTGCCCTTATCGAAGATATAGAGCTTTTGCGAATAGAGGTCGACGGCAGTGCACGTGAAGGGAATTTTAAGCTCCTCGAACGTGACGTCGCCTATGTGCTGGATAAAGAGTTTTTGCAGTTTTTTGCTGCGGAGAAGGGAAAGACGGCTGAACGGAAGGGCGTTCAAATCGACCAAATCCATCGTTTTGAGGTTTAAAATTATGTCGCGTATGTAGTCGATTCCTATACCCGCGGCATAGCACCCGCCCACTACGGCGCCCATCGACGTACCTGAAATGCAGTAGGGCGTTATGCCCGCCTCATCGAGCGCCTTTAAAAACCCGATGTGCACAACTCCGCGCGCCCCGCCTCCGCCGAGCGCAAGTCCCAATTTTTTACTCATAAATTCACCTGCTTTGAAATAATTTTTAATGTGTACGGTATAGTCATAAAATCCCGCAGAGGAGAGAAATCGAATTCAAAAGATAATAAATGCGGCACGGAGAGCAGAAAGAAAGGCAAAAACGCCGCAAAAAGAGCGACCCTTATTTTGCTGTTTTTTGCGCTCGCCGCCCTTTCGGCCGCACTGATTGCAAACCCCGAAAAGTACGTTCCCGTATGTTTTGAGGGCATTGCTCTGTGGGCGCAGTGCGTGCTGCCCGCGCTCTTCCCCTTTATGGTGGTTTGCGCGATACTCACAAACAGCGGCCTTGCCGATAAAATTTCCAAACCGCTTGCGCGCGTGTGCGGCGCCGTAAAACTTCCGCCGTCGGCGGCGATTGGATTTCTTATGAGCATAACCTCAGGCTATCCCGCAGGCAGCCGCACCGTGAGCCGGTTTTACACCTCGGGACTATGCGATAAAGAGGCGTGCGAAAAGCTCGCATTCCTCTGCTCCACGTCGGGGCCCGTGTTTTTAATAGGCACCGTGGGCGCGGGAATGTTCGGCGACGGCGGAATCGGCGCAAAAATTTTTGCCATGCACGCCATATCTGTCGTGCTCGTCGCGGTAGCCATATCGCTCTTTTCAAAAAAAAGCCGTGGCAAGCCGCCCGCTGCAATAAAAACACAGAACGTACTGTACGAGAGTTTTTACGGCGCGGTGAATTCCGCGCTTACGGCGGGAGCGTTTATCGCATTCTTTTACACCGCCGCAGAAGTTGCCCACGATTTTTATATTTTATACCCGGTTGAGCGGCTTTTTAACCTGTTTATGGACGAAAATCTTGCAAAAGCCGCGGCAGCAGGACTGATTGAAATGACGGGAGGCTGCGCGGCGCTTGCAAAATGCGGAGGCACGCTTTCCGTCCCTCTGGCAGGTTTTACCGTGACTTTCGGCGGGGCGTGCGTTATATTGCAACAGCTAAGTTTTCTTAACAGCGCGGGCGTGAGATGCGCGCGCTTTATTGCCGTAAAATTTATTCAGGGCGCGCTCTGTTTCGCGCTGCTTCTCATTCCGATATAAAAATTGCCCTGCATATATGCCGCAAATAACACAATTTTAATAGTCACAAACGGCACAAACTCAATACGCGCCTATCACGCGGAAGGAGCTTGCGGCGGCTTCGAGTTCGCCGAGCACTCTCTTTATTTTCTCCTGCGCATAGTCAGCCTCTATTTCGATAAAAAAGCGATACTCGCCGACCCTGCCCTTTATGGGGCGCGATTCAATCTTGGTCATGTTCACGTCGTATTTATATATAACCGACAAAAGGTTTAAAAGCGCGCCGGGCACGTGGTTGCACGTTAAAGTGAAATACACCTTTTTGCTCCTGAAATTATCGGGCAGCGCGCCCTTTACCACGAGCAGGAAGTGCGTGTAGTTGTTCTTTTCGTCGGAGATGCACTCCGACGAAACGTCGTACCCCCCCCTCGCACACTGTACGCCCGCAATGGCGGCGTCGGCGGCGCTCTTTATGCACGAAATGCTCGCCGCCGTGGAATTTTCGGCAATGAGTTCGGCATTCGGATAGTTTGCGTTCAAAAACCCCGCGCACTGGTCGAGCGCCTGCCTGTGCGAATATATTCTGGTAATTTTACCCTTATCCGCGCCCGCGAGCGTTATCAGTCTGTGGTCGATTTTAAGCGTATATTCGGCCACGGCGGTAAGTTCCTGCCTGCCCGCGAGGATATCGAGGTTCTGCAAAACGCCGCCGTTTATGGTGTTTTCTATCGGGAGCACGGCGGCGTCGGCCTCGCCCGAGAGCACTTTGTTGACCGCATCGAAAAAGGTGCGGCACAAAATAAGCGAAGCTCCGCAGCACATATTGCATGCGGCGATATGCGTATAGCTCCCTTCGGGGCCCAGACAGCTCACTTTTTTTACCATGCCGTATCTCCTTTTTCAGCCCGCGCAAAAAGCATTGGCTGCGTGATATGTGCGGGGCAATTTAAAATTATACCTTTTCGGCGATATCGAGGAGCAGACGCTCGGTATCGTCCCAGCCGAGGCAGGGGTCGGTTATCGACTTGCCGTAGATTACGTCCTCTTTCTGGTTGCCCTCTTCGATAAAGCTCTCTATCATAAAGCCCTTTACAATGCGCTTGAAGTCTTTATCATAGTTGCGGTTCTGCATTACCTCTTCGCAGATACGTATCTGCTGTTTGAATTTTTTGCCGCTGTTGGAGTGGTTGGCGTCGATTATTATGGCGGGATTTTTAAGCTCCGACTTTGCGTACCCCTCCGCCACCTGCATTACAAATTCGTAGTGGAAATTGGGGATATCGTTGCCGTAACTGTCGACCGCGCCGCGCAGAATTGCATGCGCGAGGGGGTTCCCCTCCGTTTTTACCTGCCAGCCGTTGAGCTTGAAAATCTGGCTGCTCTGTGCGGCGTATATCGAATTGAGCATGACGAGAATACTGCCGCTCATAGGGTTTTTTATGCCGACGGGGCCGTCGACTCCGCTCGCGACAAGCCTGTGAAGCTGGTTTTCGCACGAGCGCGCTCCCACCGCGACATAGGAGAGAATATCGTCGACGTAGCCGTAGTTGGAGGGATAGAGCATTTCGTCGGCGGCGGAAAGTCCGCTCGCCTCCATCGCCTGCACGTTGAGTTTGCGTATTGTTAAAATGCCCTTTAAAATATCCTCGCCCTTGGTGGGGTCGGGCTGGGAGAACATACCTTTATAGCCCACGCCCTTGGTGCGGGGTTTGTTTGTGTATATGCGCGGAACGAGGACTAGCTTGTCTTTTACCCTTTCGTTGAGCCTGCCGAGGCGTTCGACGTAGTCGAGCACGGGTTTGGGCTCGTGCGCGGAGCAGGGGCCGACTATAACGACGAACTTATCGCTTTTGCCTGTTATTACGTCGGTTATCAGCTTGTCGCGCCCTTCCTTTATCTTTTTAAGACTTTCGGGCATGGGAACCATGTCCTTTATCTCTTCGGGTTCGGGTATCCTTATCTGTTTTTCAAACATTTTTCTCCTCCAGCATTGCCAAAAAATCGCTCTCTATCTCTTCGGGAACGTAGTCAAAGAGTTGCTTTTTGAATTTTATCGAATTTTTCACGAGCGTGGAACTCACCTGAATTTTGTCCTGTTCGGCGGGGATATACAGCTCCACCAGCCCGGGCATGAGTTTCTTGCTCGCATAGTAGTCGGCGGTTTCGTATTCGAAATCGATTCCGCTGCGCACGCCGCGCACGTAAAATACAGTATTTTCCTGTTTTAAAAGGTCGACCGCCGCGCCCTCGAAAATCACAACTTTTACGGCGGGATTGCCGCAAAACAGCTTTTCGAGCAGAATTTTGCGCTGTTCCTCCGAAAGGAGCGGGCTCTTTTTGGTATTCACCATGACGGCGACGACCACTTCGTCGAAAATTTTAAGGCAGGTATCGACGACGGCTCTGTGCCCCGAAGTGGGCGGGTCGAACGTACCTGCAAAAACACATTTTTTCATATAACTTTTTTATCCGGCGCGCAATATGCGCCGTTTACCGCACTTTTTTATTTTAAACGAAATTGAATTTTCCGCCGCAGAGGGGGCGCATATATGCATTTATTCGCCCGACGGACGGAAAAACGTGAGGTAGGTTTTGCCGTATTTGCGCTCGTCGAATTTATCAAGCCCCTCTATCCCGCCCGAAAAGGCGCGGTCGCGCTCGTAGACGGCCACGCCGCCGCTGTTTAAAAGAGTTTTTTCGGCTACCGAGCGGAGCGCGTATATGCCGCAGTCATCGGCATACGGCGGGTCGATAAAAATCAGGTCGAATCCGCCCCTGAGCGTATTCAAACATTGCGACCAGTCGCCCACCGTAACGGAATATTTTTCGCCGCGGAGGCGTGCGAGATTTTTGTTTAAAACGGCTATACTCCCGCGCGAAATGTCGTTGAAGTGAACAAATCCCGCCCCGCGCGAGAGGCACTCTATGCCGAGGTTTCCGCTGCCGCAGAAAAGGTCTAAAACGCGCGCGCCCGCCACTTGGAACGAGAGTATGTTGAAGAGGCTCTCCTTCACCCTGTCGGCCGTGGGACGGATTTCCATGCCCTTGAATTCGGAGAGCACGAGCCCGCGGTATTTGCCGCTTATAACCCTCATCTGCCGCTTTTTCTCCTCTTATCTTCGGGAATATCGACTACGGTGCGGTCGGGTTCGTAAACGTTCTCCTCATAGTAGTGTTTCTTTTTGCCCTTGCGCATGTCGTCCTCGGCGCGGTTTATCTTTTCCTGCCTCTTCTTTTCGGCATACATGCCCTGGATATAGAACGCGCCGTGAATCGCGGTGGGGAATATAATCATGAGCAGGTAGTAGGGCTGCGGAATCGCGTCGCTTATAATCTGAAGGGGAGCAACAGCCCAGCCGCAGGCATATTCGAGCATAAAGTTTACGAACGTAAATTCGCCGAAACATTTTATTATCTGGAAAATAAGGAAGGGAACGGCCGTGATAAAGCCTATGACGAAGCCCTTCCACGGCGAATACTCGCCCGTTTTAAAAACGACCTTTGCCTCGCGCTTGCCAAGCTTACGCTTTGCGTCGTTTATTTTAAACTTGCGGTATGCCGCCGCACCGTTCTGCCTGCCGAACATAACGTACGACGCAATGAGAAGTCCGTCGCCGAGCACTACGGCGAGTATGCGCACGGCGATATCGTCGAACCCGTAGAACAGGATAATCGTCGACGAAAATACGCACATGACTATGAAAGGGAAAACCGCGCCCTTTAAAAGGTCGCCGAGTTCATAGAAAAACTTTTTTATTTTGTATTTTAACGGAAGTTTCGGCGCGCGCGGTGCGGGCTCCTCTTCCTTTTGCGGTGCACGGTTATTCTCCGTGGCGGCTTCGGAGCCTACCGCAGCATCTGCGGTATTTGCGGCATATACGCCGCCGTTTTCGGCCTGCGGCACGGAATTTACTCCCTCTGCCTCCGCATTTTCAGAAATTTTTTCCTCCGCGGCGCCTTCGGGCTTGTCCCCGTCATCTTTGAGCGACGAATTTATATATGCCCTGAGCGCCTCGGCGCTGGCCTCGGCCGCCTCGCGGCGCGAAAGGCGCGCACCCTTGTTTTTGCGGTTATTTTCCAAAATAATATATCCCCCTTTCGCAGATAAATGAATCGAGAGGCTCGTCCCAGCCGTCCTCGCACAGCTCGTCGGTGAGCTGGAAGGCATAGCCTAACCCGACCTTTAAGGTCTTTTTACCCTTTAAATACCTGTCGTAAAAGCCGCCGCCGTAGCCGAGGCGGTAGCCGTTCCCGTTTATCGCAAGCAGCGGAACCACGGTGACGTCGACTGCGCCGCGATAGGGCTCTCCCGTCGGCTCCATTATGCCGTATTTGCCCTTTTTAAGTTCGCCGTAAGGCACGGGTACGATATTTTCGCCCTCGACGCGGGGCAGATATACCCGCTTGCCGCCGTTTATGAGGGCAGAAATTATCGCGCGGGTATCCGTCTCTGTGCCGCAGCTGTGATAAATAAAAAAGCTTTCGTAAGCGGAATACGCCTCCATGAAATATTCGGCGATGTTCCTGTCGGCCTCTTCGCGCACGACCGTGCCGAAGAACCTGCGCTTTATTTTAAATTTTTCCCTGAGCTCTTCTTTCATATAATATTTATGCGTTAATTGCGGCATATTGCCGCACGTTTTGTATTTTTATCCCGTTCGGGTTAACTTATATACACCCGCTCCGAACGGCGGGTGACCGAACACAACGCCTCGTAACTTATGGTGCCGCACCGTTTTGCGTATTCGTCGGCGTCGGAAAACACCTCGATAAAGTCACGGTTATCCTCCGAGACGAACGCGTCCATGCAAAGATTGCCCTCGCCGAGCGGCACCGTGCGCGAAAAACCTTCGGCATAGCCGAGGCGGTAGGCGCTGAGGCTTTTATAGTCCTTCTGCGCAACGCCGTAGCCCGCGCCGCGGGGCACGAAGGCGGAAGTCTGAACGCGGCGGGCATACACTTTAAGCGCACCGCGCAGCTCTCCGCGCGGGAAACCGCACGGCGCATAGCCGTACATTCCTATGCCGCAGCGCACGCCGTCCATGAGATATTCGCCTCCCAAAAGCGCGCCCGCCGTTGCGGAAATGTGGCAAAACGCGCGGGGATATGCCGCTTTTACCGCACGCGCCGCCTCCTTGAAAAGTTTGAGCTGGCGCTCCCGCTCTTTTTGGATATGCGCGCAGTACAGATGGCTGTAAACGCCTTCAACCCGTGCGCCGCACCCCTCGGCCGCCGATAAAACTGCGGGAAGTTCGCAAAGCGGGCAACCGTAGCGGTTCATGCCCGTGTTTACTTTTATGTGACAATTAAGCCCGCCGGCAAGGCGCGCCGACTGCGCCCCGTTTACCGTTACGGTAAGGTTGTAAAATTCAGCCGCAAGGGCGTCGTCGCGCGAGGTCAGCGGCGTGAGCACGAGCACGGGCTTGGTTATGCCCGCAACGCGGAGCGCTGCGCCCTCCTCCGTTATCGCGACGCAGAAGCCGTCGACGAGCCGCTCGATATGCGCGCTGACGCGCTCGGCGCCGTGCCCGTAGGCGTCCGCCTTTACGACGGCATAAAATTTTGCGCCGCCGAGCAGCGATTTTATGTAAGTTACGTTGCGCGAAATTGCGCCCAGGTCTATGACCGAAATACTTTTTTGCACCCTTCCATTTTATGCCGCATGCAAATTTTGCGTGAGTTTACGGCAGAGTTTGCAAAGGCTTGCGAAGGGCCGACGCCCGCAAGAGGGGCGTCACATAGATATTTTAACATAAAAGCACACCTTGCGCAATCGTTTTGCGCAAGCCTAATGCCGCGCAGTCGTATTTTTATGCGGCGCGAATATTATTTCAGCCGAAATGAGCGCCTTAAAAGCGGTATGCTGCTGCGCGCGACGAACGCCGCAAGCAGAGAAAGAATGGCGTCTTTTGGCATATATATTAGATTATACAGGGCGACGGAGGAAAGCAGTTCCCCGTATCCCGAGAGCTGCCACACCGCTATGAAGTACGCTATTCCGACCGCGTAATTTATTGCAAATGCCGAAAACGAGGCACACAGGCACCGTCCAAGCGTTGGACGGTTTTTCCCGCCGACGATTGCGCCCGCCGCAGTCGCGGCGGCGATAAACCCCAATATATAGCCGAACGAAGGCATTAACACATATGAAAAACCTCCGCCCGAGGCGAACACAGGCAGGCCTATTACCCCCGCAGCGGCGTATGCCGACATACTTACGGCACCTTTTTTTGCCCCGAGCAGAAGCCCCGACAAAATGGCGACCGCCGTCTGGAAAGTGAGCGGGACAAACGGAAAGGGAATGCGTTTGTATGCCGCCGCCGTCATGAGGGCAACGAAGAGCGCGCATTCGGCTATATCCGCAGCCGCGCCTTTGACCCTTTTGCGGCGCGGTTCTATTTTATTTTCATCCTCTTTAAGGGGAGCGACATTGTTTTGCATAGTATAATTATAACCGCGTAAAAGCCGCTTGTCAACAATGCAAAACGGCGCGGAAAACACTTGATTCTGCGTTTTGTGCGCGCGTTTACATAAATATTGCATTTGTTTGCCGCCGCATATGCGGCGTATATTCAAATCACCGTTGACAAAATGCACAAACATGGTATATACTTGAATCACAGGCAGGGAAATACATTCAACCCCGCCGTATACAGGGAGGACATTTATGTTTGCATTATTGCTTGCAGGATGGGTCGTGCCCGTTATTATAGGGGCTGTAGTTTTAGTGCTCGTTATAATAATCCTCGCGGTGTGCGTGAGCGCGTACAACAAATTCGTTAAAATGCGCAACGCTACCGAGGAGGCATGGGCGACCATCGACGTGTATCTCAAAAAGAGATACGATTTGATACCCAACCTCGTTGAAACGGTGAAGGGCTACGCAAAGCACGAGAGCGGCACTTTAGAGAGCGTTATCGCGGCGCGCAACGGCGCAATAAACGCGCACGGCACAAAGGAGCAGATTGCCGCCGAAAACGCGCTTTCCGGCACGCTTAAAACGCTGTTCGCCGTTGCCGAGGCATACCCCGATTTGAAGGCAAACGCCAACTTTTTAGACCTTCAGAACCAGTTGAAGCGCATCGAGGGCGAGCTGGCCGAGGCAAGGAAGTACTACAACGCCAACGTGCGCACGATAAACACGGCGATGGAGACCTTCCCTTCAAGCATAATAGCGCACTTTATGAAGCTTGAAAGGTTTGAATACTTCGACATAGCCGAGGAAGAGCGCGAAAACGTGAAAGTAAGCTTTTAATTAAATTTTATGAACTATGCGCGGCGCGCGCCTTGCAAAGCTCAGGGCGCGCGCCGCTTTAAAAGTGAGAATTATGAAAAACGTAAAAAATGTGGTTGCGGTAGTTTTTATCGTGCTGGTGATGGCATTCTTTTTTGCGGGGAGCTTTTCGTTCTCCTTCTTTTCGGGCGGTTCGGCCGTCGCAGACCACAGCTACCGCGTAACGGAATATTCTGCGGAATTTGAATACAAAGAAGGGCGCACCTTTGCCGTAACCGAAAACATTACCGCCGTATTCAATGAATACGGGAAACACGGCATAGTGCGCGACTTTGCATTGAACAGCGGCGAAGTTTACTCCGACATAACCGTTTTATCGCACGACTGCTCCGCAGAGACGCAGGGCAACGACTTTATACGAATTTTTATCGGCGACGAAAATATTACCGTACCGACGGATACGCCGATAACCTACACCATTACATATAACTTTAAAATACCCGAGGGCGGCGAACGCGATATGTTTGCCATAAACGTGCTCGGCGGAGGCTGGACGACTAATATCGACAGCTTTGTTTGCACCGTAACCCTCCCCTCCGCGCCGGAGGACGTGAGAATTGGCGGAAAAGCGGACTATACGGCAGACGGGAACACATACAAGGTTACCGCAAGCGGAATCCGCCCGTTCAGCGCCATAACGCTGTACGCGCTCTACGGAGCGGGCACGCTGCCAGCCTTTGCGCCCGAAGGAGGGGAAATAGTTGCGTCGGTTTTGGGTTTTGCCGTGCTTGCAGCGGCAATACTGCTGTGCGTGCTGCTGCCCAAAAATTCGCCGCTGCCCGTCGTGGGGTTCTACCCGCCCGAGGGAATCGACCCGCTGCAGGCGGGCACGCTGATAGACGGCAAGGTACAGCCCGAGGACCTCACCTCCATTTTCTACTACTGGGCGTCGAAGGGCATAATTAACATCGATATGTCCAATGCCGACGACCCCGTATTCATTATGAGCGGCACCCTGCCCGCGGACGCGCCGCTTCACCAGAAAAGGCTGTTCGACAAGGTTTTTGAAGGCTGCGAAAAGCGCGCCGTATCGGAGTTGCCGAAAGATTTTTACAAGGCTGCGCAGGAGGCCGAAAGGCTTGTAAAACAGGATACGCCGCGCATGAATTCGGTGTGGTCGCGGGCAGTTTCGGCAGCTTTGGCGGCGGTGGCGGCGCTAGTCTACGTGATAACGCTGATTGTCCGCGGATTCGGCGTGAGCGACGGACTGTTCTTCTCGATGGCGCTTGCGGGATTTCTGCCGCCGGTAGCGATTTACCTGATAGGCAATTTTACCGCGCAGAACAGGCTTAAATATTCAAAAAAGAAAAAGACGTGGCTGTTTATCGCCCAGCTCGCAGTCGCCGCGGCCGCTGCCGTTGCCGCGTACTTCCTCGTGCCGAAGACAATACTTATAAACTATATGAATATTCTGCTTATCCTCGCAAGCTCGGGCACGGCGATAGCGGCGCCTTATATGCTGAGATACACCAAAGAGTATGCCGAAAAACTCGGCCCGCTGCTCGGGTTCAGGCACTTTATAGAGATAGCAGAAAAAGACAAACTTGAAAAGATGATTGAGGGCAACCCCTCCTACTACTACGACGTTCTGCCGTACGCGCAGGTGCTCGGCGTTTCAGACGTATGGATAAACAAGTTCAGGGATATAAATCTTGACCCTCCCGCGTGGGCGCGCGGATATTCGTTCGACGCGTTCGACTACGTGGTGTTCATGTCGGTTATGAACAGCACCTCGCACGTAATGCAGAAAAGCTTCGTGCCGCCCGCAGGAAAATCGGGGCTGAGCGGCGGGCTTTCCGGCGGCGGCTTTTCAGGCGGGTTCGGCGGCTTTTCGGGAGGCGGCGGCTTCGGCGGCGGTGGCGGCGGAAGCTGGTAAACCGTTTCTTTGTCGAAAGACTTTGCCGCAATATAAATTAACGGACTGTATTATACCGGATATAAATAAGGCGGCGGCGCTCATTAAAAGAGCGCCGCCGCCTTTTATGTTCATATGATAATATCCGAATAAACCGTGTGGCGGTAAAAGTCATCCGCCTGTGCCGTGATATGAAAAAGTATTAACCCAGGTTCTCCCAGGTGGGTGCGGCGAAGCGAAACGTCGGACTTTCCGAAAATTTCAGACCTTGCCTATTTCCGCGAACGACCGCTCCCGAAAAATTATTGTGGATTACGAATTTCCCATACCACGAACACCGCAGACTTCCTATACTTATTATAGCAACTGCGGCAAATAAAATCAATAGTTATCTGGCAGAATTTGAGGGTAAAAATTTGGTAAAATTTTTTCACCCGCACATTTTTTTGCAAAAGGTGGCGCGCGGCGCCATAAATTGGGGCGGCTTACCCGTAAACGCTTGCTTTTTGGGCGCAAAACCTTTAAAATTGTAAGCGAAACAAATCAGAGAGGTTTTAACTATGGAATACATGACCGGCGAATTAAACGACGGCACCACCCCCTACTCCGCGTTCAAGGAGAACGAGGGCAAAATAATTTCTATCAAGGGCGCCATTCACAACATAAGGGACATGAGCGACTTTGCGTTCATAATTCTGCGCACCGCGCGCGACACCGTGCAGTGCGTTTACTCGCCCGAATTTTCGGACTACCGCCTTGCCGACAACGTTGTGGAACAGGCCTCGGCAAAGATTACGGGCAAGGTCGTAAAGAGCCAGACGCGCGACGGCAGCGAAAGATTTGAATTGCAGATTCACAACATAGAGATTCTCTCAGTGCCCGCCGCCATTCCCCCCGTCGTAATTTCAAAGAAAAAGGTCAACTGCGATTTGAACGTCGACCTCGACTTCCGCCCCGTAACGCTTCGCAACCCCTCGGAGCGCGCGGTGTTCAAAATTCAGGAGGGCATACAGCGCGGATTCCGCGAATACTTATCGGGCAATGGCTTTACCGAAATTCATTCGCCGAAGATAAACTTTGCGGGCGCCGAGGGCGGCACGAACGTGTTCAAACTCGACTACTTCGGCAAAACCGTGTTCCTTGCGCAGAGCCCCCAGCTCTACAAACAGGCGCTCGTGCCCGTATACGAAAGGGTGTTCGAGATAGGCCCCGTATTCCGCGCCGAGCACCACGACACGAGCAGGCACCTCAACGAATATATCTCCATGGACTTCGAGATGGGCTTTATAGACAGCTTTACCGACATTATGGAGATGGAGACGGGCGTGCTCAAATACATTATGGAGCTTTTGAAGCGCGAGTACGCAAACGAAGTCGAGCTGTTGAAGGTTGACATCCCCGAGATAGACAAAATACCCTGCATACGCTTCAAAGACGCCAAAGAGCTGTGCGTTAAAAAGCTTAAGAACATCACCGACATGAAGGACTTCGAGCCCGAGGAAGAGGCGTTCCTCGGCAAGTGGGCAAAACAGCAGTACGGCAGCGACTTTTTGTTCGTTACGCACTACCTCTCGAAAAAGCGCCCCTTCTACACCATGGACGACCCCGAGGACCCCGAAGTTACCCTCTCGTTCGACCTTCTGTTCCGCGGGATAGAGATTACCTCCGGCGGGCAGCGCATACACGATTACAACATGCAGGTTGAAAAGATGAAGAGGCTGGGAATGAACCCCGAGGAGTTCGAAACCTACCTCATGCTGCACAAATACGGCGCTCCCCCTCACGGCGGACTCGGACTCGGACTCGAAAGGCTGACGATGCACCTTTTGGGCTTTAAAAACGTGCGCTATGCCGCAATGTTCCCCCGCGATATCAACCGCGTCACTCCATAAAATTATTTTTTAAGCAATTAACGCATCTGAATTATTTTAAGTGTAATTAAAGCCGCAGCGCGCAAATTTTGCGCGCTGCGGCTTATTTTGTAAATGATTTTTACAGCCATGAACATTACCGCGCGGGCTCTTCTTAATCCCCTCTTTAATTCTCCCCTTTAAAAAGGGGAGCTTGACGGAGAAAAGAATTCTCCCCTTATAAAGCCTCCTCTTTTAAGGGGAGGTGGCTTGCAACAGGCAAGCCGGAGGGATTGTAATATGTATCCGCAATGCAGGCGGGCGCGGCGAATATTCGCCGCGCCCGCCCTTTAAGTTGTGAGGAAAATTTTATGATATTCCGCGGCGCGGCAGGCGCCGCGGAATATGTATAGCTTTGTTGCTGCGGTTTAACTTGCCGCTTATTACTGTGCGGGAGTTTCAGCCGCGTCGAATATTCCGCCGAAAGTGAGCCGGATATAAGGAGCCGCGAGCGATTCGCCTTCGCCCCTTACGTACGTCCAGGTATTTTCAAGGTCGAAATTCCTTACGTAAGTCGTCCAGAAGCTCTCTCTTTCAGCCATATCGTTTCTTACCTGGGTTACATACTCGGCATAACCATCTTCGGCAATGTTGGAAACGCATCCGCTTATCGTAAGAACAGCAGATTCAACATAGCGGCCGAATATACCGGAACTGTTCTTTTCGGGCATGGTGAGGATATTGCCTGCATACTCAATCTCGCCGAGGAATACGCAGTTATTGATGGTTACTACATATTTGCCACCGGCAGAGTTGTTCTGCGCCGCAAGCACGCCGCCGACATAGTTCTGACCCTTTACCGTCGCCATGGAGTAGCAGCGTTCCAAAGTGAAGCTATCGTCAACGCTCCTGTCTTCCATACGGCCTACCATACCGCCGATGTAGTTGAGACCCGTACCGTCGACAACAGACTGAATGAAGCAATCGGTCATAGTTACGCTGCCGAACGACTTGCCACTGTCACCCTGAACGAAACCAACTATACCGCCGATATCGTTTGACGACGACCTGATGAGGTGTTCGTCATCGTTTACGAGCGCTACATTATCGATATACAGGTCGCCGGAATTGTGATGACCTATAAGTGCACCTGCCCTGCCGGCTACATTAAGATTTACGTTTTCCATAAGCACGTTGGAAATATATCCGCCGTTTGAGCGGGCAAATATACCTGCGCGCTGACCGGTCGCCGTTATGCTTATTTCTTCGAATCTGGTGTTCATGAGCGTACCGCCGCTGATATACTCAAACATGCCGACGCTGGAAGAACCGCTAATCGTAACGTTCTTAATTGTATGGCCGTCACCGTTGATAAGTCCGTACAGATTATCAATGCGCGAATAGCTTACGCCCGTGAAGTCGAGGTCTGCGGTGAGAAGATAGATGGTATGCGAATTGTTGCTTGCAAGCTTTGACGAGAACTCTTCGGGAGTTGCAATAGTTTCGACAGTAACAGCCTGCGAGTAAACTTCGGAAGTGAGGTCGCCCGCGCCGTTGGTGAACCAGTAGTAAACGGTGTAAGCCCGGTCATTGGCGTTTTCGAACTGTGCGAGAACGGTGTTATCGGTGAAGCTGTGAGAAGCCGCCTTATCTCCGATTGCCGCTACTATTTCAGCATCCGTCATACCGTCGAACCGAGCTGTGTCGGCAGTCGAGTACGAATAGAGTGTACCCTTAACGTTGGTGAGCTCGCCGCCGAGCGTGTAACCGTCGCGGTTTACAATGAGCTCCGACGTGCCTTCGACGAAGCCAACCGAAGCCGTGTTGCTTGCAACATAGATATAATACGTGTAGCTTGCCTCATCTTCGCCGCAGGTTACGTTATAGGTTATCCTATAAACACCCGCAACCGAGGGCGAGAACTCGCCGACTACGCTGTAAGCCGAAGTTGCGCTCGTTGCGTATTCGTATTTTGCTTCTACCGTATACAGAGATTCGGCAAGCGTTTTGCCGTTTATATCCGAACCGTCTTCAACGACGAGCCCGGGCTCGGTGAATACTTCGTACTGGTCGATTATGAACCTGCGCGCCGATTCGGTTACAGCTCCTTCAAGCCCCTCGATATACACATCTCCGAGCGAAGGCGCAGCCGCCTTGACGGTTATATCGAAGCGCTTGATTGCAACGTTGCCGCGATAGTTGATAAATGCAGTTAAGGTTACTTCGGTATCCTGTGCGGGACGATAAACTTCTATGGCAACGTCCTGCGAACTTGAGTTGGAGGAATTGTAGCTCTTCACGATATGAAGAATATCGTCGTTGGTGGAGCTCCACGAAACGGTGGCGTCCATCATGGCCGTGGTAAGCGTGAAGTCCTGATATACCGCGCCCGCGTCGGTGTAGAGATATAGCGTGTTATATACCGCAAGGAGAACAGCCTGTTCTTCGGTGGCCGCTTCGCCTATTTCCGTGTCGTAGAAGTGCGTATATTCGTCCCAACTTGTTTTATTGAGCGTTGCACCGGTATTCGAAACGGCGGCAGGGTCGGCTATGGCGAGGATATCGCCCATGTTTATCGAACCGTCCGCGTTGCGGTACGTTTCGTGAACGTTGCCGTTTTCAAGGCCGGAGAGGTTATAAACCATTTCGGTCGTCTGAGTGCCGTCCTCGGCCGTCGTCGTAACGTTTCCAAAGGGAAGTTTGGTGAATACTGCGGCAGAATCGGGCGCCGTGGTCATAGCCGTGCCGTTTCTTCCGGACTCTTCCGAATATGCGTCGACGTAGTCGGTGAACTGACGGTAGTTGGTGCCGCCCGCATAGAAGATGCTGTTGGTAACAGAGCCCTTGTATGCGTCGTTGCCGGGGCCGCCGTAGCTATCCACAACGGAGAGCACGTCTTTAAGGTTGTTGTAGCTCGTTTCGGAACGCGCAACGTCGATATTGTTGCCTTCGCCGATGCCACCCGCATAGGGAGCCACTATTTCGCCGAAAGTTTCGTTTGCCGTGTTGGTATCGATATCCGCGCCGTTGTTGTAGGAGGTTACGCCCTCAACGGTGATAACGCCGGGGTTGGAGTTATCGGTTACGCCGTGCATTCTGTTGTTGAACGCCATGCAGTTATACATTTTTACGTTGCCGCGCATAACCGAGCCGCCGAGCTTGAAGCCGTTGCCGTCGCCGTTCTGCGTGGTGTACTTATACACGTCGCCGTCTTCGAGAGCCACGTCGTTGCACGTAACTTTTGCATTGAATTCGTCGACCGTCTCGCCGAGATAGCCGTTTTCAAACGCTACGCAGTTATAGAGGATAACCGCGCCTATGTCGCCGTTAGACTGGTATGCATAGAGGTCCCAGCCGTCGTCGGAGTTGCGGTATGCTATGCAGCCGTCGAATACGTTGCCGTAACCTACGGTGAGCTTTGCGGCGAAACCGTCGGCATTTTCGCCCTTGGTTTCGTTATCGTAGTTGTTGTACGACGTGCAGTTTTTGATGAGGTTGTAGCTGGGCCACTGGGATATCAGCGCCATGCTGCTCTCTTCACGGCCGAGCTGCAGGCCCGTGTCGCGGTTGTTATGGAATTCGCAGTATTCGACGATATTATAGTTGCCGGAGATGAACATGCCGTTATCGCCCGCGCCAACAATTTCGACGCCGTACCAATACCAATAATCGCCGTAAATCTGAACGCCGCGCTGAGTGCCGTCGAAGGGCTGCTCGCTGAAATCGAGGATAACGGCTGCGCCGTCCTCCGCTCTTACGGTTATGTAACCGTTATAAACGCCGCTGTTGCGCAAAATCTGCGTCGTGTCGAACTTATAGGTGCCCGCCTTTATTATTATGGTATCGCCCGCAGAAGCGTTCTGCAATGCGGAAGAGAGGTCGGCAGCGGTGCTTACCGTTTTTGTTTCGCCCGTAACCGTCTGCGTGTTGCCGAGGGTTATGCCGCTGGTTGCAACGGTGTAGCCGTCGTCGGAGCCGAAGTCGGGGATATCGGGCTCAACGGGGAAAGTATCCGTCGGGGTCGAGGGGGTACCCGGGTTGTTTGGATTATTGGGGTTGTTGGGGTCGGGGTCTTCTGCGCATGCGGAGGCAAAAACCATCGTCGAAGATAACGCCGCGACGAGAGAAGTTGTTAAAATGGCTAACAGCTTTTTAGATTTTCTTTTCATCTTTATTTACCTCCTTTTATGAAATAACTTCAACTACTATACTGAAGTAGTTAATAGAACTATCGGCAGAACCTATATAATATACGGCACCGCCCGCAACTTCCCATTCCGTGAGATATGCAGTTGAACCAGCATTGAACGGAACACTTGTTGCAATAGGCGAATCCTTGCTTGCGCTTGAATTCAGTATTATCGTTCTGCCTGCGTTGTCTGAAGACGTACTTGCATACACCTTTATAGTTGCAACTGCCGCAGCATCGTATTCGGAAAGGTCTATAACCCATGCTTTGGTAGAACCTATAGTACCCATCTGAATGGCTTTTGTAAACGACAATGT
>DVFR01000025.1 GCA_018713165.1 Candidatus Coproplasma stercoravium | reverse complement strand
TTTTAAGGGTTGAGGCAACAGGAGCGCGGTCGTTAGCTTTAGCGTACCGGTGACCGCTTGAGCGGTTGCCGGTATAGTGCCCTTATAGGGCTAAAATAAAGCCCCCACTTTAGTGGGGGATCTTTACTATTTGCGGCAGGGTATGGTTTTGTTGTTTTATTTTTACCGCTTTGTGTTTATATAAATTTCATAATGGCAGGTTAAAATATTACACGGAAATTTAACATTATTTAACTGCGCATAAATTTGTAAATTGCGCGCCGTTGTGTTATAATGCACAATGAAATAATACTATTCGCGCCGCAAAATAATATCGCGGCGGGGTGCGGGCGGTGTTCCCGCGCTTTAAATACGGCAGGTACTATGGCAAAACTAATGGGTATAGACGTCGGTTCGACCACGGTAAAAGTTACCGTCGTTGACGGCGGAGAGGTTTTATACAAATCGTACGAACGGCACTATGCGCAGGTTCGCGAAACAGTTTTGAGCGAGCTCAAAAAAATAAAGGAACAGTTCGGCGGCGACTTCTGCGCCTCAATCACGGGCAGCGCGGGGCTGGGACTTTCGCAGCGCAGCGGCATAAACTTCGTCCAGGAAGTGCAGGCGGCGTTCGTCGCCATACGCAATTTTTATCCCGACGCCGACGCGGCGGTTGAGCTCGGCGGCGAGGACGCCAAAATTATTTTTATAACGGGCGGCACCGAACAGCGCATGAACGGCTCGTGCGCGGGCGGTACGGGCGCGTTCATCGACCAGATGGCAACCCTTTTAAACATCTCTGTGCAGGAGATGGACGAACTCGCACTCAAAGCCGAAAAAATTTATCCCATCGCCTCGCGCTGCGGCGTTTTCGCGAAATCGGATATCCAGCCGCTCATTAACCAGGGCGCCAAAAAGGAGGATATCTCCGCTTCAATCTTCCAGGCGGTGGTCGACCAGACGGTGTCGGGTCTTGCGCAGGGCAGGAGAATAAAGGGCAAAGTGCTCTTTCTGGGCGGGCCGCTCTACTTTTTAAAGGGTCTGCGCCGCGCGTTCGTGCGCACGCTTAAACTTTCGGAAGAGAACGCAGTGTTCCCCGAAAACGCGCCCTGCTTCATGTCGATAGGCGCCGCGCTCCACTCGGCGGGCGTAAAGCCCATGCCGATAGACGACATTATCTCGGCGATAGAGCACGCCGAGGGCACCGACGAGGTTGTAACGGGCGAGCCGCTCTTTAAGGACAGGGACGAATACGCCGCGTTCGTAAAGCGCCACCGCGCCACCGACCTCACTTTTGCCGACATCGCCACCTACGAGGGCGACGCGTACCTCGGCATAGACAGCGGCTCCACGACGACCAAACTCATACTCATAACTCCCGACTGCCGCATAATCTATTCGCACTACCAGTCCAATAACGGCCAGCCCGTGGATATAATCGTCGAAAAGCTCAAAGAAATCTATAAGCTTGCGGGCGGCAGAATACATATCCGCGGCAGCGCGGTCACGGGCTACGGCGAGGACCTTATCAAGGCGGCGATAAAGGCCGATTTCGGAATCGTCGAAACGGTCGCGCACTTCAAGGCGGCGCTTCACTTCAACCCCAACGTCGACTTCATAATAGATATCGGCGGTCAGGACATAAAGTGCTTTAAAATAAAGAACCGCGCGATAGACTCCATAATGCTCAACGAGGCGTGCTCCTCGGGCTGCGGCTCGTTCATTCAGACTTTTGCGCGCGCCATGGGCATGGAGATAGACAAGTTCTCGCAGCTCGGCCTGTTCGCTCCCCATCCCGTAGAGCTCGGCTCGCGCTGCACTGTGTTTATGAACAGCGCCGTAAAACAGGCGCAGAAGGAGGGCTCGTCGGTTGAGGATATCTCCGCGGGGCTCTCGATATCCATTGTAAAGAACGCGATATACAAGGTAATACGCGCGGCGAGCGCCGACGAACTCGGCGACAATATCGTCGTGCAGGGCGGCACCTTCTTAAACGACGCGGTGCTCCGCGCCTTTGAAAGGGAGACGGGCAAAAACGTCATCCGTCCGGGCATCGCGGGGCTCATGGGCGCCTTCGGCGCGGCTCTGTATGCAAAAGAGATGAGCACGGGCGAGTCGACGACAATGGGCGGGGAGGAGCTTGAGAATTTCTCCTATAAGTCGGCCTCCACCGTGTGCCGCGGCTGCACTTCAAAGTGCAACGTAAACATAGTCACTTTTGCCGACGGTTCGCGCTACATCTCGGGCAACAAGTGCGAGAGGGGCGCGGGGCGCAAACCCGCCTCTGCCGACCTCGACATATATTCCTATAAGCAGGAGCGCCTGCCGCAGGTGATAACTGGCGCAAACGCGGGCAAAGTGAGGGTGGGGCTTCCCCTTCAGCTCGGTATGTACGAGCAGCTCCCCATCTGGGCGGGCTTCTTCGAGAGCCTCGGTTTCGAGGTCGTGCTCTCCGACAAGTCCTCGCGCGAGCTGTACTTTTTAGGTCAGCACACCGTCGCGTCCGATACTGCTTGCTATCCCGCAAAGCTCATTCACGGGCATATCGAAAGCCTTCTCGATAAGGGCGTAGACTTCATATTCATGCCCTGCGAGAGCTACAACCTCGACGAGCACGACTCGGTAAACCACTACAACTGCCCGATAGTCGCCTACTATCCCGAGCTTTTAAAGGCAAACAACGAGCGGCTCAATGACGATAATTTCATAATGCCGTACATAGACCTCAACGAGCGCGAAAACGCCGTAAAAAGGCTGTGCGCCGCGCTCAAAAAATATAATATAAAGAAAAAGGTGGCTGCCGCCGCGCTCAAAGAGGGCTTCGCCCGCTTCGATAAATACCACGCCGACGTGCGCGCAAAGGGCGCCGAAATAATTAAAAAGGCGAGGGAGCAGGGCAAGCAGATAATAATCCTCGCAGGCCGCCCCTATCACGTCGACAACGAGATAAACCACGGCATAAACAAGCTTTTAACCTCTTTAAACCTTGCCGTGCTCTCAGAGGACGCGGTGTTCGACGAGGCAGACCTCGTAAAGGTAAACGTGCTCAACCAGTGGACGTACCACGCAAGGCTGTACCGCGCGGCTGAGTATGCGTGCAGGCATTCCGACGTAAACCTCGTCCAGCTCGTCTCCTTCGGCTGCGGGCTCGACGCCATAACCACCGACGAGGTGCGCTCCATAATGGAAAAGAACGGCAGGCTCTATACGCAGATAAAGATTGACGAGATAAACAACCTCGGCGTGGTTAAAATACGTTTAAGGAGCATGCTCGCAGCTATAGAGGAGAGCAAGAAGAATAAGCCGCAGTCCGCAAACTGAATTTTGCAAAATAAGAGATTTATGCAAATAAAACTTTATTTTTACGCTTATAATTCAAAAATATTGTAAATAAAACTATGAAGAAAAAGAACGAACAGCAGAAAAACACTGTCGACTTCCGCGACGATTACCCCCGCTGGCAGCCGTGGATGAAAGACAGCTATAAAATACTCATTCCCGATATGCTCCCCTGGCACTTTGCGCTCATCGAAAGGCTTTTAAAGCTTGAGGGGTACGACGTGGAGGTGCTCAAAAACGATTCGCGCGCGGTTATCGACGAGGGGTTAAAGCACGTGCACAACGATACGTGCTATCCCTGCCTGTGCACGGTGGGGCAGTATATCGACGCGCTCAAAAGCGGCAAATACGACGTAAACTGCACGGCGGTTATCATGAGCCAGTCGGGCGGCGGCTGCCGCGCCTCCAACTATATCCCGCTTATACGCAAGGCGCTAAAAGCCGAGTTCCCGCAGGTGCCCGTAATGTCGCTCAACTTTTCGGGTCTGGAAAAAGATTCGTCCTTCCCGATAGGGGTAAAGCTTCTTTTAAAGCTTGCGTTTGCCGTGTTCTACGGCGACGCGATTATGTGGTGCTACAACCAGACCAAACCTTACGAAGAGCGGGAGGGCGCCGCAGACAAGGTGCGCGACGAGCTCATGGACTATGTGCTCTCGAAGTTTGAAAAGGGCGGCTACGCGCGCTACAAAAAGGTCATCGGGCATATTATCGCGGCGTTTGCCGCCGTGCCCCGCAAAAACATCAAAAAGGTAAAGGTGGGCATCGTCGGCGAAATTTACGTAAAGTATTCGGCGCTGGGCAACAACCACCTGGAGGAATTTTTGCTCTCCGAGGACTGCGAGCCCGTCGTGCCCGTGCTGATGGACTACGTGCTCTATTGCGTGGTCAACAACATCAACGACGGCGACCTTTACGGCAAAAAGGGTCTTTTTTACGCGGCGAACAAAATTTTGTATTCAATTCTGCACCGTATGCAGAAAAATATTATAAAATTGTTTGAAAGGGAGGGCACATTCGAGCCCATTCACGACTTCGAGCATCTTAGGAGGTGCGCCGACAAGGTTTTAAACCAGGGTGTAAAGATGGGCGAGGGCTGGCTCATTCCCGCCGAGATGGCGGCGCTCGCCGAAACGGGCACGGAGAATATCGTGTGCGCCCAGCCATTCGGCTGCCTGCCCAACCATATTGCGGGCAAGGGTGCAATCCGTACGCTCAAAAATCTCTATCAGAACGAGAACATCGTGGCGGTGGACTACGACCCTTCGGCAACGCGCGTAAACCAGGAGAACAGAATCAAGCTGATGCTGGCAACCGCCCGCGAAAACGCCTCCAAGGCCGAATAAAAGCCGTGGCACCGTCGGTGCACGGCTGAAAGTGTGCGCAGCCGCGCATATAGGCATATTTTAAATAATTTAATCGGGCAAAACGTATAAAGCCGCGGGCGCAAAATTTGCGCTCGCGGCCGGTTTATATTCAATATTTAAGTATATCAAAATGCTTTTCTGCCTATTTTATAAGCTTAAACACGTCCTCAAACGGCTTTCTGTCTTTGGGGCGTATTTCGTATCCCTCTTCGGCGTGTCCCACGGCAATCACCAGCGGAAAGCGCGAGCCTTCGGGTTCGCCCAAAAATCCGGCGATTTCCTTTTCGTTTCGTATGCCGAGGATGCACGTCTGCAAGCCCATGTCCTCCGCGGCGAGCGTGATATACGCCGTGAGCAGGCCTATATCGTTGCCCGCAAAGTCGGCAAAGGTAAAGCGCTCGGCAATCTTTTCGTCGAACTTGCTGCGGTTGAGCTCTATCGCGATAAAGGCGGGGCAGCCGCTCGCCCACTTGTTCGCGCCGAGCATCTGCACGCAGGCAGAAAATTCTTTTGCTTTTTCGCCGTTTACGGCAAACATTTTCCACGGCTGAGAATTTTTCGCCGAGGGCGCCAAAGCCCCCAGCCTGCAAATTCTTTCAAGTTCCCCGTCGGTCACCTTTTCGGACGAATATTTCCTTGTGGATTGCCTCTTTAAATAGAGTTTTTCAATATCCATAATTTCCCCTTTTTCGGTTATATAATTTAATAAAGGGGCGGGCGCACGCGCCCGCCCCTTAAACAGCGTAAATTTTATTTCTTTTCAGATGCTTTAACAGCCGCCGCATACGCGTTGAACTGCGCCGCGGCCTT
Organism: Candidatus Coproplasma stercoravium; assembly: GCA_018713165.1. Taxonomy (GTDB): domain Bacteria; phylum Bacillota; class Clostridia; order Christensenellales; family Borkfalkiaceae; genus Coproplasma; species Coproplasma stercoravium. The sequence continues at coordinate 53,542 of DVFR01000025.1, read as the reverse complement.
GCTTATCGAAAGTTCTGCCTTTTCGGCAACGTTTTCTTTGGTGAAGCCGAAATATTCGAAGAGCTGTTTTGCGGGGCCGGAGGTTCCGAAGGAGTGCATCGCTATAACCTCTCCGCAGTCGCCGCTGTACTTGTACCATGCAAAGTGCGAAGCCGCTTCAACGCATACGCGCGCCTTTACCGCGGGGGGAAGAACGCTGTCTTTATATTCCTGCGTCTGCCTCTCGAACTCCTCCATGCAGGGCATGGAAACGACCCTGACTTTCCTGCCCTTTGAGGCAAGTATGTCCTTCGCGCCCATGCACAGCTCTATCTCCGAGCCCGTGCCGATGAGTATAACGTCGGGCGTGCCCTCGCAGTCGCTTAAAACATATCCGCCGAGCAGGGCTTTGAGTCCCGTGCCGGGGTACTGCGGCAGATTCTGCCTCGTGAGAACGATGGCGGTGGGGTTGGACTGCGTGAGCGCCGAAACGTAAGCCGCAGCCGTCTCCCTGCCGTCGCAGGGGCGGAATACCTTTATATTGGGTATGGAGCGCAGCGATATGAGCTGTTCCATAGGCTGGTGGGTGGGCCCGTCCTCGCCGACGCCTATCGAGTCGTGCGTCATAACGTATATCACGGGTATGTTCATCAGCGCGCTCATTCTTATGCCCGCCTTCATATAGTCTGCAAAGGAGAAGAATGTGGAGCAGAGCGCCTGAAGCCCTCCGTGCAACTGAATGCCGTTGCATATCGCCGCCATTGCGTGCTCGCGTATGCCGTAGTGTATGTTCCTGCCCAGCCTGTTTTCGGGCGAGAAGTATCCCGCGCCTTTAAGTTCGGTCTTGGTGGAGGGGGCGAGGTCGGCCGAGCCCGACATTATGTTGGGCATGAGCTGTGAAATTTTAGCAAGCGCCTTGCCGCCGCTCGCGCGGGTTGCCTCGGGCGCGGAGTAGTCGAACAGTCCCTCAATCTTTTTGAAGTCGGGTTCGATGCCGCCCATAAATCTCTTGTATTCTGCGGCGAGTTCGGGATAAGCCTGTTCGTATTTTGCAAACAGCTCGTTCCATTCTTCCTCGTATTTAAGTTTTTCGTCGGCAATTTTTTTGCAGTATTCCTTAACGTCCGCGGGCACGGTGAAGGGCTCTTCCTTCCAGCCGAAAAATTCCTTGGTTTTTGCAAGGTTTTCTTCGCCCATGGGCGCGCCGTGCACGTCGGGCGAATCTGCAAGGGGCGAGCCGTAGCCGATAACCGTTTTGCATATGATAACGGTGGGGCGCGTCAAATCGCTCTGCGCCTTCTTTATCGCCGCGCGGAGAAGGAGGAGGTTGTTGGCGTCGTCGACGCGCAGCACCTGCCAGCCCTGTGCGGCAAATCTCGTGGGGATGTCCTCGCTGAAGGTGCAGTCTATGTTGCCCTCAATCGTCATGTTGTTGCTGTCGTACAATAAAATAAGCTTGCCCAGCTTCTGCGCTCCCGCAAACGAACACGACTCGTAACCTATGCCCTCCTCTAAGCAGCCGTCGCCGCAGAGGCAGTAGGTGAAGTGGTCGACCACGGGGAACTCGGGCTTATTGAATTTAGCTGCAAGGTATGCCTCGGCAACGGCCAAGCCGACTGCGTTGCCAAGTCCCTGTCCGAGGGGGCCTGTCGAAGTCTCGACGCCGGCGGTCTTGCCGTATTCGGGGTGACCGGGCGTTCTGGAGCCGAGCTGACGGAAATTTTTTATGTCGTCCATCGTCAGGTCGTATCCGAAGAGGTGTAAAAGGCTGTAAAGCAGCATCGAGCCGTGACCTGCCGAAAGCACGAACCTGTCGCGGTTGTCCCACTTGGGGTTTTTGTAGCTGAATCTCAAAAAATCGCTGAAAAGTTCGAAGCCTATAGGCGCCGCGCCTATGCAAATGCCGGGGTGTCCTGAATTTGCTTTCTGGATAGCCTCGGAAGAAATAATCCTTATCGTGTCTACGCTTTTCTGCTGAACAGACATAATAAAATCTCCTTTGAATGTATTTTTTAAAGCTTTTGGTTTATGTTTTTCCCAAAGCGTATAGCCTTGCGGAATGGTTTCGGTAAATTATGCGGCCGCAGCGCGCCCTTTTTATCAAGTATGCGGCAAAGCCGCCCTTCTTATTTTGAAATAAAATTTTCAAGCGCGGCGCAGTCGAGCTTTTCAAACCCGCATATAATTTCAAGCAGGGCTTTCGCCATCTTTTCGCAGCCGCCCTTTTCGTTCGATTCGGTGTTGATAGGCATTATCGCCTCGTGCAGGCTCAGCCTTATAAGTATCCAGCCGTCGCCGTGCTCCTTGTCGAAGTTTATCCTCACGCCCTCGTAGTTGTTCGGCGCAACATTCGCGCCGCTTATCGCAGGCGCGCTTTCCGCCACCTTTTCGAGCACTGTTTTTCCGTATTCGCGGAAGTCGTCGCAGTTTATCGGCAGCCTTATCTCCGCCGCCTCGGCGGGCTCTTCCAGCCCCTTTATAAGGTCGGCAAGCCGCTGCCCCTTTTTAAGCTGCTCTGCAAGTATTATCAGTATTTCGGTTACGAGGTACGCCCCGTCGTCTAAAAAGTAGTTGTCTTTAAAGGCGCAGTGCCCCGAAGTTTCCACGGCGAGGGGCGAGTATTCGCCCGCGTCGTTCAGCCTCTTGCACTCGTCAATCACGTTGCGGTATCCGCGCATGTAGCGGTGGTGTTTTCCGCCTCGCTCTTCGATGAATTTCGTAAGCCCGTCGCTCGTCACCGAGTCGGTTACAATAGTGCCCGGCCTCTTTTCGAGCAGCCTTGCCGAAACGAGCGCTATCAGCCTGTTTCTGTTTATCTCTTCGCCCTTTACGTCCACGGCGCCCGCGCGGTCGACGTCGGTGTCGAATATTATGCCCAGGTCGGCGTGGTTTTCGAGCACGGCCTTTTTAAGCGCCGATATCGCAACCTTATCTTCGGGGTTGGGCGCGTGGTGGGGGAACGTTCCGTCGGGTTCGAGGTATAGGCTGCCGTCTGTGTTCGCGCCCAGCGGCTTCAAAACCTTTTCGGTAAAAAATCCGCCCGCGCCGTTGCCCGCGTCGACTATAATCTTCTTGCCTTCAAGCGGCTTTTCGCTGCCGCACGCCTTTCTCACGCGCTCTGCAAGCTGCGCGCTGTATTCGTCCATGAAATAGTCGCCGTGCACGCCGCCCTTTCCTTCTGTAAATACGCCTTTCGCCGCAATTTCGAGTATCTCGTCGACGTCGCCGCCTTCGAGCCCGCCCTCGGGCGTAAAAAATTTAAGTCCGTTCCTGTCTGCGGGCAGGTGCGAGGCCGTCACCATAACCGAGCCGTCGTACGCCCTGCCTTTGTCCTGCAAAATCATGAACATGGAGGGGGTGGACGAAAGCCCCGTGTAAAACACCTCGGCGCCGCTCTCCGCCGCGCCCTTTTCAAATGCCGCCACAAGTTCGCCCGCGGTAATTCTGCTGTCGTTCCCGACGGCTATTTTAAGGGTATCTTTTCCCGTCCTGCGTGCAAGCCATGTGCAGAAGGCGCGCGCAATCAGCTCCGCCGCGTCGCAGGTTAAAGTAACTTTCCTGCCGAGTATGGGCGAGGCAACGCCGCGCACGTCCGTTCCGCTTTTAAGTTTTCTGATATCCATATCTGCCATATTCTATTACATTATACATTTTTAGCCGCCCGAACACAAGTATATTCGCAAAAAATATTTGCCCCGCGCGCATTTTAATTTTTTTGCCCTCTTTAAATCATTTGCGGCTTAACGGCGCTTGTGCTATAATCATTGCATAGTTTACGATAACCAGAGGTTTTTTTGCATGGCAAATGACAATCAGTTTGTAGCTCAGATTGCAGATATAGAGAGCGATTTCCCCCAGTGGTACACCGACGTGGTGTTAAAGACCAAGCTGGTAGATTACGGCCCCGTAAAGGGCACTATGGTAATCCGCCCCTACGGATACGCCATATGGGAGAACATTCAGAAGGAGCTCGACAGGCGCTTTAAGGAGACGGGACACGAAAACGCATACTTCCCGCTCCTCATTCCCATGAGCTTCATGACGAAAGAAAAGGAGCATGTCGAGGGCTTCGCGCCCGAAGTGGCGGTGGTCACCCACGCAGGCGGCGAGGAACTTTCGGAACCGCTCGTAATACGCCCCACGTCCGAAACCATATTCGGCAACATGTATTCAAAGTGGATACAGTCGTACCGCGATTTGCCCGTGCTCATGAACCAGTGGGCAAACGTAATGCGCTGGGAAAAGACGACTCGACCTTTCCTGCGCACCTCCGAATTTTTGTGGCAGGAGGGGCACACCGCCCACGCCACCGAGGAGGAGGCGCTCGAAGAGACCATAAAGATGCTGAACGTCTATAAGGAGTTCGCCGAAAACTGCCTTGCCATTCCCGTTATAACGGGCAAAAAGACCGAAAAGGAGAAGTTCGCCGGCGCGGTTGCGACCTTCGGCATGGAGGCGATGATGCACGACGGCAAGAGCTTGCAGGCGGGCACCTCGCACTATCTCGGCCAGAATTTTGCCAGGGCGTTCGACATAAAGTTTCTGGATAAAGACGGCGCTTTGAAATACGCATACACCTCGAGCTGGGGCGTATCCACAAGGCTGATAGGCGCCCTTATCATGGCGCACGGCGACCAGCGCGGGCTCTGCCTGCCGCCCGTCGTCGCGCCCGTTCAGGTTGTAATCGTACCCATCGCCGCAAAAAAGGCGGGCGTAATGGAAAAGTGTGCCGAGGTCAAAAAACTGCTCGGGGACGCGGGCGTACGCGTAAAACTCGACGATTCCGATAACTCCCCCGGCTGGAAGTTCAACGAATGGGAGATGAAGGGCGTGCCCCTGCGCATAGAGCTCGGCCCCCGCGACATAGAGGCGGGCAAGGCGCTCGTCTTCCGCCGCGACAAGCTCGAAAAGGGCGAATACGCATTGGACGGCATAGTTGCCGCCGTAAAAGACCTGCTCTCCGCAGTGCAGAAGGATATGCTCGAAGCGGCAAGGGCAAGGCGCGACAGGCGCATCGTCTACGCAAACGACGTGGCGGGCATTCTGAAGGGCGTAGAGGGAGGCAACTTCGTAAAGGCGGGCTGGTGCGGCTGCCGCGAGTGCGAGGATAAAATAAAGGCCGAAACCGCCGCCACCGCGCGCGTGTATGCCGAGGGCGAAACTGCCGAAACCTGCGCCGTATGCGGCAAAAAGGCGGAGCATGTGGTCATCTTCGCCCGCGCATACTGATTCCTATTTCAAATTTACTCCACTTGACCTCGTATATGCTTCGCATTACTTTGTCGCGCTTACGGTTCCGTTCAGTCACTTACGTCTTTGTAAGCTCCTTCACGGCGTTCCGCGTTCGCCGACTTGCCTCCTTTATCGCTTTAGCTATAAGGGAGGTGGCTTGCCAAAGGCAAGACGGAGGGATAGTGCTTGCTTCTCTGAACCCGTAACGTAATCACGAATTTTTCGTGCGGGTCGCGCCCGAAAAATTCCGTGAGTTTGAGAAACTAAGGTCTCGCGCGGCGTGCGGTATATAAACCGCCGCGCTCGGTCACCGCTCGGGCTATGATTTGCCCTCGCTCATCTCGCATTGCACAAACAGCGGGTGCCCGCTGTTTGAAGAACTGCAATGTTCGTCTCTTCGCGCGACTTCTTGGGCCCCACGAATATAAAGTCGCGCGAATTCACTTCCAGTGAGCCAGCTTTCGCTGCAAATTGGGTCGCGCTTAACGGCGAACTAAATTCGCCTTGCGCCGTTAATTATTTTTAATAATAATTGTCATTTCGACTAAGTGACCGAAGGGAACGCACGGAGAAATCTCAACCCCAGCAAGCCTCCCCTTGCTTAGGGGAGGGTAGGGAATGGTAGAAAAAAGCTCGCATCTCCAAGGGTTGATTGCGGTGTAAGCCGTAACGTTGCCGCAAGGCAACTCATCGCGCGGGCAAAGCCCGTTCATCACTAATTGTGTCCAAAAGCAATTCATAACTGATGCGGCGGCGCGCTGGGGCGCGCCGCTTTTTTTGCGCGCTGCGCCTTCGATTTCGCTTATTGACAAATTGTTGCATACATACTATAATGTAATTGCCGAAGGCGATGGCTCCCGCCGACGGGCCGTTGCCATAGCGCGGCCGCGTGCCCGCCCTTTCGGCAAAACGAGATAAGGAGGCTGATTATGAAAAAATTTGCAAAGGTATGCGCGGCTCTTTCGCTGTGCGTAGGCTTTACTTTTTCGCTTGCAGCCCTTTCGGCCTGCGGCGACGGCAATATGATAGACGGCGACTTTACAACCGAAGCCACCGCAGAACAGGTAACCGAGGTGCGCGAATATTTGTCGGAGGCAAGTTACGATACGGCGCTCGGCGATACATCGTCGGAAGATTGGAGCTATAACGCCCGCTTTTATGCAGACGGTAATATCGATTTCAGTATAAGCGCCACAGGCACAGAAAACTCTGTTCCCGTAAATTATATGTTGAGCGCTGATACAGACGTCAGGTTCGACCATATAATGACGCTTTACGGCACCCCCGAATCGCCTTCATTGCGCGGAAGCGGAGAAATGTATTACGACCTCTCGTATGCAATGACGGCTCCCACGTCGTCTTCGTCCGATGCCGTTACCGTAACTCAACGGTTCGACGGCTCCTGCTATAACGACAATAATTATTTCTACATAGACGGTTCGGCGCGTATGTCGGTCGGTGAGGCCGAAAACACATTTTCAGGCAAGTTCAGAACCGACTTTTCCGACCTTTTCGGCAGTCTGGTTATAGAGAGCGGCAGCGGTTTTGCCGACCTCAGTCCCATACTCGATGCTCTCGGTCAGGCGGGCGCCGCCATATATGTTGACGACAGCGAAACGTTTAAAGTAAAAATTTCGCTCGACGTGAATGCCTGGGCGGGAATGAACGAAGAGCTTTTCGCTGAAATGACCGCCGAAACAGGCGTTACGGTGGACGATATTCTCGACAGTATGCGCTTCCGCTGCTATGATTTATATCTTAATTTCGATAAAGACAGCGGCCTGCTCCTCGGCTACGGCAGTGTGGCGGATGTAAGCACAGATTTCAGTATGGAAGCGGACGGGGTAGATGTATCTTTTGCCCTCAACATAGACTACGAAAGCTGGTTTTTGTTCTCAGACAAAGCTGCTGACGACCTTCCCGAAGACCTCTCCGAATATACTGAAATTTCCTCGGGGTTCTGATATACGCATAGCCCTGTATGGCTTGCAAAAAAATATAATTACGGCGGTATAAAATTATGGCAAAAAAGACCATTGCGCTCATCGCGCACGACAACAAGAAGGACGAAATGGTTGCATGGGCGCTCTCGCGCAAAGACGTGCTCGCAAAATACGACATCTGCGGCACGGGCACGACTTCCCGCCGCGTTTCCGAGGCGACGGGGCTTGACGTAAAGGGCTTTCTTTCGGGCCCGCTCGGCGGCGACCAGCAGATTGGCGCGCACCTTGCCGAGGGAAAGATAGACGCCGTAATCTTCTTTTGCGACCCGCTCACCGCTCTCCCGCACGACCCCGACGTGCGCGCGCTTCTGCGCATAGCGGTGGTATACGACGTACCCATCGCCACAAATAAGTCCACTGCCGACTGCGTGCTCGCCGCAGACATAGACAGGGCATTTAATTAAACTTTTTTCAGCGCGCAAGCTGCAAAATATTGTAAACTATTTTCTTGATAAAAACTTAATTGATGCCCATATATCCCTTAAATAACATAAATTTATCGTCCGTCCGCGGGCTCTTAAAGGAGCCCGCGGACGGATTTATTTTTTATCTTTTCGCCGCACGGATTTAAATGTGAAATTTGTTGAGTTATCAACGATTTTATTTGACAAGCGCAAAAAAAGCGGCTATAATCTCCGATGTTGATTAATCAATTTTACCTGCATTTGCAAAAGGAGCGGAAGATATGGACGGCAGGTTCGAAAATTTCACCGTTACGATTTTAAAGCTCGGCAAGCTCGTTCAAAAGATAAAGCTGTTCGAGATGGAGTCGTACGGCCTAAAAGCCATTCACGTCATGTGCATATACTTTGCGGGGCTTTCGCCCGTAACGGCGGTGGAGCTGTGCAGGCTCACCTCCGAAGACAAGGCGGCAATTTCCCGCGCGCTCTCCCTTCTCAAAGAAAAGGGATATATTACCTATCCCGCGGGGGCGTATAATGCCGAAATCCGGCTCACCGACGAGGGGAAAAAGCTGTGCGGATTCATAAACGTACGCGCGGCGGCGGCAGTCAGCGCAGCGGGCAAAGATTTGACGGAGCCCGAAAGGATTATTCTCTATAAATCGCTCTATTCAATCGCCTCCAACCTCGAAACGTATTACGAAGGGCTTATAAAAAACGGCAGGTAAATCGGGGCGCGCGGTTTTGCGCCCTCATGAATGACCCGCCGGGGATAGCCTTTCGCGGGGTAAATTTTATTTTTTAAGGAGAACAAAAAAGGTCAATGGAAACGACAAAGAAAAAACGCAGAATCTGGTGGCGCGTGCTGTGCATAGTGCTCGCGGTAATTATTTTCGCGCTCGGCTGCCTCGGCATAGCGTTCGCGTGGGAATGGGCGTACGAGATTGAAACTCTGCGCACGTTCACGCACCTGCGCGCCCGCAACGACGACAACAAAGAGGGCTCTGTTTACAGCATGGAGGTTATGGGCGATTTCTATTTCGACGAGTTCCTCGCGCAGGGCGGAGCTTCGGGCGACAGCGAGCTTATCGATTTTATAACGGGCAACATTACACGCGGTCTTATAAATATGGAGATTGGCGAAACGGACATCGGCTGCTCTTCCTTCATTGCAAAGGCCGAAAACGGCGACATACTCTTCGCCAGAAACTACGACTTCAACAAAACCAACGTATGCCTCACCATATGCGACCCCGGCGAGGGCAGGCACAAATCTTTCTCCACTGTAGATTTGAACTACGTGGGCGTTGATATAAACGGCGACGTGGAGGGGCTTTTAGACAAAGTGACCTGCCTTGCTTCGCCCTATGCCCCGCTCGACGGGATAAACGACGCGGGCGTAAGCTGCGGCATATATATGTCCTACCAGGGTAAGGACACCGTATCCACGAACCAGCAGGACGCGGCTAAGGATAACATTACTTCCACGACCATGCTCCGCCTCGTGCTCGACTATGCCGACGACGTGGACGAGGCGGTGGAGCTCATACAAAACTATAACCTCCACGATTCGGCGAACACCTCTTTCCACTATATGATAGCCGACGCGAGCGGCAGGAGCGGCATTTTGGAGTGGGTGCCCGCCGAGGGCGTGACCGACTCTGAGGACAACGACGGTTCCGCGCGCACGCTCAACGTCATCTATAACGACGACCCCATGTACGACGAACTGCTCGAAGGTTCCGATTTCAACTTCCAGACAATCACAAACTTCATTATAACGCCCGGCTATTACGACGGCGAGTCCGACGACGCGGCGCAGGGCGCCGACAGGTACGACTATATAAATTCGCAACTCTCGGCGGTCAGCGGAGTTGTGAAGGACGAACAGGCGGCGATGGATATATTGCAGGCGGTAGGCAGGAGAACGTGGAACGGCGGTGGCGGCGTAACCGTGCACAGCGCCGTTTACAACCTCACCCAAAAAACGGTACTCTGGGTTGCCAACGAAAATTTCGACGATCCTTCCGCAATATGGCAGTATGACCTCAATACGGGCAAGCTTACATCTCTCGGCTGAGCCGGTAAAATAAATTTTCGTCAGTAAAAATGGCGCCGCATTGCAAACGCAATGCGGCGCCATTTTTTTGTTCCGTCGCGGCTTATGTGTGGTGCAATTAAAAAAATAAATATAAACTCAAAAAAAATTTTTTATCTTGCGCATACTGTTTTTATGTGCACTGCGATAGCATATAATGCAAAAACTTTTTTCTTCGGGCGCACGCTCGACGCCGACCGCGATTACGGCGCGGAAGTGGTGGTAATGCCGCGCAAATTTCCCCTTTCGTTGCGGTATATCCGTGGGTCAATCCGCAAATATGCCGTCGTGGGCGCGGCGATTGTTTCCGGCGGCTATCCGCTCTTTTTCGACGGCATGAACGAAAGGGGTTTGTGCGCCGCGGGACTAAATTTTATCGGCAACGCGCACTACTTTCCCGCGAAGAGCGGCAAAACCAACCTTGCACAGTTCGAATTTATTCCGTACGTTCTCGGGAGCTTTGCAAGCGCCGACGAGGCGGCGGCCGCGCTTGAAAATATAAATATCACTCCCGAAAGTTTCTCGCCCGACCTTCCGCCCGCCGAACTGCACTGGCTAATCGCCGACGGTTCCCGCACGCTCACCGTGGAGTGCACATCCTCGGGGCTGAATGTGTACGAAAATCCCGCGGGCGTTCTCACCAACAACCCGCCCTTTTTATACCACATGCAAAATCTTGCAAACTATATGTCTCTCTCTGCCCGCCCGCCGCAAAACAACTTTGCAAAGGGGCTTTCTCTCTCGCCATACGGCGCAGGGTTGGGCGCCTTCGGGCTTCCGGGCGATTTTTCGCCGCAGTCGCGCTTCGTGCGGGCGGCGTTCGTGCGCGGCAACGCCCCGGCATCGCTCGAAGGGGAGGAGGCGCTCGGAATGTTCTTCGACGTCCTCTCTTCCGTCGAAGTTCCGCGCGGCGCGTGCGGAACGGAAAACGGCGGCTTTTACACCCGCTATTCCTGCTGTATGGACGCCTGCGGCGGCAATTACTATATCGTAACGCGTTCGCGCCGCGCACCCGCCGCCGTAAATTTGTTTGCGGAGGAGGCGGAAGGCGAAAAACTGCTCCGCTTTTCGGCAGACGGCGGACAGGCGATACTTTCTCTCAACCGCCGCGATTGTTAAAAATTAACAGGCAAAAATTGTTTTGTTTTTTACCATATTATATAGCGTACGCCGCCTGCGGGCGGCGTTATTTTATGTATTTCACGCAAATTTTTTGCCGATTCCACCATAGCGCGACATCATCTGTCACCAAAATTTCGCATTGATACGCTCCAATCGATAATTCAATAGCAGTTTTTCCAACCTCTTAACAGTTTTACCGCATTGAAGAAATTAACAAATATTGTTAAAATGTAACTATAAATGTGAGTGCGAGGAACGGCTATGGCAAGTCTGAGTTTAAAGAATATTTATAAAGTTTATCCAAACGGCACCAAGGCGGTGAACGACTTCTCTATGGAGATTGACGACAAGGAGTTCATCGTGTTCGTCGGCCCCTCCGGCTGCGGCAAGTCGACGGTGCTGCGCATGATTGCGGGGCTCGAGGAGATTTCCGCGGGCGAACTTAAAATAGACGACGTCGTAGTAAACGATATCGACTGCAAACTGCGCGATACCGCCATGGTTTTCCAGAACTATGCGCTCTATCCGCACATGACCGTTGCCGACAATATGGCTTTCCCCCTCAAAATGACCAAACTCACCAAGGAAGAGAAGGCCGAAATAAGGCGCCGCGCCGAAGAAGTTTATCCCCGCAAAAAGCTTACCGAAGAGAAGAACGAAGAGGCGGAAAAGGCCGAAGAGGTAAAGGAAGCCGTAACATCGGGTAAAAATTCCAAAAAGGGTTTTAAGCACAGGCTAAAAAAGATTTTCAACTTCAATACGCCCTTTTTTAACTCGCTTTTATGGCCTGTAAGGCTTTGGCAAACCAAGCGCGAGCGCATCTATACCCGCGTGATAGAGATTGCAAAAATTCTGGGGCTCGAAGAGTACCTCGGCAAAAAACCCGGCGCGATGAGCGGCGGCCAGAGGCAGAGGGTGGCGCTCGGCAGGGCGATGGTTCGCAATCCCAAGGTGTTCCTTCTGGACGAGCCATTGTCGAACCTCGACGCAAAGCTCCGCACGCAGATGCGCAGCGAAATAACCAAGCTCCACAACAGGTTAAAGACGACATTTATATACGTAACACACGACCAGGTAGAGGCTATGACCATGGGCGACAGAATCGTCGTCATGAAAAAGGGCACGATTCAGCAGATTGATACGCCCGCCAACCTCTACGAATATCCAGCAAATCTGTTCGTCGCAGGCTTTATCGGAACGCCCTCGATGAACTTCCTCGACGCGGTTGTAAACGTCGACGGCGAAACTGCCTCCGTAACGTTCGCGGGCGGGCTGAAACTTGAATTTTCGGCGGAAGATGTAAAGAAGTTTGAAAAGAAGTATCTCGGCAAAACGGTCACAATGGGCGTCCGTCCCGAAGATTTCGTAATATCGGACGAAGGCGCGGAGTGCGTGATAACCAACACCGAAATGCTCGGCCGCGAAACGCTTTTGTACTGCGACTTTGCGGTGAACGGCGCAACCGACTACGAAAACGGAATTTATCCCGCAGTCATCAAAACCGAGGGCGCAAGCCCTTACGTGAGCGGCGACAAAATAAAGGTAACCATTAATTTTAACAAGGTGCACTACTTCGACAAGGAAACGGAGGTATGCATCTCAAACCGCTATGTTTCGTACAACGACATCCCCGTTGTCGCAAAGGGCGGCAAACTGCAAATCGGCACGGCGGAGTTCGCGCTTCCGCCCGCTCTCTCATCGCTTGCGGGCGGGTACGATATGGTGCTCCCTTCATACGCCGTATTGCCCGGCGGCACGCAGAGGGCGAAGGTGCTCGAGTGTGAAAAGCTCAAAGAGGGATACCTTGCGCGCATAGAGGTCGGCGGCGTAAAATTCTACGCGCTGTTTGCCGAAGAGGTCGGCGGATACGCCGATATCGATATCGACTGGCATATGGCGACGTTTAAGGGCGCGGAGGAGGTTTCCGCCCTCAGCACGGAGAACGTCGTCGACGTAAAGCTCATAAAGCGCCCGCTCGACAAAAAATCGCGCGAAGCTCTTCCGGAAGAGGAAAAGAGAGCTTTCGACATAGACATCGACGTGGGCGGAACCAAGATAACCTGCCCCTATCCCGTACTCAAGCGCCTGCTCGGCGCGAGCGACAGAAAGATTTTCGGCGAAGATATGGAACTTAAATTCTACGAGTTCTCGGTAACCGACGAAGATACTTTCACCGCAGACATAATAAGGGTATGCGACTACGGCAGGCGCAAATTTGCGGTATGTTCGTTCTGCGGCAAGGAGATTGCCGTACCCTATAAGGGCGGCGAAAATACGGTCAGCTTCGGCATAGACCTCACAAAATCTGCCGTGTACGATAAAAAGCTGGAAATTAAAATCTCGTAACTCCTTACGGCTTAAATTGCGGATAAAGTTTAAATTGCCCCGCATATATGCCGCAGTCAATTGAGCTATTGTTTATATTTAAGGTTATGAAAAATTTTAAAAAAATATTAATTTCGATTTTAGTCATATGTTTCTCCATATTCTCCATGGCTGCCGGGTGTGCCGAAGGCGGCACGCCCGGCGATGGCGGGGATGACGTGACGGGCACGGCAAAAACCAACAGAGTGCGTGTTTACGATATACCCGAGGGCGTCGAGCGCTATTCGGGCGCCGAAGTTTATATAAACGGCGAAGAAATTCCCGTATATTCGGTTATGGTGAACACCTCGCAGAGCTGGACGGCCAACAATTATCGCAGGGTGCAAAACGGCGTGTGCCTTCTGGAGCTCGACGGCACGGCAACCGTTACCGTCAGGCCTCAGACGGAGATAAACTATTCCTCCGTCGTCCGTCCGCTTTCGGCAAAGATAACCCCCATTGCAAACATCGAAGAAAACGAGCTCACTTTCACCTTTTCAAGCGCCGGCGAATACGTCCTCGAAATCAACGGCGAGGCGTACGACGCCATTCACTTCTTTGTCAGCGACTACGACGAGTCAGACGGCGCGGCCGATATTTCGGGCTATAAAAACGTAATGGTGTTCGAAGCGGGGCTGCATACCGCCGAAAACGACGAACGCATTTCGGATAATAACGTCGTAACCCTCTCGTCCGACACCCTCGTATATCTGGAGGACGGCGCGGTAGTCCGTGCAAAATTTTCGGCAAACAATGCCGAAAATATCATGATAGCGGGCAGGGGCGTGATAGACGGCAGCGCGTTCGAGCGCGACGCAAACGCGGGCACGGTAACCGTTCCCCTCGAGTTCAACTACTGCTCGAACGTTATTTTAAAGCAGTTTTTTGTGCTCGACCCCGCAGGCTGGTGCGTAAATTTCTACTTTATCGAAGATTCGAAGATTGACGACGTAAAGATAATCTCCTCGCGCTCGAACGGCGACGGAATCTCTCTGCAATCGTGCAAAAACATAGAGGTAGACGGCTGCTTTGTGCGCAGTTGGGACGATTCGCTCGTCGTTAAAAATTATCCCCGCTGGGACGACAGAACGGTTTACGGCGAAACGGAAAACATAACGTTCACGAACTGCACCGTGTGGACAGACCTTGCTCAGAGCATGGAACTCGGCTACGAAACGGTGGGCGAAAAGTTTGAAAATATAACCTTCGACAACATAACCGTGCTTCACGCCATGAACCTTGCGGTGATGAGCATACACAACGCCAACAACGCCGAAATAAAGAACGTCGTATGGCGCAACATAACGGTAGAGGACGGCAGAAACGCCGCCGACGGCGCGGGAATAATCGACTTCCGCGTGCTGTATTCCCCCACGTGGTCTGACCAGCACACCGACCCGACCCCGCTCGGCAACGTCGACGGGGTTACGGTGGAAAACGTAAACGTGATATCTGCGCGCAGGTTTACCGCCGTGATGGGCGGGTGCTACGATTCGCGCATAGGCTTCGAGAGCAACCGCTACGTAGACAACGTAACGGTAAAAAACATAGCCCTCGCGGGCGGCCGCCCTACGGAGGAGGAATGTTCCTTTACGTCCACGGGTGAAGAATACCTTCGAAACTTCACTTTCGTTCAGGACGAAAGTTTCACCGTCACGGGCGCAAGCTTCGTATCGAGCCGCACCGACGAATATCTCTCGCAGTTCGGCGACGATATAGCGGTTGAAATAGTTTCCGCAAAATAGCGGCGCGGCAATCCCCCGAACGGCAAACGGCGGCACACCCCGCGCAGAACAAGATAATAAAAATCGGCAAACTTCTCCACGGCATAAGCGACTGCCCATAAAAAATTTTTAAGGAATAAGGTGGTTTTATGAAATTCAAACGCATTATCGCAAGTTTACTCACGGCCGCTGCCCTCTGCGGCACGTTCGTTTTCGGCGCGTGCGGCCCCGACGAGCCCGGCCCCGACTCCAATCCGGGGACCGACCCTTCGACCGACGCTCCGACGATTGAACAGCCCGAAAGAACGGTAACCGAAACAAAGCTTACCGTGTACGAGGGCCCCGGACTTATGGAGAGCTCCTCCAAACTCAACGCCTACGTCGAGGACGAGGAACTGTTCGTTTACGACACCCGCGTAAACAACAACCGCATTTTCAGTTTCACCTATTCGCAGGACTACAACCAGGTCGTATCCTTCGATTTCGAGGGCACTGTGCACATGCGCGTTGAAATTAACGGCGCGACCAGCCTTACCGACGTGGTGGTGCGCCCGCTCTCCTACGGCGTTGAGCCCGAAGTAAACGGCAACGTGATTGAGTTTGACCTCGAATACTCCGCGAATTACGTGCTCGAATACAACGACGGGACGGTGGAGGACGCGGCCGACAACGCCCTTCATATCTTCGCGAACCCCATCGAGGAAGACCCCATAACAGAGGACAACGTCCCCGAGGACACCATATATATAGGTCCCGGCGTATATTCGGCGAGCGCCATTCCCATGCAGAGCGGACAGACTCTGTATCTTGCGGGCGGCGCATACGTTTACGGCCAGATTCGCGCCGAGAGTCTCGAAAACATAACGATACGCGGCAGGGGCATAATCAGCGGCGAAATTTACGACAGGCGCAGCGACTCCGAATACACGCTCCCCATCGAAATACGCTACTGCAACAACGTCACGATAGAGGGTATTGCCCTCCTTGACCCTGCAGGCTGGGCGGTTACGCTCTACCACAGCGAAAACGTCAACATAAACAACCTCAAAATAATCACCGCGCGCGGCAACGGCGACGGCATCTCCGTTCAGTCGTGCTCCAACGTAAACGTAAAGGGCGGCTTCGTCCGCACGTGGGACGATACGCTCGTAGTCAAGAACAACGACCGCGGCAGTACCTCGGATATCACATTCGACAACGTGGTCGTATGGACAGACCTCGCCCAGAGCATGGAGGTCGGGTACGAAACCAACGGCGAGACGATGAGCGGCATAACCTTTAAAAATATAACCGTCGTTCACGCATACCACAAGGCGGTTATGAGCATCCACAACGCCGACGACGCCGACATATCCGACGTAACCTACCAGAGCATAACGGTGGAGGACGCCCGCACCCTCGGCGACAACCAGCTCGACGGGCTGGAGGACTATCTCATCGACATGACGATTGCCTACAACGCCGACTGGTCGGAATCTGAGGAGCGCGGCACAATTTCTGACGTTCTGTTCGAAAATATCCGCGTTCTCTCCATGGCGGACAGCGTAGTCTGCCGCATGAACGGCGAGAGCGCCGAAAAGAATATCTCGGATGTAACCATACGCGGACTTGAAATAGAGGGCGCGCAGGCGGAGAGCGCGGAGGATATCAGCCTTTCCACCAACACGTACGTCAGCGGCGTCACCGTTGAAAAAGCTCAGTACGAGCTGTTCGGAGCGGGCGTGGCTCTGCCCTACAACCTTGCGCTCACTACGGAGGACGTTGAAAAGACAGTCGTTGAAACCAAGGTTCAGCACGGACTCGAAGTTCCCGACTTCGCCATTCTTGACATACAGGAAGCTTACATGGGCGAAGCCCGCGATTTGAGCACTGTAACCGCTTCCGTAACCCACGGCGCGGGCACTAGGGCGACCGACCCCTACGACGACGGCAGCGGCCCCTTCGACAGCGAAGAGAATCCCATATCCAACGCCTTCGACGGCGACAAATCGACTGTTTTCTCCGCCAAGACTTGGACGGGCGAGGAGGACGAGTTTGCGGCGGTCACTCTCGACTTCGGCGAGCAGCTCGAAGCGGGCGCGGTGAGCGTTGTGAGAATTTACCTCGCAGAGGACAATGCATACGTCTATGATTTGAGCGTGAGCGTGTTCAACCGCAGGGAAGAGGGCGGCAACTTCGCGCGCAGCTTATCCGCGGCAAGCTACACGGCAACCCCCGCAACGGGCAACTACTTCGATATCAGGCTCTCTTCAACCCTCGTAAGCTCCGCGCTTCAGCTCCGCTTCTTCCGCGTAGACGGCATGACCGGTCAGGAGACGCTCGAAATTTCTGAAATCGAAATATATCCCTGCTCGCTTTCGACAAACAAGGCGGTAATAGATTCCACCGAATACTTCGATGTATACGGGCCTACAAACCTCGTCGACGGCAACGTAAACACCTATTGGGAAACTGCTCCCTCCGATTGCGACGGCGCGTTCCTTATCGTGGACCTTGCCGGTGAGTATTCGGTATCAAACATAGTAATGCATCTGCCGCCCCTGCTTACGTGGGAAGTGCGCACCCAGCAGATAGAAATCTCAGTAAGCCTCAACGGCACCGACTGGACGACGATTGTAGAGAGCACGGAATACACCTTCGACCCTTCGACGGGCAGCGTAAATTCCATCACGCTCGAAACTCCCGTGCAGGCGAGGTACGTTCGCCTCACGTGGTCGTCGAACAGCTCCACGCGCTACGGCGCGCAGCTCTCCGAGCTCTACGTTTACGGTACACAGGTCTGATAGTCAGGCAAGACGACGGGCAACGGTCAAGCCCCCTTGTGTAAAGGGGGAACGCACTCTCAAGCCACTTTGTTTAAAGGGTGAGCGCACTCTCAAGCCCCCTTGTGTAAAGGGGGAACGCACTCAAAGCCCCCTTGTGTAAAGGGGGAACGCACTCTCAAGCCCCCCTTGTGTAAAGGGGGAACACACTCTCAAGCCCCCCTTGTGTAAAGGGGGAACGCACTCTCAAGCCCCCTTGTGTAAAGGGGGGACTAAGGGGGGATTGTAAAAGAGTTAAAAGTTGCGCCATGCGCAACGTGATAAACGATGAGCGGCTTTGCCGCGTGATGAGTTGCGCGTTGCGTAACGCTGTGGCGGGCGAGCATATGCGTGCCCACTTGTCCCCCTTTGCTTAAGTGGGATTAAAGGGGGATAGATATGCGCCGCAAAAACAGCGCGATTATAATGTGTCACAATCCCTCAGTCTTGCTTCGGCTTATGCCTTGCAATCCAGCTCCCTTTACACAATGGAGCCGGGTTCCTCAAACTTACGGAATTTATCGTGCTCCACCGGCGCGATAAATTCGTGAACTAAAAATAAATAATGTGCGCAAGCAGGGTGTCTCGCCGCCATTAAAGTAATGGCATGGCAGCTCGGTCACCGCAAACGCGCTTACATATGCGTTTGCTCATCTCATTTCGCCACGCACAATGGGTGTCCATTGTGCTATGAAATGGCTCATTCGTCCTGCGATAGCGCGACCCAATTTGCGCATACCTGCGCCTCAGCAGGGTGAATTGCCGCGATTATAAAAATGAGGGCGCTTAATCTCGCGGCAAGAGGGACGGCGTCCCTGAAAATCACGAAAAATTTAGTTCTCGGTCAGGACTAAATTTTTGTGAATATCTTTGAAAATTTTTAAAGGGGGAAATCCTATGAAATACTCAAGAAAGTTTCTCGTAGCGGCCCTCTCGGTAATGATGGCGAGCTCGCTCACGGCGGGCGTAGCTCTCGCCGCATCTGCCGACGAGGCAACGAAGGACCACGTTTTCGACTCGCGCAACGACGTCGTTTTCGAGGACTTCGACAGGGCCGATATATCCGATACCGTAACGGCTGACGCCGACGGCGTCGATATCGGCGAAAAACCTTATCTCTCCGTAACGTACGACGCCATCACGGCGGATACCGCCGTTGCCGACAAGGTTAGCCAGATATTCAAACAGGGTTCGGGCAGCCTTGCAACCGTTGCAAGCGGCGGCGGCACGATAACGCTGAGAATGCGCGCCCCCGAAGGCGACGTTTCGCTCTCCGAGCTCAATTTCGGCGTGCGTTCTCCCAGCGCCGACAGCGACTCGGCTGTATATGCCAGGGGCTTCGACGAACTCTTCGACGCCGACGGCGAGAGCCTTCCCGAACTTACGACCGAGTGGCAGGACTACGTTATAAGTTTTTCTACAAGCTATGAGTCCGACGAGGTTTATCCCGGCACCGACTTCGCCGTAACTGCGGTTGACCTTGCGGCTATCCATATCTTTGCCGATGAAGGCGAAACCGGCACGATTGATATTGCGTCGGTAATGTACAACACGTCATACCTCAACAATTTCACGGGCGGCGATACGGTAGACGCCACCGGAAGAGTTGCCGACGCCGGTTTCTACTGGGCCGGTTCAACCTACGGCACGGTTGTAAAACGCACCGTAACGACGACGGGCGGCGAGTTCTCCGTAGTTAAAGACACCGCGGTGGGCGATTATAAATACGCCGTTATCGAAGTCGACGGCGACGCGACCGGCCTCACCGTTTCGACCACGACCGACGGCACGACGTGGAGCACGCCCGCCGCATACGACGGCTATTCCGTAACCCTTACGGGAGAGGAGAAGGGCTTTAAGTTCGGCTACACGGGCGAGACGGGCGCAACCGTAAAGCGCATATACCTCACCAACCTCGAAGTTATCGTTCCCGATACCTATATCCCCGTACTCGACGCGACTACCGCCGACCTTCTGGACGATTTCTCGGTTTCGCAGTCCGGTTTCACCGGTGTGTGGGAAGATATGAGCACCCGTCCCGAGCTTGAACCCGCGGGGATGGAGTACAGACTTTCGTACAATAACGGCGACAAGGTCGAAATCAAAGACGGCGCGCTCGTGTTCGACGGAACCAATCTCGCGGCCGACGACTATATCAACTTCAAGTTTAAATCTCTCGGCTCCGTGCAGGGCGATTATGTCGTGCTTAAAGTTAAGGGAGAGGAGGGCGCCGACCTTTCAGGCTTCCGCTTTGCTCTCGGCGACCCCGACGACGCCTACGGCGACATAATCTGGACGCGCGATATGAACGCGGGCGTTCAGCTTCCCATAGCCGCGCTCGATTCGTCCAACCCCTATGTAACCGACGACGGTTGGTATTATGTTGTTATTGATATCGAAGAGAGCGGTTTCGCGGTTTCGGAAACGGGCTACAGCGGCCTCGATATCTATTGGGGCGGCACGGGCAAACTCAGCATCGACAGCATATTCTTTGCAAACGCCAAGGAAGTCCCCAATATTGAGGCTGACAACGCATATGCAGACGCCGTGCTCGACCTCGACGCAACGACCGACTACGCATATGCATATATGTACGCCGATAACAGCGACGGCCACGGCACAACGCTTTCCTTCGACATAACCCCCGACGCGGCAGACTTCGATATAAGCAAATTGAGGCTTGAGTTCCAGGGCGTCGGCACATTCTGGGCGAGCACGAACGACCAGGGCACGCTTAAAACAACCGAAGGCAAAACGCTCGACCAGCTCACCTACACGGCGGGTCAGCCTACGCACGTTGAAATCGACCTTGCGGCAAGCGGAATAGAGGGAGCGTTCGAACATATTCATGTTCACAGAGAGAGTATAGGCGGATTTGTCCTCGATAATTTATCTCTGCACACCTCGACCCCCGTTGACGAGGCAATCGCTCTCGATACCGAGAATGCCGTCACCGTAGACAAGACGGTGAACTTCGTACCGACGACCGATGGCTATGTATGTGTAGACGGAATCGACGTTGCTGCAAATAAATACGGTCAGCTTTCGTTCACGCTCACTCCCGGCGAAGGCTTCACCGCCACCGACCTGCGCTTTGAATTTGCAGGCGCGGGCACATACTGGGCGTTTGAAAACGAGCAGGGCACGCTCATCACTTCGAGCGGCGTATCCCTCGGCGAATTCCTCACCTCCGAAGGAATTGTTGCCGGCACTCCCGTGGAGGTCACCATCGACCTCGTTGCAAGCGGACTTTCCTCGTCGTTCAGCGCAATGCACATTCACTCGTCAGGCACGCTTACAGGCCCCTTCACCATGGAAGAGATAACCTATACGCCGCTTGTGGACTATCTTGCTCCCTACTACGAAGAGCAGATGGGTCTGTTCGATAACTATCTCGACAATACCGACCCCACCGTATCGATAAGCACCGCCACGACGGCGACCGCGGGCGACACGGTAAACGTAACCTATACGGCAAGCGATAACATCACCGCGACCGCCGACCTCGACGTTACGATATCCGTGACCAAAGACGGCTCCGCAGTTACCCTTACGAACGGCTCGTTCACTGCCGAAGAGGGCGTTTACACCGTAACCGTCACCGTGCGCGACGCTGCGGGCAACGAGGCTTCCGATACCATTCAGATAACCGTATCCGCAGGTACGACCGACCCCGGCACCGACCCTGAACCCGCACCCGAACCCGAAGGACTCGGCGGCGGAGCTATCGCAGGTATAGTGATAGGCGCTGTTGTCGTCGTTGCGGCAGTAGTCGTTGCGGTAGTTCTGGTAAAACGTAAGAACTCCAAAGGCGAATAATACGCCGTAAAATCAGGCAGACCGCCTTATTCAGGCGGTCTGCTTTTTATAAATTTAATTAAATAAATGATATCGGCTTTATTAGCGGCCGGTATTGTGCTATAATCATTACGGAGATAAATAATGGACAAACTGCTGATAGTTGACGACGATTACCTCGTAAGGGAGGGGCTGCGCATGGCCATAGACTGGCAGAGCGTGGGCGTTGAAGTCGTCGGAACGGCCGAAAACGGGGGCGAGGGGCTTGAAAAGGCGAGAGAGCTTTGCCCCGACCTCATCATTGCCGACGTGCGCATGCCCGGAATCGACGGGTTGCAGATGGCGAAAACGCTCTTCGACGAGGGCGCCGACCTCGCGGTGATTGTTTACAGCGGCTACAAAGATTTTGAAAACGCGCGCCGCGCGCTCGACAGCGGAGTCGCCGGCTTTTTATTGAAGCCGATAGAGGAGGGCGAACTTTTAACGCGCGTAAAAGAGGTTCTTGCCCGCCTGCACGAAAAGCGCAAAGAGAGCGCCATGCTCGGGCAGTTTATAACAAACATACCGCTTGTAAAAAAGCAGCAGTTCGAGCTGCTGCTCAAAGACGGCGAGGGCGAAGAAGCGGCAGCCGAGCAACTGCGTCTGCTCGGCTCGTGCCCGCCTGCGGCGGGCACGGTTATATACGTAACCTCCAACAATCCCTCCGAACTTTCTGCCTTTGCCGAGCGGGTGCTCGCCGCGCTCGCGCCCGCATATTCGGTGTGGGAGGAGCTCTCGGGCAAGGCCGTAATCATAACTTCCGCCGCGCAGGACGAGGCGGCCGGGCGCATAAATTCGCTGCTTGCGAGCAGTTTAAAAATTTCCGACGCCCGTTTCACCGTTTCGGCGTGCGCCTTTTCCGGCTCTGTCGGCGCGGCTTACCGCAAGGCGCAGTCGCTCAACGAAAACAGCGTTTTCGCCGCGGTGAACACCGTTATAACGGAGGCTGGCAATGCCTCCATAAAAAAGCTCGTGCGCGACGCCCTCGCCGTTATAGAGCGCGACTACAACAAAAAAATCTCCGTCCGCTCGGTCGCATACGAGCTCTACACTTCCGAGAGCCATCTCATGCACGAATTCAAGAGCCAGCTCGGAAAAACTTTCAACGAGGTGCTCACCGAATACCGCATGCAAAAGGCGCAGGAGCTTTTAATAAAGGGCGATATGCGCGTGGGCGAAGTGGCTTACGCCGTCGGGTATAACGACGTAAAATATTTTTCTCAGGTATTCAGGGACTATCTCGGCTGCACTCCGAGCGAATTTTCTGAACAAAGGCGTCAATGAAGCTTAAACACATCTCGACAAAGTTCATATTTGCATTCGTCGGAATTTTAACGGCGGTGTTTGCCGTGCTCATGGCCGTGCTGTATATCGGTTTCCGCGTCACGATGAACAATTATATACGCGAAGACTGCTATTCCCTCCAGGGCGAGCTCGACGGCGCCGTAACCGAAGTCGTCAACGAGAGCGCGTATCTGTACGGCAGGCTGGTTTCCACCGCCAACGTAACGCTCCTCAATGAAATTGCCGACAGTTCTCTTCCGGACGAACGCAGGGAAGAGAGCTTTGCCGAGCTGTGTGCCCGCACGGGCGCCGACGGCGAATACTTCAACGACCTCGCGCTCATTGCCGGGGATTCCTATTTTTCGATTGGCGGCGGCGACGTCCCCTCGTCGGCAGACCTCGAGTATCTCAGCTCAAACCGCAACAGAATGCTCTTTCTCGAAAGTTCAGGCGGCAGCATAATAATGGGAATATACTCGTCGGGCGGCGTGGCCGATTTTTCGGGTTATTTCCTCTTTTATATGGACGAAGCCCGCATAAACCAGATGTGCAACCCCGCAAACGCAGGCGAGGGCTACTCATTTCTAATGCGTTCCGACGGCTATATCGTGTCGCACGTCGATTCCTCGCTCGTGGGCAGGGTGGTGGTGTACAGCGACCTGTATAATCCCGCCGCCGCGCCCGAATACAAGACAGCCGTGCTCGACGGCGTGCGCAGCATAATCGTCACCGGCCGCACCGAGCTTTTAAATACGCGCTACGGGTTCGACAGCGTGCTCGTAAGCGTGCTCGACTACGAGTATTATTTCGGCGACATGGATATGATGATTCTGATAGTGTCTATGGTATGCCTTGCCGCGCTCGCGGCGGCAACAGTTACCGCCGTTGTCCGCGCGCGCAAACTTTCCCGTCCGCTCGTGCTTTTAAGCGGCAAAATAAGCTCGGCAAACCAGCTTGCGCCCGCGCCGCCCTCCGTTTTAAGCGAAGGCGACGAGCTCACCCAGCTCGAACGGACTTACGACAAGATGATGAACCGCATATTCAACCTCGTCGAAAAGAGCAAGGAGGATATGCTGTTGCAGCGCAAGCTCGAGCTCGAAAGCTTATATATGCAGATAAATCCCCACTTTTTGTACAACACGCTCGACGCAATTTCCTGGATGGCGCGCATAAAAAAACAGCCCGAAATAGACAGGCTGGTTATGAACCTCGCAAAATTTTTCCGCCTCTTTCTGCACGGCGGCGATAAGTTCGTAACCGTCGCCGACGAGGTGGAGATGGTTAAAAGCTATCTCGAAATCGATGCAATCCGCTTTCCGGGGAGAGTCAGCGTGCACGACGAAGTGGAGGAGGAAGCCTCCCACGAATATATCTTAAAACTCATACTCCAGCCAATAATCGAAAACTGCATAAAATACGCCTTTGCCTCTAAAAACGGAAACATATATATCCGCGCCCGCACCGAGGACGAGGATATAATACTCGAAGTCGAGGACGACGGCGAGGGCTTCGACGTACCCGACGACGTGCTCGAAATAAGGCCGAGCATGGAGGGCGGCTACGGGCTTAAAAACGTGAACGAACGCATAAGGTTGCAGTACGGCGACGGCTACGGCCTTACCGTAAGCTCTAAAAAAGGGGAGGGCACTCTGGTTATCGTTCGCCTTAAAAAACTGCCTCCCGAAAGCATTTAAAATGCAATTCGTTGCGGCATATATGCGGGTCAATTCGCTTTTTGCGGCGGGGAATCCATCCGTCGCATAATGGGGGCAAAAACGGTGGCGGGCGGCGCAGATTTGCGCCGCCCGCACCGTTTTATTCTCTTACAGTATAAGTTTTATTTCCGCAAATTTATCGATACTGTTTTATGGTATGTTCTGCGCGTTCATCTTTGCGGCGAGCTTGTCCAGGTGGGAGGTGAATGCCGTTGCCGTCCTCTTTGCGGCAAAGTGCACGCCTATTATAAGCACAACCGAAACTCCTCCCAGCGCTCCCGTAAGCGTCCACACCATGGCGTTGTATTCGCCCTTGTCGTCGAAAACGGTTACGGTAAGCGGCAGTTCGTCGGACGAAGCCTCGAACCTGAAATAATTTCCGCCGCCCGTAAGCAGTTCTTCGCTCTGTTCGTTACCGCCGTAGCCGAAGAAAAAGTTTTCGGAAGAGATAAACACCGTCGCCCCGTCGAACGCGCTCCCCGAAAGGGCGTAGTCGTAGAGGTTGGAGGGGAGTATGTCGGCGAATATCAGTCCTACCACGTCGCCGCTTTCGCCGTATATTTTGCGGCAGCACGTAACCACGCCCAGTTCGTCGGGATAGGATACGTTGTGGTATATGTCGGCGATGTTCTCCGTTCTCAGCGAAACGTACGCCTGGCTGTCGTCCTCGGCGAATTGCGCTATGCCCTCGCTTCTTTTCAGCTCGTCGAGCGTGGGCGGCTCCGCCATCTCCGATGAGGTGTAAACTGCGCCGCTTTTCGAGTATATGCACACCCCGTCCACTTTAAGGGTATAGTTGCACACCGCGTCGAGCTTGCTTATTATCGTCCGCCCCGTCGGATTTTCGAGTTCGGCGATAATCTCCTCGTCCGCGGCGAGGTTATACGTGTTCGCCGATACCGAATTTATATACAGCGTGCACAAATCGAGCGCCCTTGCCGCCCTGCTCTGCCCGCTGCCCGTATAGGCGTCCTCAACGGTGTCGGCAAACATAATTATTGCAAACGCGTCTATAAACAGTATTAAAGCCACCGCAATCAGCATTACGGGGAAATATATGCTTCTGCCTAATTTACTGAACATACCTGCAGTATATCACAAAAAATGTTAGCTTGCAACACTTGGGCAGTTTTACCCCGTTTTTTGCTGTTTTACCCTATTTATTAAATGACGGGTTTATTTTATAATTTAAGCAGAATAAAAAACTCTATGTAAAGGAGGAAAAATTTATATGAAAAAATGGCTCTGCGCCGCGTTTGCGGCACTCATGGGTACGGCCGCCGTGCTCCCTATGGCGGCGTGCGGTGACGGCGACGGCAGAATACAGGTAAAGATAGGCATGTGGCCCGACAATACCCAGACTGCCGACGTTGCGATGTATGAGGAGTGGGAGGCGCAGTTCGAAGCCGACTATTCCCAGTACGACATTGTCGCCGACAGGTACGATTACAGCGCCGACACGATAACCGCAAAAGCTACCGCGGGACAGCTTCCCACGGTTTTCCAGACATATTTCACCGAGCCGCAGAAACTTATAAGCAACGGCTGGATTGCCGACATAACCGACCAGCTCACCGAGCTCGGCTGGCTCGACAAGATGGACCCGAGCATGCGCGAGGCGGTATCTGCCGACGGCAGGTGCTACGGCGTCCCGCGCGACGGCTACGGCCTGGGGCTGTTTCTCAATCTCTCCATGCTCTACGACGTGGGCGTGATTGACAAGGACTCTGACGGGAATTACGTTCTCCACGACGAAAACGGCGAGCCCCTCTATCCCACTACTTTTGAAGAGATTGAGGAGGTTTCGCGTCTCATCGTCGATAGTTACGACAACACCTACGGGCTTGTGGTGCTCTCTGCAAACGGCAACGGCGGCTGGCAGTTCTCCAACATGGCGTGGAACTTCGGCTGCGAGGCGATGCAGATAGAAAATTCCGACGGCTCGTGGACGGCAAACCTCAACGACCAGGGCGCGGTAGACGCCCTCACGTGGATACAGGAGATGGCAAACGAGGGGCTCATCTATCCCGATGCGTCGCTCTCCTATAACGACTGGTATGCGAAGATTGGTTCGGACAACGTGGCTATGGCGTTCTGCGGCAGCGACGCGCTCACGCTCCCCGTTACCACGTTCAACTTCAATAAAGACGACATAGCCTTCGTTCCCATGCCCACCGGCGACGGCGAGAGCCGTTATTCGCTGTACGGCGGCACGCCCTACGTGTTTGCGGCAAACGCCACCGACGAGGAGATAATGGGCGCGCTGCTCTTCCTCAAATACATGGGCCGCTCGCCCGAAACCGACGAAGTCTCCGTCACCGCAATGGAGCGCGGACACCAGACCGCCCAGTCCAAGGGCATGCCCATAATACCCACCATAAAGGCATGGGTAAACGAGGATTATCTCGAAGTGGCCGAAGCTCTCGAACAGCAGTATATGAACGTCAACTACTATTATTACGAGGATTTCTTCGATTCGATAGATACCATGAAGCGCTCCGAGGAGCCCAACAACTGCCAGGATATGTATAAGCTGCTCGACACGGCGCTGCAGAACGTAATCTCGCGCCCCGGCACGGCAAACCCGCAGGCGCTCCTCGATACTGCTAACGGTCAGTTCCAGCGCAACTATCTCGATAAACTTTAATCGAAGTGGAGGGGAAAATGAAAAAGACTGTAACCATGCCCGACGACCGCTCTTCGAAGTCGTATAAGGCAAAGAGGCTGGTGCGGCGCAACTGGGTCGGCTGGCTCCTGATGCTGCCGGGGCTGCTTTTGTTCATGTTCTTCGTGTGGGCGCCGCTCGTGCAGAACATAATCCTTTCGTTCAGCGACACGGTCGGCTTCGAGCCCGCGGGCTTCAACAATTTTGAAAATTACGTCCGGGTATTCGAGGACCCGCAGTTTTTGCAGGCGCTCGGCAACACCTTCAAATACATCTTCTGGTCGGTTATAATCGGCTTCCTTCTGCCCGTTATTCTCGGCCTGCTGCTTTCGGAGGTAGTGCACTTAAAGTCGCTTTTCAGGCTTGGAATTTACTTTCCTTCGATAGTTTCGGGCATGGCTGTGGTTATAATGTGGTCGTATCTGTTCGACCCCAACCCCGGCGCCGTTTTAAACCAGCTTTTGTCGCTCTTCGGCATACCTGCCTCGCAGTTTTTGTCCGACCCCGACCTCACCATTCCGCTCATCGTAGTAACCATGACGTGGCGCGGCGCGGGCGGCACGGTGCTCGTATATCTCTCTGCGCTGCAGAACATCGATAACTCCCAGTACGAAGCTGCGCGCATGGACGGCGCGGGCGCATTCTCCCGCATCATCCACGTAACGCTCCCGCACATTCTGCCCACGATAAAGATGCTCTTCATCCTGCAGATTATCTCGGTGTTCCAGGTGTTCTACGAGCCGCTCGTCATGACCGACGGCGGTCCCGACGGCGCAAGCGTTTCGCTCCTTCTTTTAAGCTACAAATATGCGTTCCAGTCGTTCGACGCGGGCGCAAGCGCGGCGGTGGGCGTAATACTCGCACTCATCATAATAGTGCTCACGGTGATATATCTTCGCCTCTCCCGCCCGAGGAAAGACAAGGTTTCAAACAGGTGGAAAAAATATGTTAAAGCGGCTCAGGAATAAATCAAGCGGCATTTTAACCGCCGCCGACTATAAAAAGGTGCGCTTCCGCGTGCTCTACTGGATAATAATTTTCATTCTCTTCGTGGCCGTTCTCACCGCCATAACGCCCATACTGTGGCTGTTCATCTCCTCGTTCAAAGACGCGGAGGAGCTCACGTCCACGCCCTACCATCTCTTTCCCGACGCGTTCGATTTGGGAAAATTGGTGGAGGTGTGGAACATGCTCGATTTCGGCAAGTACTTTTTAAACACCATAATCGTGGTTGTCGGCGCCGTGATATGTTCGGTATTTTTCAACGGACTGCTCGCCTACACGTTCGCCATCGTAAAGCCCAAGGGCTGGAAGATATTCTACGGGCTCGTTCTGGGCAGCTACATGATACCCGCCGTAACCTCAATCGTGCCGCTGTATACGCAGATAATAAACTTCGGCATGATAAACAGCTACGTCCCGCTGTGGTTCATGTTCGGCGCAAACGCCTACTACCTCATAATGTTCAAAAACTACTTCGAGTCGCTCCCCAAGGCGCTGTTCGAGGCGGCCGAGATGGACAGGTGCGGCAAGTTCAAAGCCTTCTTCACGGTTGTCGTGCCCATGTCGCGCCCGATAATCGGCGTCGTCGCCATATTCACGATGACGGCGGCATGGTCTGACTTCCTTCTGCCCTATCTCGTTTTAAACGACGACAGCATGATGACCGTCATGGTAAAGATATACAACCTGCAGACGACCATGGGCAGCGTTCAGGGTTTCGGCCCCGACAAACTTCTTATGATTTTAACAATCTCCATTCTGCCGCAGATAGTAATATTTGCAATCTTCCAGCGGCAGATAACGGGCTCGAGCGCCGCGGGCGCGGTAAAGGAATAGCCGTAGCCCGGTATAAAAAATTACCCGCCCCTGCAGGGCGCAAAAAATACGCGCAGCCTCTGCGGGGAAATGAACTTACACTTTTATATATCGCAGGAGGATAATTTTACATCATGGCAAAGCAGGCGGAAAAATACATAAAGACAATGCCGTGGAGCATCGTGGAAGAGGGCTTTCATGCAGGGCGCAACGCCGTTTCGGAATCGCTGTTTTCCATAGGCAACGAATACTGCGGCGTGCGCGGCTATGCCGAAGAGGGCAGCGCGGCGCAGGGCTTGCAGGGCTGCTACTTCAACGGCATATACGAATGGGCCAAAAAGGCCAACGAAACTGCCTACAAGGGTATAATAAAGCGCGGGCACTATATGGTGAACGCCGTAAACCCCGTGCGCGCCGATTTGTTTATCGACGGCGAAAGGGTGGATATGGCGGCTGAAAACGTAAGCGGTTTTTACCGCTCGCTCGATTTCAAATCGGGGCTGTATCTGCGCTCCTACACCGTTAAAACGGCGCGCGGTAAGGTAAAACTTGCCTTTTCGCGCTTTCTCTCCATGACCGACGTGCACAACCTCTATCAGAAGATAGAGATTGAACCGGACTATCCCGCGGAGATAAAAATTTATGCCGCGACCGACTTCAACGTGACGCACGGCGGAAAGAAGGGCAGGTGGAAAACGGTATATTCCTCCGCAGAAGGGGGCGTGGCGAAGATTGTCGGCAAAACGCAGTCCACGGGGCAGTACCTCGCCTGCGCGCAGAAAGTGATTGTCTCCGCAGGCACGCTCGCCCCGCGTGAAGAAAAGAACGCGGCGGGAGTGGAAGTCACCGCCGTCGTAAACGGCTCGTTCACGCTCGAAAAGCGCGTAAATTTCTATGCCGACAAGAGCGGCGAGTTCGGGGTAAAGTGTGCCGAAAAGGCGGTTGCCCCCGATATATCCTTTAACGAAGCGCTCTCCGCCAACAAAAAATATTACGAAAAGTTCTGGGCGGAAAGCGATATCGGAATCGAAGGCGACGACGAAAACCAGCAGGGCATACGCTTCTGCATATTCCAGCTCCAGCAGACCTACCACGGCATTTCCCCCACCGACAATATCGGTGCGAAGGGGCTTACGGGCGAGGCGTACAGCGGGCACGCGTTCTGGGACACCGAAACTTATTGCCTGCCCTATTTCCTGTTCAATAACCTCGACGCGGCAAAGGATTTGCTCCTGTTCCGTTATCACACTCTCGGCAAGGCGAAGGAGAGGGCGAAGGAGCTCGACTGCGAGGGCGCCTGCTATCCCATCGCAACGCTCAACGGCAACGAGGCGTGCGATTTGTGGCAGCACGCAAGCCTTCAATTCCAGCCCTCCACGGGCGTGGCGTACGGCATAAGGCAGTACGTCGAAATTTCGGGCGACGAGCAGTTCCTGCCCGAATACGGCATGGAGATGCTGCTGGAAATTTGCCGTTTTCTGCGCTCGCGCGGGGAATACGGCGCCGACGGGCGGTTCGGCTACTTCTGCGTGATGGGCCCCGACGAGTTCCAGATGATGGTAAACCACAACTGCTACACCAACTATATGGCGAAAAAGACCTTCGAGTATGCGCTCGCCACCTTTGAAAAATACCCCGGAAGGGCGAAGGAGCTGGGCGCGACGGAGGAGGAGAAGGCGGCGTTTGCGGCGTGCGCGCGCGATATGTATATCCCTTACGACGAAGAGAGCAAACTCTTTGAACAGCACGACGGCTTTTTCAGGCTTCCGCACGTCGACGTAAAGAAAATTCCCATAACCGATTTTCCGCTCTATCACCACTGGAGCTACGACAGAATCTACCGCAACGACATGATAAAGCAGCCCGACGTTTTAATGTTCATGCTGCTCTTCGGCGGAGATTTCACCTTTGAACAGAAACTTAAAAACTACGAATATTACGAGCCCCGCTGTATCCACGAATCGTCGCTCTCGCCGTCCGTTCACTCGATACTCGCGAGCGAGCTCAAAAAGCACGACGAGGCGCTCTCCTTCTTCGGGTTCGCGTCGAGGCTCGACCTCGACGACTACAACCGCAACACCTGCGAGGGGCTGCACACCACCTCGATTGCGGCGGCGTGGCTGAATATCGTGTACGGCTTCGGCGGCGTGCGCAACTTCGACGGCGTGCTCAATATCAATCCCTCCATACCAGAAATCTGGCGCGGCTACTCGTTTAAGCTCAACTACCGCGGCGCAAATATTGCGGTGAAGGTTACGCGCGGCAGGGCAGAAATTTCCTGCGACGGCGAGGTTCCCGCGGTGGTATGCGGCAAAAACGTTGTGCTCTCGGGCGATACCGTATTTGAAATATGAAAATTTTAACCGACAGCGGGTTCGATAATTCAAAAATAGTCGAATTCGGCAACAAATATCTCACGGGCAACGGCTATCTCGGCTGCCGCGGCACCCTCGACGAATTTAAAAAGACGGAGTGCGTCGGCATAAACGTGGCGGGTGTGTACGACGGCGTTGCGGGCAAGTGGCGCGAAAACATAAACGCCTTCAATCCCCTGTATCTCGCCCTGTTCTGCGGCGAAAGCGCGCTCGACGCGCGCGGGGAGAACGTGCTCTCGCACGAGGTCAGCCTCGACCTGTACTCGGGTATATTCACCCGCAAAACGGTGTTCGGGGTCGGGGAGGCGGAGGTAACTTTAATCTCGTCGCGCTTTTTAAGTTCCGCACACCGCACGCAGATTTGTTCGCGCACCTGTATCAGCGCAAACGCAGACCTGCAGCTTTTGCTGAAAGTTGCCGTCGACCCCGACGTATGGGAGCTCAACGGCCCGCACTATAAGGGCGTAAACTGCGAATGCGGCGAAAACTTCATGCGCGTGAGCGCGCGCACGCAGGAGGCGGATATTCCCGTATCCGTTGAGTGCCGCTATTCGACGCCGATAAACGCCGTTTCGTCCGACTTTTCTGGCGAAATCAATTTAAGCCTTTACGCAGGCGAAACTTTCACGCTCGACCGCGTTGCAAACGTGGTCGTTGGCGGCGACAGCCCCGTCTGGCAGAGCTATGACGAGGCGCTCGGCGAACACCTTGCCGCATGGCGCGCCATGTGGGACAAGTGCGGGGTTGAAACAGAAGGGGACGAACGCGCCGACTTCGCGCTGGCGTACAGCATATATCATCTCCTCATTCTCGCTCCAAAGGGCGAATATTCCATCGCCGCGCGCGGGCTTTCGGGGCAGACGTACAAGGGCGCGGTGTTTTGGGATACCGAAATTTTCATGCTGCCCTTCTACCTTGCCACCCTGCCCGAATGTGCAAAAAACCTCGTGGAATACCGCATAAAAACGCTGCCCGAGGCGGTAAAAAAGGCGGAACACTACGGCTACGGCGGCGCGTTTTACGCGTGGGAGAGCCAGAACGGCGCCGACGCCTGCACCGACTTCAACGTCACCGACGTGTTCACCCACCGCCCCGTGCGCACCTATTTCAAAGATAAGCAGGTGCACATCTCGGCGGACGTGGCGTATGCCGTTCTGCTCTATTATTCCCGCACGGGCGACGATGAGCTAATGCTCGGCGGCGGACTGGAAACTGTGCTTATGTGCGCCGAGTTCGGCAGAACTTACAGCTACTACAACCATATAAAAAAGCGTTACGAAATTCTCGACGTAATAGGCCCCGACGAATATCACGAGCGCGTGAACAACAACGCGTTCACAAACTACGCGTTCTATAAAATAGCGACGGAGGGAGTTGCCTGCGCAGAGCGGCTGAAAAATAAATTCCCCCGCGAATATGCCGCAATTATCGCCCGCCTTCCCGAAAATATCGTGGAAAATCTGCGCGGGTGGGCGGAAAAACTTTATCTGCCCGCGCCGAATAAAGACGGCGTTATCGAGCAGTTCGACGGCTATTTCTCGCTCGAGGACATCTCCGTCGACGGCGTGCGCGCGCGGCTTGTGAACCCGCGCGAATACTGGGGCGGCTCGGGCGGCGTGGCAACCGCCACGCGCGTTATAAAACAGGCGGACGTCATCATGATTTTCAATCTGTTTCCCGACCTGTTCCCCCTCGGTATCCAGCGGGCAAACTACGAATTTTACGAAAAATACACCGAGCACGGCTCGTCGCTGTCGCGCTGTTCGTACGCGCTCACCGCGTGCAGAACGGGCAAATCGGCGGGTGCATATGCCGACTTTTTAAGCTCCGCCGAAATTGATTTGAACGGCGGCGGCAAACAGTGGGCGGGGGAGGTGTATATCGGCGGAACGCACCCCGCGGCGAGCGGCGGCGCGTGGCTCACGGCAGTTACCGGCTTCGGCGGGCTCAGCTTTGAAGGCAGCGTGCCGAAGGTGAGTCCCCGGCTGCCCGAAAATATAAAAGGTATGCGCTTCAAGGCGTACGACGGCAAAAACTACCGCGATTTTTCTGTTACACAAGGAGAGAAAAAATGAAATTCAAAGGAGTTATTTTCGACCTCGACGGCGTAATCTGTTCGACCGACGAATATCACTACATGGCATGGAAGGCGCTCGCCGAAAAGCTCGGCATAACGACTTTCACGCGTGAGGACAACAAGCGTCAGCGCGGGGTTTCGCGCATGGAGAGCCTCGAAGTCGTGCTCGAGAAGTGCGATAAAAAATTCACCGACGAGGAAAAACTTGCCCTCGCCGACGAAAAGAACGAAATTTACAAAAAAATGCTTGTAAATATGTCGCCTGCCGACCTCTCGGAAGAGGTTAAAACCACGCTCGATAAGCTGCGTGCGGGCGGACTCAAACTCGCCATAGGCTCGTCGAGCAAAAACACGCCCGCGATTTTGTCGCGGCTGGGGCTGGGCGGCTACTTCGACGCGGTTGCCGACGGCAACTGCATAACGCACTCCAAACCGCACCCCGAAGTCTTTTTAAAGGCGGCGGAGATGCTCTCGCTCGAACCCTCCGAGTGCCTTGTGGTGGAGGACGCCGCCGCGGGCGCGCAGGCGGGGTATGCGGGCGGCTTTAAGGTCGCGGGCATAGGCGAGGCGGCAAAGAGCGGCTATACCACCTACCCCATATCGACTTTTTCCGACCTTTTAAAAGTTGCCCTTTAACAAAAAATGCCGTTCGTTGCGGCATATATGCGGTTCAATTAACCAAGCGTTTTCATAACTTCCGCCGTTTTTAAACGGCGGTATATCCCCTCCTATATTTCTGTAAAGAGTGCGGCGCGCGGAAAATTCCGCGCGCCGCACTCTTTATGCCGCGTTTATTTTTAATTTTTCGCCGTAATTTATGTGCTGTTTATACAAGCCGTTTATAATACGGCGCGTATGCGCGCGGAATGCGGCATTTTTATAATTTTATTGTTGAAACGACGATAAAAATGTGTTATAATATACAAGACCTTATGTCATCGGTCAATTTTCGCGCATGCGGCGTCATTTTTTGGCGCTTTGAATAAATTATACCGGATAGAAATATGAATTCGAGAGAGATTGGCGGGGCCGGATTTGCGGCCATGCTCCGCGGCGGACTTGCCTTTTTAAAGTCGCAAGCCGACCGCATCAATGAGCTGAACGTCTTTCCCATTCCCGACGGCGACACGGGCGACAACATGGTGTCTACGCTTTCGGGCGGCGTACGCCTTGCGGCGGACTGCACGGGCGGCATAGGAGAGGCGGCGGAGCTCGCCGCGCGCGGAATGTTGCTCGGCGCGCGCGGAAATTCGGGCGTAATTCTTTCGCAGATGTTCGAGGGCGTCGCAAAGGGGCTTTACGGCAGGGAACGCGCAGACGCCGCAGCGCTTTCGGCTGCTTTTTCAAAGGGCGTGGAGCAGGCGTATTCCTCGCTCTCCGACCCTGTAGAGGGCACTATACTCACAGTCATGCGCCTTGCGGCGGAGTATGCGGGAAAGAATTGCCCCGCAGGCGGCACGATAGAGCAATATTTTTCGCTGTACGAAAGGGAGGCGGCGCTCGCGCTAGAAAAAACTCCCGACCTCCTTCCCGTTTTAAAGGAAGCGGGCACGGTAGACAGCGGCGGCGCGGGGCTCCTCAGCATAGTCCGCGGTTTTCTCGCCGCAATTCGCGGGGAGAGCGCCGAAATTGCCGCGCAGGACGAGGCTGCGGCTGAGGATATCAAAAGCGGCGCGCCCGACATCTCTCTCTTTTCGGAGGACAGCGAACTCACTTTCGGCTACTGCACGGAATTTCTTTTACGCCTCACGCACAAAAAGACGGATATAAGCGCCTTTTCGATGGACGAATTCCGGAAGAATATTAACGCGCTCGGAAACTCCGTCGTTGCGTTCATGCAGGGCAGCATAGTAAAGGTGCACGTCCACGTAATGGAGCCGTGGCGCGTTCTTAAATACGCCCAGCAGTTCGGCGAATTTTTAACGCTTAAAATAGAGAATATGAACATTCAGCACAGCGAAGTCCGCCGCCGCGAAACTGCCGCGCCCGTCTTTAAAAGGCACGCCGCTCACAAGCCGTACGGTATAGTCGCCGTAGGCGCGGGCGGGGGGCTTTGCAGCGCCTTCCGCGAGCTCGGCGCCGATATCGTAATCGATTCTGATATATACGGCAATCCGTCGGTGGAGCTCTTTATGGAGGCGGTGGAGGCGGTCAACGCCGACTGCGTGTTCCTGCTTCCCGACGATAAAAACGTCGTCGGCGCGGCGGAGGAAGCCGCGCGCCTTTGCAAAAACTGCGAAGTCCGCGTTCTCCCCACGCACACCCTCGGCGAGGGCTACGTCGCACTCTCCGCGCTCGACTGCGGGAGCGGCGACGACGATGAGATTTTTGCGGGCATGAATGCCGAGGTCTCCCGTTCGGCGGGCGGAGCGGTTGCGCGCGCGGTGCGCGGCGCCGCAATGAACGGCGTGGAAGTAAACGAGGGCGACTACATAGCAATAACCAACAAAAAAATTCTCTGCG
This sequence comes from Candidatus Coproplasma stercoravium, assembly GCA_018713165.1. Taxonomy (GTDB): domain Bacteria; phylum Bacillota; class Clostridia; order Christensenellales; family Borkfalkiaceae; genus Coproplasma; species Coproplasma stercoravium. Next base: position 17,584 of record DVFR01000025.1, on the reverse strand, counting down.
CCTCGCCCGATAAAACGGAAGCCGCTGTCAAACTTGCCAGAATTCTGGGTGCGGACGGGCGCGACTTTATAATAGTTTTCTGCGGCAAAGACGCGACGAAGGAGGAGAGGGAGAGCTGCCGCGCAAAGATGGAGCGTGCGTTCCCCTCAGCCGAATATTACGAGATTGACGGCGGGCAGAAGACGTACGACTTTATAATAGTGCTTCAATAAAAAAACGCGCGCGCGTTTTTGCGTTAAACTGCGCGCACGCGGTATAATAAAAATTTTCAAACGAGGGTTAAAATGAGAGATTACGTTATTTTAAGCGATTCCTGTTGCGACCTTGACGCCGACCTGCGCAAAAAATACGGGATAGAGTATATCCCCATGCGCATAATTTTCGGCGATACCGACATTCCCGCCAGCCTCGACTGGGAGAAGATATCGCCCAAAGAATTTTACGATATGATGCGCGGCGGCGTGCGCGTGCGCACCGCGCAGATAAACGCCGACGAGTTCAAAGAGGCGTTTTCGAAGTATCTCGACGAGGGTAAGGACGTTATGTATATCGCCTGTTCGTCCGCCCTTTCAAATTCATACAAGAGCAGTTTAATGGCGCACGATATGCTCGCGCAGGAGCGCCCCGACGGCAAGATAGTCTGCATAGACAGCCGCAACGCCTGCCTCGGGCTGGGAATGATTTGCATGACGGCATCAGAGCTGCGCGCCGAAGGCAAGAGCATTGACGAAACTGCGCAGTACATAGAGGCGCACAAACAGGAGGTAAACCAGTTCGCCACGGTCGAAAGTTTAAACTACTTAAAGCGCGCGGGCAGGGTGAGCACTACGAGCGCCGTTTTCGGCGGACTTTTGCAGGTGAAGCCGATAATCATCTCCGACGCCGACGGGCAGAACGTAGCGGTGGAGAAGGTTAAGGGGCGCAAAAATTCGCTGGTGCGCCTTGCCGACCTCTTTAAAGAAACATACCGTTCAAACCCGCACCAGCGCATCTGCATAGGTCATGCCGACGCGCCAGAGGCGGCGGAGGAGCTTAAGACGCTCGTAAAGGAGCGCATGCCCGAGGAGGGAGTGGAGGTTATCACCGCGGGCATAGGCCCTATAATCGGCGCGACGACGGGGCCCGGCACGCTCGCCGTGTATTGCTACGGCAAGGAAGTAACCTACCGCGCGAGCGAGGCGCAGAATAAATGAGGATAGAGTACGAACCACCCCGCAAAAAACAGCCCGTATACGCCTGCTTCAAGGCGCTTTTACGCATTTTTGTGCGGAAAGTGCGCACGGTAACGCTCGGCGGCGAGCTTTCCGAACCCTGCCTGTACCTTGCCAACCACGCCAACAAAATGGGGCCTATGATATACAGCATGTTCTTTCCCGTATATCACGTCAACTGGGGCGCAAGCCAGATGCTCGGAAATTACAGAGAAAGGTACAGATATTTAAGGGACATATTGTATATCAAAAAGAACGGCACGGGTCGCGCAATGGCGTCGTTCCGCGCGTTTTTCGAGGCTTTCTTTTCCCAGTTCGTGTACCGCGGAATGAAGCTTTTGCCCACCTATACCGACGGCAGGCTGGCGCGGACGGTGAAAAAGAGCGTGGAACTCCTCGGAGCGGACATCTCGCTCATGATTTTTCCCGAAAATTCCGACGAAGGGTATAAGGACGAACTCACCGATTTTTTCCCGGGGTTCGTGCTCGTCGCAAAGGGATATAAAAAGGCGCAGGGAAAGGATATCCCCATGCGCCCCGTGTACTACCACAAGAAAAAGCGGCTGATAGTAGTTGGAGAGGAGTGTTTTCTCTCCGATTTCGGGGCTGCGAAAAAGGAGGAGGTGGCGGAGGCGATGCGCTTTAAAGTAAACGCGCTCTACCACCGCATAGAGGCCGGCGAGTTTGACGAAAAAAAGTGATTGGTTGCGGCATATATGCGGGTCAATTAACTTTTTATCCGCCGACAGCCGCACTAAAAAATTATTTAAGCCGCCCGCACGCGCCGCGTGCGGGCGGCTTTTTTGTATACTGTAAGGGATTAATACGAACCCGATTTAAAGCAGGGATATCAAGGCACTATCTGCGCAAAATATTGTGTGAATAATTGAACTTTTTCGCATTGACAAAATTCTTCCCGCGTGATAAAATAATATCAAACAAATGTTTACAGGGAGGCGATAAAATTGAAGAACCGCATGTACGTCGCGATAGATTTAAAATCGTTTTACGCCTCCGTGGAGTGCATAGCGCGCGGGCTCGACCCGATGGATACAAATCTCGTCGTCGCCGACGAGAGCCGTACGGAAAAGACCATCTGCCTCGCCGTGTCGCCGTCGCTCAAATCCTACGGAATCCCCGGCAGGGCGCGCCTTTTCGAGGTGGTGCAAAAGGTGAGGGAGGTCAACCGCGCGCGCAGAAAAAACGCGCCGCGGCAAAAGTTTGCGGGCAAATCGCACCTCGACTCCGAGCTGAAAGCAGACCCCTCGCTCGAACTTGATTATATCGTCGCCCCGCCGCGAATGGCGCACTACATGGCGTACAGCACGCGCATTTACAGCATATATTTAAACTACGCCGCGCCCGAGGACATTCACGTCTATTCGATAGACGAGGTGTTCATAGACGTCACCGACTATTTAAAATCGGCGGGCTGCACCGCGCGCGAATACGCGATGAAAATGATAAAGCACGTTTTGCGCGAAACGGGCATAACGGCCACGGCAGGCATAGGCACCAACCTCTATCTGTGTAAAGTGGCTATGGACATCGTTGCAAAGCACGTCCCCGCAGACGAGGACGGCGTGAGAATTGCCGAACTCGACGAAACGGGCTACCGCCGCACGCTGTGGGAGCACCGCCCGCTCACCGATTTCTGGCGCGTGGGCAGGGGGTATGCCGAAAAACTCGAAGCGCACGGGCTCTTTACCATGGGCGATATCGCCCGCTGTTCGCTCGGCGGCGATGGGGGAATTTATAACGAAGATTTGCTCTACCGCATGTTCGGCATAAACGCCGAGCTGCTGATTGACCACGCCTGGGGCTGGGAGCCGTGCACTATTGCCGACATAAAGTCGTATAAGCCCGAGTCGAACAGTCTCGGTTCGGGGCAGGTCTTGCAGGAGCCGTACACATACCGGAAGGCTAAGCTCGTCGTCACCGAAATGGCGGACGCGCTCGCGCTCGACCTCGTCGCAAAGGGGCTGGTCACCGACCAGATTGTGATGACCGTCGGCTACGACGTCGAAAACGAGGGCTACAAGGGCGAATACAGTACCGACAGGTACGGCAGAAAGATACCGAAGCACGCGCACGGCACCTACAACTTAGAGATAAAGACTTCCTCGGGCAGGCTTATCCGCGGCGCGGCGCTCGCACTGTTCGACAGAATAATAAACAAAAAATTATTCATACGCCGCATCTATATCACGGCGACAAAGGTCGTCCGCGAGGAAGAGGCGGGCACCGAAATGCCGGAGCAGCTCGACCTGTTTACCGACTATGAGGAGGAGAACAGGCGCATGCAAGAGCTCAAAGCCGAAAACGAAAGAGAGAAAAAGCGGCAGAAAGCGGTGCTCGAAATACGCGAAAAGTACGGTAAAAACGCCGTGTTAAAGGGCGTAAGTCTGGAGGAGGGCGCCACCGCAAAGAGCAGGAACGAACAGATAGGCGGGCACAAGGCTTAAAGAGTTTTTGCCGATTGACCCGCATATATGCCGTAACTAACGGAGGTGAATCGCATATGGGAAAGTACGACGATATAATCAATCTGCCGCACCACCAGTCGGCAAAGCGCCCGCACATGTCGGTTCACGACCGCGCCGCGCAGTTTGCGCCGTTCGCCGCGCTAACGGGGTATGGCGACGCGATAGACGAAACGCGCCGCTTGACCTGCGACCGCCCCGAGCCGGGTGAGGCGGAGCTTGCCGAACTCGACGCGGCTCTTTCGGAAGTGCTTGCGCGCATAGGCGGGCGCCCGCAGGTGGAGGCAACTTACTTCGTGCCCGACGAAAAAAAGGAGGGCGGCGCATACGTCACACGCACGGGCAGGGTGAAGCGGGTCGACGCGGTAAGGCGGCGGCTTGTATTCGACGACGGAACGGAGATAAACGTATCCGACATCTCTTCGCTCGCCCTGTCGGACAAATAAACCGCAGAGCATTTCAAAAACAAAAAAATAATCACCTTAACGCAACAAAGGGTAGCCTGAAACCGTTCAAGCCGTTTCCGCCCGGGTTCCGTAGCTGCTACGGAAAAGCGATAAGGTGATTTTTTTATTTTGTTATTTAATTTTTACCCATACGGGACTCGTCCATGCGAAACGTCCGTCGCAGAGTTCCAGCCGCAGGTAGTAGCAGTCCTCCTGCTTCTCGTGCTTATAGTCGAAAAACAGCGCCGAAGGATGCTTTATTATGCAGTAATCGCGCAAATTCTTTACTACGGTGACCCTCTTTATCGGTGCGTCGGCAACGATGTTGTACCATATCGTAAGTTCATCGTCTTTTCCGGCCTCAAATTCTTCGCCCATCCAATGCCCGTTTATTCTGAAATCTATCGTTATTCTGCCGCCCATAAAGCCGTAGCACCGCCTTGCCCTGAGCGCTTCGAATATGCTCTCCAGCGTGTTTTCTTTCGCCCATACGCCCGTAAGCCCGGGGTAGTTGAAAGGGTACGGCGCGTCGCCGAGTATAACTCCGTTTTTGCAGAAGTGGTCGTCGGAGCCTGCAATGCATCCCATACGGGCGCCCCTTGCAAGCGCGTCCTGCCAGAATCCTCCGCGGCACATCGAATCGTTTTCGTTTGCGGGATTGCCCATATATTCCGTCGCATCCCCGCGCGAATATATCTCTATCAGCGGGGTGAGCAAACCGGGGGGAATGGTGCCGAGGTCTGCCCCCGCAGACAGATGATATGTGTCGTGCGGGATTATTAAAATGTCGTCCCTGTCAAGCGCCGCGCGCAGTTCGTCGGCGGTTATTTCGCCGTCCCTTTTGCCGCGTATCATTTCCCCGTCGTGCGTGCCGTAATATACAATCATATTGTTGTAAAAGGGATAGGAATCGCGCTCATATGCAAGAATGGTGGTATTCCCCGAGGGCGTAGGCGTGCTTCCTTGGATGCTGTGCGGCACAACCGAAATCGGCGTTGCCACGGCAAAGAAGATGAAGGAATTCCGCCTCGTCGTATGGGCAATGCACGGCATATATGGCGCGGGCAAGACGCTGGACGAAACCTTCGGCCTCATAGAAACGGTTGAAAAGGCGGCGCAGATTTACATGCTCACCGCGCACCTGCCCCGCATAAACACCATAAAGGACGAGGATATGTTGAAGCTTCTGGAACTTTTCGGAGTAAAAAACTACCGTAAAGATTTTCTTGACCTTTGAATATGAACGATATAACCAACAGGGCGGAGGAACTTACCGCCTATGCAAAGCAGTATCTGGAACTTGACGAACGGGATGAAATTTATATTAAAAACCGTCTGCTCGAAATATTGCAGAAATGCGACGGGTCTGAGCCGGACGAGCAGGAAACCGACGAGATATTTGCCGTTCTTTCGCTGCTGCCCTCTGCGCTCAACAGGCGGTTCGATAACATACTTCATTCGTGCGGAAGCAAGGCCGCAACCGACTGGTTTTACAGTTACTGCGTACATAACAGATATGTTAAAAAAGACGTGCTCGACAAGAACCCGCGCTTTGAATCGAACGGGCTGATAATTACGATAAATAAAGCCAAACCCGAATTCCGCGACCCGCAAAAGGCGAGGGTCGGCAACAGCGTGGAGGGAGGGTTCTGCAAATGCGTAATCTGCCGTGAAAACGAGGGGTTCGGCGCAAGGAATAAGCGCAATCTGCGCACGGTCGATATCAGGCTCGGCGGAGAAAAGTGGTTCTGGCAGTATTCGCCGTACGGCTACTTCAACGAGCACGGCATAGCGGTCAATTGCAGCCATATTCCCATGCATATCGACGGAAGTACGTTTACAAAGCTTATGGATTTTGCCGATATGTTTCCCCATTATTTTATAGGCTGCAATGCGCCGTTACCCCGTATCGGCGGGAGCGTCCTTTCGCACGACCACTATCAGGGCGGCGGCGAGATACTGCCCGTTCATACGGCAAAAGCCGCATATATTTTAAGGCACGACGACTATCCCGACGCTTTAGCCGAAGTTGTCGACTGGCCCGGTACGGTGATCAGGGTGGTTTCTGAAAATCGCCGTTCAATCGGGGATATATGCGGGGTAATCAATAAAAAATGGGTAAAATACAGCGATATAAAATCGGGTATAATTGCCGAGGATAACGAAGGCGTGCACAATGCGGTTTCGCCTACAGTGCGAAAGACGGAGCGCGGCTACGAAATGAACGTAATACTGCGTTCGAATATAACAAGCAGCATGCTCCCCGACGGGGTGTTCCATGCTCATCCCGAATACCACGTTATAAAAAAGGAGAGCATAGGGCTCATAGAGGCGCAGGGTTTATTCATTCTTCCCGGCAGACTCAGCGGAGAGCTTGCGGCGGTTGAAAAAATGATAGACGAAAACGCGCCCCTTCTTCCCGGTTACACCGCGTTCAGGCTTATATATGACGAAACGAAGGCAATCTGTTTAAGGGAAGGCGTCGGCGCGCGCGAAGCCATGAAAGCAGAACTCGGCAGTATATGTTTCCGTATACTTGAAAATACGGCCGTGTTCAAGGACAAACGGCAGACGGTAAAATTTTTAAATGATTTGGGGTTCAGGTTGTGCTCGGATACAAATATAAAATAACTGCGGCCGGCAGGATAAACATAATAGGCGAACACATAGACTATTGCGGCGGAAAGGTGCTGCCTGCGGCGCTCTCTTTAAAAAATACAGTATATATCCGCCCGAACGGTACGGATAAAATAAATATAAGCTGGACGACTTTGCCCGATACGGTCTGTCTCGACATAAACAGGCTCGGAAGCTACACGGGGCTGAAATACGGAAATTATCAGGCGGGAAGCGCGTTTGTATGGCAGCGTGCCGGACATAAAATTATCGGCTGCGATATGTTGCAGGATTGCAGCGTACCTTTCGGCAGCGGGCTTTCGTCCTCGGCGGCGATAGAAGTCAGCACGATAGCCGCTCTCGCCGCAGTCGCAAACGAAGAGTTCGACAGGGTGGACGTGGCCTTAAAAGCCCAGCAGGCGGAACGCGAATATATGGGCGTGAATTGCGGGATAATGGACCAGTATGCCTCTGCATGCGGAAAAAAAGACAACGCTATTTTACTTGACTGCAAAACTCTTGAAAGGCAATACATCCCCGTATCTCTTAACGGGTATTCGCTCGTCATCATAAACAGCAAAAAGCCGCACGCTCTTGCATCGAGCAAGTATAACGAGCGGCGCGCAGAGACCGAGGAGGCTTTGAAAATCCTGCAAAAACACGTAAAAATAGACTGCCTCGCCGATATGTCGCCCGACGAATTCGAAAGATGGTGCGGCGTGCTGGGCGGGACTATACGAAACAGGGCGCGTCACGTCGTTTCCGAGTGCGAAAGGGTACGGCTTGCGGCCGCCGCCATGAAAGCGGGCAATATGGAAGAGCTGGGAGCGTTGCTCAACCAGTCCCACGAATCTCTGTCGAAACTGTACGAAGTGACCGGAAGCGAGGTCGACGCGCTTGTGCATGCCGCTCAGATTCACCCCGCGTGCGCCGGCTCGCGCATGACGGGAGGAGGTTTCGGTGGGTGCACCATATCGCTTGTTGAAACTGCCGCCGCAGAAGATTTTAAAAGTTTCGTTTTAAAAAAATATGAGCGCGAGACGGGCTACATGGCCGAATGTTACGACGCCGATATTTCAGACGGCATCACGGTAAAAGAATTATGATAACAAAAACTTTGTTCGACGTATATGAAGGAAAGAAAGTTCATCTGTACACAATATCGAACGCGGAGATATCCGTCGGTATATTGGATTTCGGCGGCATTCTTAACTTTATAAAGATAAAAACTTCGGGCGGCGAAAAAAACATACTGCTCGGCTACGACTGCGTGCAGGCATATCTTCAATGCGGCGGGTATGTGGGCGCTACCGTGGGCAGAGTGGCCAACCGTATTGCGGGGGCAAAATTCTGTCTTGACGGAAAGGAGTATAAGTTATCGCCAAATGAAAACGGCAACTGCCTGCACGGCGGCGTTCTCGGCTTTGATAAGCGGTTTTATGCGGCGGAAACAAAGGACGACGCGCTCGCGCTTTTTCTCGTAAGCGACGACGGCGACATGGGTTTTCCGGGAACGTTAAAATTCAAAGCGGAGTTTATTCTCGAGGGGAGAACCTTTACGATAAAATACAGCGGCGTAAGCGATAAAACCACGCTCTTTTCTCCGACCTGTCATGCCTATTTCAATATGAACGGCGGCGGAGACGTTATGGGAAACCTGCTTAAAATCAACGCCGACAGCTATACCCCCGCCGACAGCTTTCTTATTCCTCTCGGAAAGAAGGCGAGCGTCGGAAATACTCCGCTGGATTTTACCTCGTTCAAAGCGATTGGCGCAGACTATGCAAAACTTGGCGGTGGAACTTACGACCATAATTATTGCCTTAAAGAAGAGTTTGCGGCGGCAGCCGTCGGCGAAGAGAGCGGCATATCAATGAAAATTTTTACCGATTTCCCCGGCCTGCAGTTTTATGTCGGCAATCCGTGTGCATTTAAAGGAAAAGGCGGAGGGAGCGGGTTCTGTCTGGAGCCGCAATATTATCCCGACGCAGTCAATGCCGAAGGGTTCGAGGCTCCCCTTCTGCCCGCCGGAACTGAAAAAATGTATTCAATACGCTATCAATTCAGTTTTACTTAAATCAATAAAAAAGGAGTAAAAATATGGCAAACAGAATAGTACTCAACGAAACAAGTTACCACGGCGCGGGAGCCATAAAGGAAATCCCCGGCGAAGTTACAAGGCGCGGCTTACATAAAGCCTTCGTCTGCTCCGACCCCGACCTCGTAAAGTTCAGGGTTACGGATAAGGTTTTAAATGTTTTAATCGATAACAAGCTCGACTACGAACTGTATTCGGATATAAAACCCAACCCCACGATAGAGAACGTGCAGACGGGCGTTGCCGCATTCAGGGCGAGCGGCGCGGACTATATAATCGCCATAGGCGGCGGCTCGTCGATGGATACCGCCAAGGCGATAGGCATAATAATCGCCAACCCCGAGTTCGGGGACGTGCGCTCTCTGGAAGGAGTTGCTCCCACCAAAAAGCCGTGTGTTCCTATAATCGCCGTACCCACGACAGCCGGCACCGCGGCGGAAGTTACCATAAATTACGTCATAACCGACGTGGAAAAGAAGCGCAAGTTCGTCTGCGTGGACGTTCACGATATTCCCGTAGTTGCAGTCGTCGACAGCGACATGATGAGCACAATGCCCAAGGGCCTGACCGCCGCGACGGGTATGGACGCGCTCACACATGCAATCGAGGGCTATATCACCAAGGGCGCGTGGGAGATGACCGACATGTTCCACTTAAAGGCGATTGAAATAATTTCCCGTTCTCTCCGCTCGGCGGTAAAGGGTGAAAAGGATGGGCGCGAGGGAATGGCTCTCGGCCAGTACATTGCGGGCATGGGCTTTTCAAACGTCGGCCTCGGCATAGTACACTCCATGGCTCATGCGCTCGGCGCAGTTTACGATACTCCCCACGGCGTGGCAAATGCCATTCTTCTGCCCACGGTAATGCGCTACAATGCGGAGGCGACGGGCGGAAAGTATCGCGATATCGCCAAGGCAATGGGCGTTGAGGGTGTCGATAAAATGACATTGGACGAGGCGCGCAAAGCCGCCTGCGACGCGGTAGCGCAGCTCTCTAAAGATGTAGGCATACCCGAAAATCTCAAGGGCATAGTAAAGGAGGAGGATATAGATTTCCTTGCACAGTCGGCAATGGACGACGCCTGCCGCCCCGGCAACCCCAAAGACCCCACCAAGGATGATATTATCGCACTCTATAAATCATTACTTTGATTACCTTCTTTTTTCTCCTTAAATTCCTATAAAGCTGCCGCACTCTGTTGTGCGGCAGCTTTATCGGTTAAATAAGAATGAAATTGTAATTTTTACAGCAAGGAGAGTTTTGTTCCGAAAAATTTAAAGCGGCTTTGGCAAATCGCCAAAGCCGCTTTCTAACTAAAACCGGTTTTTAATACAATCTGCAATTACTTGGTCATACCCTGCTGAACGGCAACTGCAACGGCTACCGTTGCGCCTACCATGGGGTTGTTGCCCATGCCGATGAGACCCATCATTTCAACGTGTGCGGGAACGGAGGAGGAACCTGCGAACTGCGCGTCGGAATGCATTCTGCCCATAGTGTCGGTCATGCCGTAGCTTGCGGGGCCTGCCGCCATGTTGTCGGGGTGGAGCGTTCTGCCCGTGCCGCCGCCGGAAGCAACCGAGAAATACTTCTTGCCGTTTTCGATGCACCATTTTTTGTAGGTGCCTGCAACGGGGTGCTGGAAACGGGTGGGGTTGGTCGAGTTGCCCGTGATAGAAACAGAAACGTTCTCAAGCTGCATTATTGCAACGCCTTCGGGAACGGAATCCGCGCCGTAGCACTTAACCTTTGCCCTGCTGCCCTCGGAGAAGGCAACGCTGTCGGTAACCTTAACCGTTTCGGTGTAAGGGTCGAACTGCGTCCTGCAATACGTGAAGCCGTTGATTCTCGAAATTATATAAGCCGCGTCTTTGCCGAGGCCGTTGAGTATTACGCGGAGGGGCTTTACGCGCACCTTGTTAGCGTTTTCTGCAATCTTTATCGCGCCTTCGGCCGCCGCGAACGATTCGTGGCCTGCAAGGAAGCAGAAGCAGTCGGTGTCTTCGTGCAAAAGCATTGCGCCGAGGTTGCCGTGTCCGAGACCTACTTTCCTGTTCTCCGCAACGGAACCGGGAATGCAGAAGCTCTGCAAACCGATGCCGATTGCCGCCGCAGCGTCTGCCGCCTTTGTGCAGCCCTTCTTTATTGCGATTGCCGCGCCCACGGTGTAAGCCCAAACGGCGTTCTCAAAGCATATGGGCTGGGTGCCGCGCACGATTTTGTCGCAGTCGACGCCCTTTTCAAGGCAGATGTCCCTGCATTCTTCGATGCTGTTTATACCGTATTCTTTAAGGGTGGCAAGAATTTTTGCTTCCCTTCTCTCGTATCCTTCGAAAAGTGCCATGATTAGTCAACCTCCTTGTCCGTTCTGGGGTCGATATGCTTAACGGCGCCCTGTTCTTTGGTATATCTGCCGTAGGTGCCGATAGATTTTTCGTAAGCTTCGTTGGGGGTAAGACCTTTTTTGATAAAGTCGGTCATCTTGCCGAGCGAAACGAACTTGTATCCGCAAACTTCGTTGTTCTTGTCGAGCGCGATAGAGATAACGTAGCCCTCTGCCATTTCAAGGTATCTCACGCCCTTGAGTTTCGTGCCGTACATCGTGCCGACCTGCGAGCGCAGTCCCTTGCCGAGGTCTTCGAGCCCCGCGCCGATTACGAGACCGTCGTCGGAGAACGCCGACTGCGTTCTGCCGTATACAATCTGCAGGAAGAGTTCGCGCATGGCGGTGTTTATGGCGTCGCACACGAGGTCGGTGTTGAGCGCCTCGAGAATGGTTTTGCCGGGAAGTATTTCGGCGGCCATTGCGGCGGAGTGGGTCATGCCCGAGCAGCCTATGGTCTCGACGAGCGCCTCTTCGATAACGCCGTCTTTAACGTTGAGCGTAAGTTTGCAGGCGCCCTGCTGAGGTGCGCACCAGCCCACGCCGTGGGTAAGACCTTTGATGTCCTTGATTTCCTTTGCCTGAATCCACTGTCCTTCTTCGGGAATGGGGGCGGGGCCGTGTTCAAATCTGCCCGACACGCCCTTGGCAACGCAAATCATATTTTCAACGTCTTTTGAATATTGCATTGTGTGTTCCTCCGTTAAAAAATTCGCGGCGGGTGTTTCCCGCTTGTCTATCCGAAAGCGATTATAACACAAAAAATCCGTTTAATCAATATTTTGCGAGCGAAAAACCCGCATAAGCGGGTAAAATTTTTGTAAACCGCCGCGCGCGCCGCGTTCCCGCCTTATTAAAGTTTGCTTTAACTTCCCTCGGGGCTAATCACGCATAAAAAAATCACAAAAATTTGCAGCCTGCGCCAAAACTTTGTGTTTACATATATAAAAACGGTATTATAATTATAGTGTGCAATTATATCCGTTGCCGCGCGCCGAAGGCGCCGAAGGGAGTTGCGCAAAGGAGAAAACATGCTCTGTCAGCGCTGTAAAAAAAATCAGGCGACCGTTATCTACGAAGAGACGATAAACGGCGAAAAGTTCGGCTATCATCTCTGCCAGAACTGCTATGCCGAGATGTTCGGCGCGTTCAGCTCGTCTGTAAATAACGATATTCTCGCGGGGCTCTTCGGCCAGTCCACGCGCAGGCGCGCGCGCACCTGCCCCGTATGCGGCACCTCGTATTCCGATTTCGAGCGCACGGGACTTTTGGGCTGCGCTTCGTGCTACGACGTGTTCAAGGACGAGCTTATGCCGTACATAGAGCGCATACAGGGCAAAGTCGTCCACGTCGGCAAGGTCGGACAGGACGTGCGCGAGCAGGATTTGACGCGCAAACTTTCGCGCCTGCAGGAGGACCTCGAAAAGGCCGTGCGCGAGCGCAGGTATTCCGACGCGGAGCTTATAAATTCGCGAATATCCGAAGTGAGGAAAAAAATCGCCGAGAGCGGGGAGGGGAGCAATGAGTAACATAAACGACGGCACCCTCGTTTCCACCCGCATACGCCTTGCGCGCAATCTCGAAGGCTATCCCTTCCCCTCGCACTTAAAGGACGAAAAACAGGCGAAAGAGATAATAAGGCTGGTATCTTCGGGGCTCAACCGCCTCGACGACTTCAAGCTCTACTATATGGACGCCATAACCGACTGGGAGGCAAATTCCTTAAAGGAAAACCACCTCATAAGTCCCGACCTGATTGCCCGCAAGCGCCTTGCCGCCGCACTCATTAACGACGACAGGAGCATCTCCGTTATGATAAACGAGGAGGACCACCTGCGCGAACAGTGCATAATAAAGGGGCTGCGCCTCAAAAACGCGTACGACAAACTCTCCAAAATAGACAGCAAGATAGGCAGGTCGATAAAGTTTGCCTACGACGAACAGCTCGGCTATTTAACCGCCTGCCCCACCAACCTCGGCACGGGGCTCAGGGCTTCGGTAATGCTCTTTCTGCCCGCGCTCACCATAAACGGCAACATGCGCGAGGTGGTGCGCTCCATATCCCGCCTCGGGCTCACCGTCCGCGGCGTGTACGGCGAGGGCAGCGACGCCGAGGGGTATATGTACCAGGTCAGCAACGAAGTGACCCTGGGCGTTTCGGAGGACGAGATTATCTCCCAGGTAGACGAAGTCGCGCGCAAGATATGCGCGCTCGAAAATGCCGACAGGGAAAAGCTCAAAAGCGGCTCTGTAAAGCTCTCCGTAAAGGATAAGTGCCTGCGCGCGTACGGCGTTGCCACCAACTGCGCTTCTCTCGCCTCGGGCGAACTCGCATCGCTCGCCGCCGACATAAAACTCGGCGCATGCCTCGGCTATATCCCCGTGGACGACGTCACCGAAATCGACGATTTGGTGGTGCGCATGCAGCCTTATAACATAAACAAGGCGGCGGGGCGCGCCCTCTCCTCAAGCGAGCGCGACACATACCGCGCCGAATACGTTTCGGAGCATCTGAGGCGCCTTGCAAAGGACGGCAAACAGTAATTTGTTTTTTAAGATAATTTAATTACCGGCACAAAAAATCAATTTATAATAATTTGCAATTTTTCAAAAGGGCGGCACATATGCTGCAACCAACGCTTTATTTTTATATAAAAACACTGTAAAATAAGGAGGAAAAATCAAGTGGAAGACTACGGAAAATTTACGTCTAATCTCCTTGAAGTAATCGAAAAGGCCGAAAGCGCCGCAGAGCTCTACGGCAGCAGCTATATAGGCAGCGAACACATAGTTTACGCCATGCTCAACACTCCCGACTGCACGGCGTGCAAGGTAATGGAAATGTGCGGCGTGGAGGAGCCCGCGTTCCGCGCCTACTTCGCCCGTTCGATTGACCAGAATTCCAACATCAAAGGATTTACGCCGCGCACTAAGCACATGCTTATGCAGGCGGTTGAAATAGCCGTGCGCATGGGCGGCGACGACGCGCTCGCCGGCACCGAGCACATGCTCTATGCCGTTATGAGCGAGCCCTCCTGCCTCGCCGTTAAAATTTTCGAGGCGCTCGGCGTAAACGTTACCCGCCTCGCCGCCAAGCTGGAAGTCGTGCTCCATGAAGGGCTCAATGACGACGACGAGGGCGTGGAGGAGAGCAATCCCTTCGCCCGGTTCTTTTCGGTGTTCGGCTCGGGCGAAAAGCCCCGCCAGACCCAGCGCGGGCAGAACAAGGCCGAATCTCTCGGCGGAGAGATTGAAAAATACGGCACAAACCTCACACAAAAGGCGCGCGAGGGCAAGATTGACCCCGTCATCGGCCGCAAGAAGGAGATAGACAAGATAATTCAGGTTCTCTCCCGCCGCACCAAAAACAACCCCGTGCTCATAGGCGAGCCGGGCGTCGGCAAATCGGCGGTGGTAGAGGGGCTTGCGCAGGCCATAGTAAACAACCAGGTTCCCGACCTTCTCAAGAACAAAATAGTGTTCTCGCTCGACCTTGCGAGCATGGTCGCGGGTTCAAAATACCGCGGCGACTTTGAAGAGAGGCTCAAAAACGCCATAAACCAGATTAAAACCAACGGCAACGTCATTCTCTTCATTGACGAAATTCACCAGCTCGTCGGCGCGGGTTCCACCAGCGAGGGCAACATGGACGCGGCGAACATTTTAAAACCCATGCTCGCCCGCGGCGAATTGCAGACGATAGGCGCGACCACCTTAGAGGAGTACCGCAAATATATCGAAAAGGACGCCGCCTTAGAGCGCCGTTTCACGCCCGTTCAGGTCGACGAACCTTCGGTTGAAGACACCGTCGAAATTCTGCGCGGTCTGCGCGACAAGTACGAGGCGCACCACAAAGTCGTTATAACCGACGAGGCAATAATCGCCGCCGCGACCCTTTCCGACAGGTATATAACCGACCGTTACCTTCCCGACAAGGCCATTGACCTTATCGACGAGGCGGCCTCACGCGCCCGCCTCAACAGCTACAATACGCCTGCGGCGGTAAAGGAACTCGAAGACAAGCTAAAACGCCTCAACCAGGAAAAGACCAAGGCGGCGAAGGACGAAAATTATTCGCAGGCGCAGAAGCTCGTCGAAGAGATTAACGCCGTTCAGCAGGAGATAAACGCCGCCAAAAAGGACTGGAAGGGCGGCACGCAGACCAATGCGCCCTCAATCGGCTCCAACGAAATTGCCGATATCGTAAGCAGTTGGACGGGCGTTCCCGTAACCAAACTCACCGAGCAGGAGAGCGAAAAGCTCTTGCACCTCGAAGATAACCTGCACAAGCGCATAATCGGCCAGGACGAGGCCGTTTCGGCGGTAGCGCGCGCGATACGCCGCGCAAGGGCGGGCTTAAGCGAACCCAACAAGCCGATAGGCTCCTTCATATTCGTAGGCCCCACGGGCGTCGGCAAAACCGACCTTGCCAAGGCGCTTGCCGAGTGCATGTTCGGCGACGAAAAGCTCATGGTAAGGCTGGATATGTCGGAGTATATGGAAAAGCACACCGTCTCCAAGCTGATAGGCGCGCCTCCCGGATATGTCGGCTACGACGACAACAACGGCGGACAGCTCACCGAAAAAATAAGGCGCAAGCCGTACAGCGTGGTGCTGTTCGACGAGATTGAAAAGGCGCACCCCGACGTGTTCAACATTCTCTTGCAGATTCTCGACGACGGGCGCCTTACCGACAGCAAGGGCAGGGTCATCAACTTCAAGAATACAATAATAATAATGACGTCCAACGTCGGCGCAAGCCAGATTAAAAAGATGTCGAACTTCGGCTTCCGTTCTGAGGAGGACGACGGCTACGTCGACATGCGCGAAAACATTATGGACGCCCTGCGCGAGCAGTTCAAACCCGAATTTTTGAACAGGCTCGACGACATAATCATCTTCCGCAAACTCACCCGCGAAGAGCAGGGGCAAATCTGCGAAAAGATTATAGAGGGCGTCGCGCAGAAGCTCAAGGTAAAAAACGTATCACTTAAAATTACGCCCGCCGCGATGGACAAATTGCTCGAAGAGGGCTATTCCGAAGAGTACGGCGCCCGCCCGATGAAGAGGGTTGTGCAGAAGCGTATCGAAGACAGACTCTCCGACGAAATTCTCGCGGGCAACGTTCTTCCCGGCGAGCTCGTCACGGTAGACGTAAATTCCGAAGGCGCCTTTGCCTTCCGTTCGGAGAACAAGGCGACCGAGTAAAGCAATTTTGCGGCATAAAATTTTAAATTTAAAAGTGCGTGGCGGAAGCGGCAGCTTCCGCCCCGCTTTTTTATAATAAATTATTGCATTGCGCAATTTGTATTTTACTGTTTACAACGCCGCGCGCATGTGCTAAAATATACTTATAAATAATTTTACGTAAGAGGGGATATGAGTTTTCAGAAGCATTTTTTCGTAGCCGTAGATAAGCTCATGGACGGCGCGCAGAACAGGCGCGTGCGCAAAAAATTGCAGGGCAGGGGATACGAAGTATCCAAAGATATCGTGTACGACGGGTCGGCCCCTCAGGCGTGCCTTCTCGATACGTGCGTTGTTCCTTCAGGCGGCAAATATCCCGTAATGTTTTACGTCCACGGCGGCGGGTTCGTTGCGGGCGATAAATACTACCGCCGCGCGCTCTCGTGCTGGCATGCTCTGCTCGGCTATTTCGTTGTAAACGTAAACTACGGACTCGGCCCCGACTTCAAGTTTCCCGAGCCTCACCGCCACCTCGTTTCGGCGCTGAACTGGGTGGGCGAAAATGCCGTAAGGCTCAACCTCGACCTCTCGCGCATGGTCGTATCGGGCGACAGCGCGGGTGCGTATTATGCCGCGGCACTCGCATGTATTTGCGAAAATGCCGGCCTGCAGCAAAAAATAGGCGCGCATACAAACCTTAAATTCGGCGCCGCCGTTTTAAACTGCGGCGTGTACGATATGAATATTCTCCTCCGTTCAAACGTCCCCCTGGGGCTTGCGCCCAAAATTCTCGGCGACATTGCGGGCATATCCGCCGAACAGATGCCGACCTATGAGTGGAGGGAGCTGTGCGATTTGCCATCGCTCATAAGTTCCAGTTTCCCGTCAACCTTTCTGACCTACGCAAAAAAGGATATATTCTGCGGCGGGCAGTCGGAGGCGCTGATTGCGGCGCTGCAAAAAAACGGCGTCTACTTCGAGCAGTTCCATACGAAAACGCTCGCCGACAACCATTGTTTTTCGCTCAACTGGAACACGCGCGCGGCAAAAAAGAACAACGCCCTCACAGCCGACTTTTTAACGCGGTTTGCAAAGGGAGAGCTTATTCATAATTAAATTGTAACTTAGCCTTATGGCGCGGGCGGCATTCTGCCGCCCGC
>DVFR01000004.1 GCA_018713165.1 Candidatus Coproplasma stercoravium | reverse complement strand
GCGTGCCGCGGCGCAATGCGCCGCGGCACGCCGCCTGCTCCGCACGGGGTTTTCCGCACGCGGTTTACGCCGCGCACATGCTCCCGCACATATAATTCGGCGCAATTATCTGCATACGCTTGTAAAACGGGCGCGGCTGTGTTATAATTTACCCGAAAGCCGCGCTTTGCGGCTCAGACGGGAGGAAGATTTGGCAAGGTACATAGCTTTCGATATAGGCGACAGGCGCATAGGCGTCGCCGTGTCGGACCCGTTCAACAGCTACGCTCTGCCCTCGCAGACGTACGTGCGGGTCGGTTTTCAGCGCGACGTTTCGGCGCTTTCGGCGCTTATAAAGGAGAAGGGCGCTACGCACATAGTGTGCGGACTGCCCGTAAACGTCGACGGCACCCCCTCGGAGCAGACCGAAAAGACCGAACGCTTCATCGCCGCGCTCGAGGAGGCTACGGGAATTTCCGTAATTCGTGAGGACGAGCGCTACACCTCGATAATCGCGCACGAACAGCTTCACGAGGGCGGCAAGCGCGCCAAAGAGCACAAAAAATACGTCGACGCCCTCGCCGCGGCGAGCATACTCGACGGCTTCCTTTCAAAACTTAAAAAACAAGGAGAAAATTTATGAGCGAAGAAGAAAAGACCGAAGAACTTGACGACGGCATAATCGAACTTATCGACGAGGAAGACAACGTCGTAAAATTCAGGCTTCTCGACGTAACCGAATACAAGGGCGAAAAATACACGCTCCTACTCGCCGCCGAACCCAACGACGACATCGCCGAGGACGAGGTCGTAATTTTCCGCCTCAACGAGGACGAGGAGACTCTGGAGCCGATAGAGGACGAGGAGCTTTTGCAGGAAGTTTTCGATTTCTACCAGAGCGAAACGGAGGGAGAGGACGTCTACGTCGACCCCGAAGAAGGCGAAGAGAACTGATGCTCTTGCCACGCGTAAATTCAATTCACAAAAATAAGCCGCGGGCGCAGATTGTGCGCCCGCGGCTGTTTGTTTGCTACGGTAATATTTTTCGGGATAACAAATCGTTGGTCAGGGCATATCCTGCCGTCAATTTAAATAAAATTTGCCCTGTTTAAAATTAAAACCGCCATTATTTGAGGTAAAATTCGTCCTCGACTTTGATTACGTCCACCTTTTCGGCAACGTCGCCGAGCACGATTTTCGTCGCGGGCTTATCGTTCGTTTTGCCTTCGAACTCGATGGTGAGGGTTGCGGGCGCAACCTCCTTTATGTGGTAAACTTCCTTGCCCTCGTCCTTTTTTTTCAAACAGCCCGCCTTAACGTTGTCGTCGGTGCCGTACATAACCACGTATTTTTCGTCGCCGTCCAGATGCTCTTCGACGAATATCTCGGGGTTCGGCGAAAATACGCCCGTACCCGTATAAACGCGGTAGCCCTCGCTCCTCTTTTCAAAGTCGGAGGCCAGCCTCGCGTCGTACGTGGCGTCGTCGAGTTTCTGCCCCATTTTTTTAAAGAATCCCGAAAGTTTTCCGCCCTTTTTGCCTTCGGCGGCTGCGTCCTTTTCTTTAGCTTCGCCGTTTTCGGGCGTCTTTTGCTCTTCGCTCATAAAAAGTCCTCCCTTTTATTTTGTATTATTTATACCCTTATTCCGCCGGAGTAAAACGCGGGCGCGGCATTTTTGCGCGTTTTATTATATTATTTGTAATGCCCGCGCAAAATGCTTTACAAGAAAAAAATTTTTTGCTAAAATATCAAGGCTATAAAAATTCGCACCCGCAGAGCTCGCGCTCCGTGGCGGTAAATTCTTTTCAATGCCGCCGTAAGCGCACGTAAATTGCAGCGTTTGCGGGGAGGTAAAACGGAGGATTTAATATGGCAGTCATCACAATGAAGCAGCTTCTGGAAGCAGGCGTTCATTTCGGCCACCAGACGAGAAAGTGGAACCCCAAAATGAGCCGCTACATCTACGCTGCGCGCAACGACATTCACATCATCGACCTTCAGCTCACCGTAGGCCTTATCGAACAGGCATACAACTACGTCGCAGAGAGCGTTAAAGAAGGCAAGACCATTCTCTTCGTAGGCACGAAGAAGCAGGCTCAGGACGCAATCAAGGAAGAGGCGGAGCGCTGCGGCCAGTTCTACGTAAATTCGCGCTGGCTCGGCGGTACGCTCACCAACTTCAAAACCATCCGCTCGCGCATCGACCGCATGACCAGGCTCGAGAAGATGGAGGAGACGGGCGAGTTCGACCTTCTCCCCAAAAAGGAAGTTGCCAAGCTCAAGGAAGAGATGGCAAAGCTCCAGACCAACCTTAACGGTATCCGCAACATGACCAAGCTCCCCGGCATGATGTTCGTGGTTGACCCCCACAACGAGGACATCGCCGTTGCCGAGGCGCGCAAGCTTAACATCCCCATCATCGCAATCACCGATACCAACTGCGACCCCGACCTTATCGACTACGTAATTCCCGGCAACGACGACGCAATAAGGGCAATCAAGCTCATCGCGTCGGTAATCGCCAACGCCGTTATAGAGGCCAACCAGGGCGAAACTCCCGCAGAGGAGCCCCAGCCCGCAGAGGAGGACGGCGAGGCTGCTCCCGCTTCCGAAGAGGCCGCTGAATAATCAATAAAAAAGAGGTTTTTAATATGGCATTCACAGCTAAAGACGTTATGACTCTCCGCGAAAAGAGCGGCGCCGGCATGCTCGACTGCAAAAAAGCTTTGCAGGACGCAGACGGCGATATGGAAAAGGCAGCCGAGCTTTTAAGGGAGCGCGGCATAGCCAAGGCCGTTAAAAAGGAAGGCCGCATCGCCGCAGAGGGCGTTGTGGGCGCATACGTTTCCGGCAACACGGGCGTTCTCGTAGAGATTAACTGCGAGTCCGACTTCGTTTCCAAGGGCGATAAGTTCCACGGCATAGTTGATACCGTCGCAAAGATAATCGCCGAAAACAAGCCCGCCGACGTCGAGGCGCTCAATGCGTGCCCCGCAGAGGGCGGCACGGTGAAAGATTTCATCACCGCGCAGACGGCGGTAATCGGCGAAAAAATTTCCATTCGCAGATTCTCTATCTACGAAACCGCAGGCAAGATTGAAACCTATATCCACATGGGCGGCAAAGTGGGCGTTATGGTAGAGGCTCTCGACCCCGCAGATGGCTGCGAGACCACTCTCCACGACGTAGCTCTGCAGATTGCGGCTTCCCGTCCCTCCTACATCACCAAGGAGGAAGTTCCCGCAGAAGTGCTCGAAAAGGAAAAGGAGATAATGCTCGTTCAGATGCAGAACGACGAAAAGAACGCCAAGAAGCCCAAGGAAATTCTCGAAAAGATTGTTATGGGCAAGCTCGGCAAGTTCTATTCCGAAAACTGCCTCCTTCTGCAGGCGTTCGTAAAGGACGATTCCAAAACCGTCGGCGAAGTTATCGGCAAGCAGTTCAAGGTTGCAAGGTTCGTCCGCTACGAAATGGGCGAAGGCATCGAGAAGAAGAGCGAAGATTTGTCGGAAGAAGTGGCAAAGCAGGTTGCCGCTATGAAAAAGAACTGAAAACTGGATTTTTAAATGTATATGCGGCGCGGAAAATTCACCTCGCCGCATAAATTTTTATTGTTTTCTTTGCCGTTCATTGCGGCATATATGCGGGGTAATCGCAAAAAATTAATCGCACGGCCAAAGCGCGGGCAAAATCTTTATTTCCCGTGTATAAATTTTGTTGTATTTTTTGCTCCGCGGTGATATAATCATTATCGACCACATTTGTCTTTTTCGCCGCATGGCCGCATATTGCGGACGCACTCGTGCGCGCGGCGGGAGTGAATAAAGTGAACGCAGAAATGAAACAGATTAAACTTGAAAGCGTATATAAAGACGCATATATCGACAGGTACCGCAGGCTCGGCTATACCGTGGCGGGAATTTCCGAGACCGAGGAGGACGGAAAGACCTACTCGGTGATAAACTTCGAGCGCGACAAGGATTTGCCATCGTACGAAAAGCTGTCCGAACTCGAAGCTGAGGTCGACGAGCTGTGCGAAAAGGCGCGCGCCGCGGCGGGCGCCCCCGACGAGCAGAAGAAGAGGCGCAAAATTATTCTCTTTTCGCTCTTTATCGCGGGGCTTGCGCTCATGGCGGCGGGCATAGGAATGGTAGTCGGCGGGCTTTTGCTCCCTAACTTAGGGCTTGCCCTCGGCGGCTGGGGTTGCGCCGTTGCGGGTGCCGCGCTCGTAATAGTATGGAGCTGCCTGCGCGAAAAGTGGCGCATGCGCAGGATAGATATCGCCGACGACGACGCCCACCCCGGTTTCGGCGTGGATATGTACAGCAGAAAGGTGGAAGAGTGCTTAAAGGAAGCCGACGCCGCGCGCGCCGAGGCGCTCTCCCGCTGAAATTCAAATTCAAACGCAAACGCATTAAAATTATTCCGCGCGGCTTAGCCCGCGGGGTATGCGGCGGACTTTTTGCCCGCCGCTTTTTTATGACTGCGCGGGCAAAAACAGGCAAAGTATTTGCGCTTTGCTATTGAAATCTGCGCGCGGTTGTGATATAATTGTACAGACGGCGGGCGGAACGCGTTTTCTTCCGCTTAAAACGATGCGCAGGAGGCGGCAATGCAACCCAAGTACAAAAGAGTTCTCATAAAGCTTTCGGGCGAAGCCCTCGCGGGCGAAAAGGGGCACGGACTCGACGAGGCGGTGATAGCGCGCGTAGTCGACCAGATAGTTGCCATAAAAAAGATGGGCGTGGAGGTTGCGCTGGTTATAGGCGGCGGCAACTTCTGGCGCGGCAGGCAGGGCACGCATATGGACAGGACTACTGCCGACCATATGGGCATGCTCGCCACCGTTATGAACTCGCTCGCCATGATGGACGCCATAGAACAGCGCGGCATACCCACGCGCGTGCAGACGGCGCTTATCATGACTTCCGTGGCAGAACCGTACATTCTGCGCAAGGCGCTTCACCACTTTGAAAAGGGCAGGGTGGTTATAATGGCGTGCGGCACGGGCAACCCCTATTGCTCGACGGATACTGCGGCCGCACAGCGTGCCTGCGAAATTCAGGCAAACGTGCTCTTAATGGCGAAGAATATCGACGGCATTTACGACAGCGACCCCAAACTCAACCCGGGCGCCAAAAAGTATGACCACCTCAACTATATGGACATAATCAAAAACGGAATAAAGGCGATGGACACCACCGCCGCGACCATGTGCATGGAGAACAACATTCCCGTGCTCGCCTTCGGCCTTGACGAAGAAAATTCGATAGTAAAGGCGGTGTGCGGCGAAAAGATTGGGACTTTGATAGACAACAATTAGTGCTCACAGATTTTCCTTCTGGTAACGAAGGAAAATCTTCGTGACTTGAGGGCTTTGCCCTCGCGCGCACAATCTTAGTGGCGCTCTTATAATATAATTGTGCGCGCTCACCCAGCGAGCTCTTGCCTCCCTTAACACTTGTTTTAAGGGAGGTGGCACGCGAAGCGTGACGGAGGGATTTTCGCGGCAAATTGAGTCGCGCTTATCGGCGAACTAAATTCGCCTTGCGCACATAATTTATTTAGAATGTTCTGCGGCGAAAAGCTATTCCTTGCAAAGTTTTTTTACGCTTGCATTACGCGCGCTAAACTTTGCGCAGGGAAACCCTGCTTGAAACATAATTTATTTTTAAATATGTTCCGCAATGGAGCCCCCCCTTGTGTAAAGGGGGGGATTAAAGGGGGGATTGTTGGCGCGTAGCGCTGAAGCCCCTGCTTGAAACATAATTTATTTTTAAATATGTTCCGCAATGGAACCTCCCTTGTGTAAAGGGGGGATTAAAGGGGGGATTGTCAATTCCAACAATCTCTGCTGCCTTATTAACATATACTTCGGCGCGGGCGGCGCCATATCCACAACAAAAAAATTCAAGGAGCTGAATTATGATAGACAACGAACAGGTACAGGAGACAATGCTCGTTCTCGAAGACAAACTCACAAAAACGGTGAGCGTTCTCAAAGAGGACTACACCGTAATCCGCGCAGGCCGCGCCAACCCGCACATTCTCGACAGGATAATGGTCGACTACTACGGCGCGCCCACCCCTATAAACCAGACTGCAAACATCTCCGTTCAGGAGGGCAGGTGCCTCGTCATCTCCCCCTGGGACGTATCCATTTTAAAGGCAATCGAAAAGGCCATTCAGGTCTCCGACGTGGGGCTCACGCCCACCAACGACGGCAAGGTCATCCGCCTCGTGTTCCCCGAACTTACCGAGGAGCGCAGAAAGGAACTCGTTAAAAAGATTAAAAAGATGGGCGAGGACGCCAAGGTTGCCGAGCGCAACGTGCGCAGGGAGGCAATGGACTCGCTTAAAAAGCTCAAAAACGACAAAACTATTTCCGAGGACGAATTCGCGCTGTGCGAAAAGGACGTCGAAAAAATGGTTGCCGACGCGGTTGCAAAGACCGACGCGGCGGTATCCGAAAAAGAAAAGGAAATAATGACCGTATAAATGGCTGGTAAAGAGTCTCTTCTGCCAAGAAACGTAGGCATAATAATGGACGGCAACGGCAGGTGGGCAAAGAGGCGGCTTATGCCGCGTTCCTTCGGCCACGACGCCGGAATGAAGCGCATAATAAAGCTCGTGGAGTGCGCCCGCGGCATAGGCATAAAATACCTTACGCTGTACGCGCTCTCCACCGAAAATCTCTCCCGCCCCAAGGAGGAGCTGGAGGGATTGTATGCGCTCTTTCTGCGCTATTTCGAGGAATATGCGCCCAAACTCGTCAACGAGGACGTCGCAATCCGCATAATAGGCGACCTTTCGGCGCTTCCGCAAAACGTCGCCGATAAGATGAGGGAGGTGTGCGCGCGCTCCAAAAAAGACGCGCCCTTTCATCTCATCTTTGCCGTAAACTACGGCAGCCGCGCCGAGATTGTGCGCGCCGCCAATTTTGCCGCTGAGCTCGGCGGAAAGGTCACGGAAGAGAGCTTTTCGCGCTTTTTATATACCTACGGCGTGCCCGACCCCGACCTGATTATCAGGACGGGCGGAGAGTTGCGCCTTTCAAACTTTCTTCTGTGGCAGTCGGCTTATTCCGAACTGTATTTTACCGATACGCTCTTCCCCGACTTCGACGATAAGCAGTTTAAAAAGGCGCTGAAAGAGTTTTCGCGCCGCAACCGCAGGTTCGGAAAGGTATAGCATACAAAAAGTTGAATAATGCCCGCATATTACGGGCGTTTTGCAGGTTGTTTATGAAGTTGAGAAGCATTACGAGCACGGTGTACGTGCTCGCGGTAATCGCGCTTTGCGCGGCAAAATGGCTCATTCCGGGCGACTACGGTTCGCTCCTTTTCGACGCGCTCTTCTGCGCCGTCGCGGCGATAGGCGCCTTTGAACTCATACGCGCGTTCGGCTGCGTTTCGCTTTTGCAGAGGGCGGTGACGATAACTTTTTCGGCGCTCGCCGTGCCCATGTTTGCGCTGTTCGCCTACCTTATCGGCGGTTCGGGCTGGCCCGGCGCGGCAATAGCGCTCGGCGTCGGCGCGCTTGCGGTTTGCGTGCTCTTCGTGGCCGACCACTCGCGTTCGGACGTAAAGAGCACTCTGTGCTGCATCTTCACGCTCGCTTATGTCGGACTGCTCACGGCGGTGCTCTCGGCCGTAAACCACCTCGAACAAAACTCCATGCTCGCGATAATGTTCGCGTTCATGTGCGTGCCGTTCACCGACGCGGGCGCCTTCCTCATAGGTATGGCGCTCGGCAAAAAACTGCCCTTAAAGCTCGCTCCCGCAGTCAGCCCGCATAAAACGGTGATAGGCGCGGCGGGCGGAATCCTCGGCGGAATTATCGGCGCGGTGGCGGCGTATTATCTGTTTATAGCGCTCGGCGGCACGCCCGAATTTTCGCTCGGCATGCCCGAAGTCGTGGCGGTAATCCTCGTCGGGCTTGCAACTTCCGTCGCCACACAGTTCGGCGACCTGTTCGAAAGCGCGATAAAGCGCGCGGCCGGCATAAAGGATATGGGCAGGCTTCTGCCCGGTCACGGCGGTATTTTAGACCGCTTCGACGGCACTCTGTTCGCGGGCGTGGTAATTCTCCTCGCGTTCACCTTCATGGCATAAAATCTTTGCGCGGCGGCAAAATTTTGCGCTCCGCGCCGTATAAAAATAAAGTTCCCGCCGCGCGGGGACTTTTTTGTTAACTCAAAGTCATTATTTCCGGCGGCGCGGGGTATAATAATTTTAGCCCCGCTCTGCCCTTTCGGAGGCGGAATGAAAAAGATAAGCCTTATCGGCAGTACGGGCAGCATCGGCAGGCAGACCGTCGAGGTCGTTTTAAACAATCCCGATAAATTCAAAATAGTGGCGCTCGCGGCGAATTGCTCGCACGGGCTTTTCAATAAGCAGCTCATCGCCCTGCGCCCTGCGTATGCGGCGCTTGCCGACGAAAACGCGGCAAAAAAAATTACCGAAGTTCCCGCGGGCACGCGCTTTTATCCGGGTGAGGAAGCGGCGCTTGCCGCCGCTTCTTACGAAGAGGCAGACATCGTCCTCGTGGCGGCGGGCGGCTTTGCGGGGCTCAAATACTCGCTCGCGGCGATAAACGCGGGCAAGGTTCTCGCGCTTGCCAACAAGGAGACGCTCGTGTGCGGCGGCGACCTCGTTATGCCGCTCATAAAGGAGAGGGGCGGCGATATCCGCCCCGTAGACAGCGAACACTCGGCAATCTGGCAGTGCCTCGGCTTCAATCTCGCCGCCCCGTTCAAAAGGCTGCTCATAACGGCGAGCGGCGGCGCGTTCAGGGACTTTACCCCCGAACAGCTCGGGTCTGTCACGCCCGAAATGGCGCTCCGCCACCCCACGTGGAATATGGGCGCGAAGATTACAATCGACAGCGCTACCATGCTCAACAAGGGGTTCGAGGTGATAGAGGCGCACCACCTGTTCGGTGCGGAATATGCCGCAATTACCGCCGTTTTACACCCGCAGAGCATAGTCCATTCGATGGTGGAGTTCTGCGACGGCGCCGTCGTCGCGCAGCTTTCAAATCCCACTATGAAACTGCCCATTCAGCTCGCGCTCGGCTATCCCGAAAGGGCGCCGACGGAGGGGGCGGAGCTCGACTTCTCAAAGGCGCTTTCGCTCTCGTTCGAGCCGATATCCCGCGGCAGGTTCCCCTGCTTCGATATCGCGCTCGACTGCGCAAGGGCGGGCGGAACGCTCCCGTGCGCGCTCAACGCCGCGGGCGAGGTTGCCGTGCACGCCTTTTTAAGCGGCGGGCTTAAATTTACCGATATCGCGCGGGTGATTGACGGCACGGTATGCCGCGGGCCTGCTTTACGGGTGGAGAGCTACGAACAGCTCTGCGAGACAGACGCGCGTGCGCGCGCCGTAGCGGCGGAGCTGATTGCCGGATTGTGATTACATAAATAAAATATATGTATATGGCGCGCCGCCGCAAAAGCGGCGGC
>DVFR01000024.1 GCA_018713165.1 Candidatus Coproplasma stercoravium | reverse complement strand
AATACTGCCGTTTCCCAACCTTCGGTTGTGAGCCTCGGCAGGGTGCAGCCTGCGGCTGACACTCGAGCATACGCGCCTGCGGCGCTACGCAACTCGATTCCGCTTAGGTACATAACGAAAAACCCGATGACAAATGTCATCGGGTTTTTCGTGGTGCACCGTAAGGAATTCGAATCCCTAGCCTTTGGTTCCGTAGACCAACGCTCTATCCAGTTGAGCTAACGGTGCGAAATTTTGTGCCGCGGCGGAACTTGCACCCGCTTGTTTAACAGCTTTATTATTATATAAAATGCGCTCCCCTTTGTCAAACAGTTTTCGTTTGTTTGAACTACAAATTTTTAAAATTTGCACGAGGCGGCAAGTTACGCCGCTAAGCGGCGGCGCCGCCTTTTTTGCTGCGCTCCGCCACTATTTTTAAAACTAAGGCAACCGCGGCGGTTATTATCTGCGCTATCACCATGCTCCACCATATGCCGTTTTGCGACATAAAAGGCGGCAGTATAAAGAGCAGAATAAGCAGAAGCACGGGTTCGGAATAGACGCATATATACGAAAACGCCGTCTTTTCGGTAGCGTAAAAGCCCGCCGTCGTTATGCGCGAAAATGCGTAAAACGGCAGTCCTATTAAAAATACCGGCAATACAGCCGCGACGTCCTCCCCCACGCTCTGCGACGAACCGAAGAGCGGCCCTACAAGCGAACGCGTGAAATAGAGCACGAGGCAGCTTACTACGGCAAGTACGCACGCGACGACGTATGCTATTCTGCGCACCTTTACGCCCTCGGCGGGGCGACCCTCGCCGTAAAACACACTCATGAGCGGCTGACTGCCGTCGCCGACGCCCTGTATGAGCATCTGCACAATCGTGAGGGCGTAGGCAATGCACGCGTAGCAGGCGACAGCGGGGTCGCCGTCGTAAAACATGCAGAAACGGTTTATAAGCATGAGCGATATCATGGGCGAGAGGGTGAGCCCGAACGGCGCAACCCCCACCCGCGCTATTCCCGCCGCACACTTTAAAAAGCCCTTAAGCGAGCCGAAGAGCGGCAACTTTTTTACCATCATATATATAAACGCCTCTATCGCGGTGACGGCCTGCCCGATTATCGTGGCGATGGCCGCGCCCTCCGTACCCATGCGGAGCACCCATACAAACACATAGTCGAGCACGATATTGCAAACAAAGCCCGAAACCATCGTTAAAAAGGCAAAGAGCGTGCCGCCGTTGTTGCGAATCAAGGGCACCATACCCGTCGCAAAAATCTGGAATACCGCGCCGAGAATGATTACGTTGAGATAGTCCTTGCCGAGCGAAAAAACTTCGCCCTGCGCGCCGAACAGGCGAAGAACGGGTTCGGAAACAAAGTAAAGCGCCGTCATTACGACGCTTGCAAACAGCAGGATATACAGCGTGGCTCTCACGTACCTGTCCGCAGCCGCACCGTCACCGCCGCCCCTTTTGACCGACCAGAGCACCGCGCCGCCCATGCCTATGCCCGTGCCGAGCGACTGAATGAGCGCCGAAACGGGATAGGCAATATTTATTGCCGAAAGCCCAGCGTCGCCGATGCTCTGCCCGACGAAGAAGCCGTCGACAATGGCGTAAATGCCCGACAAAGCAAATGCAAGCACGGACGGAACGACGTATTTTGCAAAGGAAATGCCTGTTTTCATAAAACCTCCACGGCCGGGCAAAAAAACGGCATGATTGCCGCCCGCAAAACCGCGAACAAAAATAAAACGGCAAGACGTAAAAGCCGTACCGCATGCGCCCCCTTCGGGGCAGCGCCCCCATTGTAGTATATAACTGCGCCGCCTGTCAACCCTTTTTCAGCGGCCAAAACAAACGGTCTTTTATCAGAGTTTTTATGCGAAAAAATATTGTGCATAACTCTGCCCGTTTATCCACATTTTCCACAAAATTTCTGTGCGTAACTATGTGCATAAAGGCGCGGTTTTAAAATAGTTATCCACAATTTATCAACTTTATCCTGTTTACAAGCTGTTTATCGGCATTTTCAGACAAAATTTTTACAACTCCGCGAAGAAGTTATCCACACCGTAAAATTGTGGATAACCGCGCACCTGTACAAAAACAAACACTTGACAAACGGCTCGGCATATGATATCATTGTGATATCAAATAAATATCCATAATAAGGAGGATATGGAAAATGACGGAAAAAATTTTGCACAAAAAGCCCAACGGCTTTATAGCGCTGTGCGCATTCCTGGTACTGTACATAGCGGCGTTAGTTGTTTGCTGCATAGGCGCGGCAATGCTCGAAGATATGACGGGCGCGGGATTTTACGCAATGCTCGCGGTAGTGATTGTGTGCGCGGTGTGGCTGTGCATAGGCTGGCTGCCTTTTATGGGGCTTAAAATAATAAAGCCGCAGGAAGCGCTTGTGCTCACGCTGTTCGGCAAGTACTACGGCACGCTCAAAGGCGAAGGTTTTTATATGGTAAACCCCTTCTGCCAGGCGTTTAACCCCGCTGCAAAGACCAAACTCGGCCAGAGCGGAGACGTTACGACCGAAAAAGCGCCCTCTTCGAACAGTCAGGGCACCAACATGAAGATTTCGTTGAAGGTGATGACCCTTTCGAACGCAAAGCAGAAGATTAACGACTGCCTTGGCAACCCCGTAGAGATAGGCATAGCCGTAACGTGGCGCGTTACCGATACGGCAAAGGCTGTTTTCAACGTGGATAACTACAAGGAGTTTTTATCCCTGCAATGCGACACCGCCCTGCGCGACATCGTGCGCATTTACCCCTACGACGTGGCGCCCAATGTAGACACGACGGGCGACGGGCTTGCCGACGACGGCAGTCTGCGCGGCTCGAGCGAGGTAGTGGCAAAGCGCATACGCGACAAGATTCAGGAGAAAGTTGCCGAAGCGGGGCTTGAAATTATTGAAGCGAGGATAACCTACCTTGCATACGCGCCCGAAATTGCCGCGGCGATGTTGCAGCGCCAGCAGGCCTCCGCCATTATCGACGCGCGCAAGATGATTGTCGACGGCGCAGTGGGCATGGTTGAGATGGCACTCGAACGTTTGAGCGAAAACCACACTGTGGAGCTCGACGAGGAGCGCAAGGCGGCGATGGTTTCGAACCTGCTCGTAGTTTTATGCGGCAACAAGGACGCCCAGCCCGTCGTAAATTCTGGCAGTTTATACTGATTGAGCGGCATATATGGCGAAATTAACGGGCGGCGCGCCGCCCGTATGACCGCCGCGCGCCGAGGCGCGCGGCGGGTTAAAATCAGGCGGAAACATAGTTTGAAGGTGCGGTATGGAGAAAGAGAAGGATAACGGTAAAAAACAGGTGCCCCTGCGGCTCTCTAATAAACTCTATGCCGAAATCGCGGCGTGGGCTGAGGACGACTTCCGCTCGGTAAACGGGCAGATAGAGTACCTTCTTACCGAGTGCGTTAAAAGGCGCAAGGGTAAAAAGGACGGAGATAATAAATAATTGCCCCTCCATTATCATTATCCATTTAGTATAATACAAAAGACTTGTATTTTAAAAACTTATTTGATATAATTTAATTATATTATACAATGGAGAAATGATAAATGGAAGTGTTATACATTTTTATAGCTATTGCGGCAATTTCGATAATTGGTTGCATTTGCTATTTTATCTTAAAATCGCCATTTAAATACCCTTACTATATCATCGATATAGACATAAGCGGCCGTCATTCTCCTTTAATAGAAGATATAGTAGATGAATATTTAATTGCAAACGGTATAAACGAATTTACAAACCATTATGAGTCAGTTAAAAATTGGGAAACTGCTTGTCAAAACAAAATATCAAAAAGCACCATCAAGAAATTACGTCAAGAACAATATGAAAAGGCAGTCGACGACGACAGAATGTTCAGATTCAGGCTTATACGGCAACAAACACGTTACAAACAAATAGACTACCAAAAGCAAGCCTATAAAGTTCCGGTTGTCGTTGAAGAAAACTTTTGCAATCTTGATATTATAAAAAGCAGGTATTCCGCATTGGCAAAAATTAATTTTGAATGCACAATGTCGGAATACAGAGCTAAAGACCAACGCAAGCGCATGAATAAACAACTGCGTGACCAGATTGCCAAACGAGACAATTATACTTGCCAAATATGCGGCAAATATATGCCAGACGGCGTCGGATTACATATTGACCACATACTCCCCATATCAAAAGGAGGCAAAAGCGTTCCTTCTAATTTACAGGTTTTATGCTCTAAATGTAACGGCAAAAAATCCGATAAAAGGTAATTGCCCCGCATATATGGGGCAAATAACGGCGGTCGTAAGGAGATTATATGCAATTTTTAGAAACTGAGAGACTTGTTCTGCGCAACGTGGAAGCGGCCGATGCAGAGGTTATGTACGACTACCGCAACAACGAACTATGCGCACGCTTTCAGCGCGGGCAGACGAAAGACCCCGAAGGAATTAAAGCGCTGATTGAGCGGCGCAAGGACGATAAACTCACCGTTGAAGGCAATACCCTGCTAGCCGTCGCGCTCAAAGAAAGCGGAGGGATGATAGGCGAAATCGTGGTCATGCCGAACGACGGCGCAATTACGCTCGGCTATACAATATCTTATAGACACCACAGAAAAGGATACGCCTACGAAGCTCTGCATGCACTCACAGAAAAGTTACATGCCGAGTATCCGGATTTGGACTTTATATGTTTTACCGAACGGGAGAACGTTGCCAGCATGGAACTTTTGAAAAAACTTGGGTATGAGTATATGGGATATGCCCCTAAGATTACATCGGAAGTATTCGGGAAATGGGTAAAGCCCGACGCGGCGGAAGAGATTGCAAAGGCAACGCAAAAACAAAATTAAAAAATATATCCTTAAATTACGAAAAATTCCGCACAGGTTGCTGTGCGGAATTTTTTTAAACATTTTTACTGTTTATCTATCTTTCTGCCATACACGGCGGATACCGTGTTTGAGAACTTGCTCATATTGTCGCAGTTTTTTAAAGGAACGCTGTCCTCATAGTCGGCAAGCTTTTTCTGCTGGTCGCGGGTGAGCTTGGAGGGAACGTCTATCTCCACCGTAACGTAAAGGTTGCCCGTTCCGTTCACCGTTTTTACGCCCTTGCCGCGCAAGCAGAACCGCGTGCCCGACGCGGTGCCTTCGGGGACGTTATACTCTATCACGTCGTCTATCCCCGGCACGAGAATTTTGCCGCCGCATACCGCCGTTTTATACGAAATGGGCACGGTGACGAACAAATCTTTGTCCTCCCTTCTGAGGAGCCTGTGCGGCTCTATCTGGAAATAGATGTATAAATCGCCGGGCTCCCCTCCGTTCGGCGCCGCCTGACCGTATCCGCGCTTTCTGAGCGAACTGTCTTTATCCACGCCCGCGGGGATATTTACGGTAAATTTGGTTTCTACGCGCTTATAACCCTTACCCTTGCAGTCGGGACATTTTTCGAGTATCTTTTTACCCGTGCCGCCGCAATCGGGGCAGGCGCCCACCTGAATAGTGCGCCCGAAAATCGTATCCTGCTGGAACTTTACCCTGCCCGTGCCGCCGCAGCGCGAGCACTTCTGATACTCCGTGCCGCCGCGCGCGCCAGTGCCGTTGCACGAACTGCAGGTTTCGTTGCGGAAATAACTTATCTCCTTGGTACAGCCCTTTATGGCGTCGAGGAAGGAAAGGCGCACTGTCTGCTCGATATCCGCGCCGCGCGCGGGACGGGACGACTGGCGGGCCGAACCGCCGAAACCGCCGCCGAAGAACGAGCTGAAAATATCGCCTATATCGCCGAAACCGCCGTCCGAGAAGCCCGAAAATCCGCCGGCGCCGCCAAAGCCGCCCATATTGGGGTGCTCGAGCTCATAGTCGTACTGCTTCCTCTTCTGCTCGTCGGAAAGAACGGCGTTCGCCTCGTTCACCTCCTTGAACTTTTCAGCCGCGGCGGCGTCGCCGGGGTGAAAGTCGGGATGATACTGCTTGGCGAGTTTTCGGTACGCCGATTTTATTTCGTCCTGCGTGGCGTTTTTCGAAACGCCTAAAATTTCGTAATAATTCTTCTTACTCTCTGCCATAATCTTTTTCCTCACAAATTTTTCGCGCGGACCGCGCACGAAAAATTTCGTGACTCTTAGGGGTCAACCCCTCTTTGCGCAATTTTAAGCGCCCTCATATTTTATAATTGCGCAAATTCACCCTGCTGCGCGAGGGCTTTGCCCGCTGCTCTGCCGAGGCTCCCGAAGGGAAACGGCAGATGCGCAGGTATGCGCAAATCGGGTCCTGCTGCGGCGGGAAACCCGCCTTGCGACATTAATTTTTTATAAAAAGTTATTCATTCAAAATTTCCCGTCTGTTGGGACGGGAAATTTTAATATAAACAAGCAAATTTTATTTTTTAATTATTTCCGTGCTGGTTGAACTCCGTACCATCGTCGGGATTGCCGCCGTTGCCGCCATTATTTGCGGCGCCCTGAGCCTGCTGGTAAATCTTTGCGACTATGGGCTGGATTTCGCGGGTGAGCTCTTCGCTTGCCGCCTTTATCCTCTCGTCGTCGCCAGATTCAAGCTCGGTCTTAGCCTTCGCAACGGCGTCTTCAACCGTCTTTTTATCCTCTTCTGAGAGTTTGTCGCCCGCCTCTTTGACTGTCTTTTCGAGGCTGTCAATCATGCCCTCTAAGTTATTCTTGTTGTCAACCGCCTCTTTGCGCTTTTTATCCTCTTCAGCATAGCGCTCCGCGTCCTTAACAGCCTTTTCGATATCCTCTTCGGAGAGGTTGGTGGATGCGGTGATGGTGATGTTCGTGCTCTTGCCCGTGCCGAGGTCTTTCGCCGTTACGTTTACTATGCCGTTTGCGTCGACGTCGAACGTAACCTCAATCTGGGGCACGCCGCGGGGTGCGGGAGGAATATCGGTGAGCATAAACCTGCCGAGCGACTTGTTATCCTTTGCGAACTTCCTTTCGCCCTGCAGTACGTTAATCTCAACGCCGGGCTGGTTATCGGCAGCCGTGGAGAATACCTGGCTCTTTTTAACGGGGATAGTCGTGTTGCGCTCGATGAGGGGCGTGGATACGCCGCCGAGCGTTTCGATGCCGAGCGTTAAGGGCATAACGTCGAGAAGAAGGACGTCCTTAACCTCGCCCGAAAGCACGCCGCCCTGGATTGCCGCGCCGATTGCGACGCATTCGTCGGGGTTGATGCCCTTGAACGGGTCTTTGCCGGTTATAGATTTAACCTTATCGTATACGGCGGGGATACGAGTCGAACCGCCGACCATTATTACCTTTGAAATGTCCTTATAGGTGAGACCCGCGTCCTGCATAGCCTTGCGCATGGGCTCTACCGTGCGCTCTACGAGCTCGGAAGTGAGCGAATCGAACTTCTGCCTCGAAAGGTCGTAGTCGAGGTGCTGGGGAGCGCCGTCTACCACGGTGATGAAGGGCAGGTTGATGTTGGTGTTGGTCATGCCGGAAAGCTCTATCTTTGCCTTTTCTGCGGCCTCTTTGAGCCTCTGCATAGCCATTCTGTCCTTTGAAAGGTCTACGCCCGTATCTTTCTTGAAGTTTTCAACGAGCCAGTCGATAATCTTGTTATCGAAGTCGTCGCCGCCGAGGTGGGTATCGCCGTTGGTTGCGAGCACTTCGAACACGCCGTCGCCTATTTCAAGAATGGATACATCGAACGTGCCGCCGCCGAGGTCGTAAATCATGACCTTCTGGCTGCCTTCCTGCTTATCGAGGCCGTATGCAAGCGCCGCCGCGGTGGGCTCGTTTATGATACGGAGAACGTTGAGGCCTGCAATCTTGCCCGCGTCCTTGGTTGCCTGGCGCTGGGAGTCGTTGAAGTATGCGGGGCAGGTGATAACCGCGTCGGTTACCTTGCCGCCGAGATAGCTCTCCGCGTCCGCCTTTAATTTCGAAAGAATCATGGCCGAGATTTCCTGGGGGGAATATCCCTTGTCGATATTTACCTTATAGGCCTCGCCCATGTGCCTCTTTATGGATATAACCGTTTTATCGGGCTGTGCGACGGCGAGACGCTTTGCCGCCTGACCGACGATACGCGTGCCGTCTGCCTTGAAAGATACGACCGAAGGGGTCGTTCTGCTGCCTTCGCTGTTGGGGATAACGACGGGCTCGCCGCCTTCCATTACTGCCACGCACGAGTTAGTCGTGCCGAGGTCGATGCCAATTACCTTTCCCATATTTATATTCTCCTTGTAATAATTCACGAAATTTTACGGCTGGTGCCGCCGCAAAATTTCCGTGACTTCGGGGAGCCAGCTCCCCCATGGTGCGCGAGCGAAGCGCTACTTTGCCGAGGGGTTCCCGCTTGTGGGAAACAGCAAAACGCGCTTTCGCGGCAAATTTAGTCTTTCTGCGGCGGGAAACCCGCCTTGAAACATAATTTATTTTTAAATTTGTTTTATTTTTAAAGTTTTAGCCGACGTCTGATTTTGCAGAAACGAGCAAGACAGGTCGCGCGAAGAGGAACTTAGTTCCTCAAATCACGGAATTTTTACGGCTCGGTCAGCCGCAAAAATTCGTGAACCCGCTATACCGTTACCGAAACCTGAGCGAAGCGTATTACCTTCTCTCCCTGCTTATACCCCTTGCGGAGCACGAGCTTTACGGTGTTGGGCTCTTCGCCGTCGCCGCAGGGAACGTTCATAACCGCCTCGGCGACAGTTTCGTCGAATTTGTCGCCGACGTTTACGGCAATTTCCTGCACCCCGAGCGAGGATAGAATTGCGTTGAAGTTTTTGATAATCTTATCTATGCCCGCCCTCGTAGCTTCGTCCTTTGCCGCATCGAGCGCGTAACCGAACGTATCGGCGACGGGCACGAGCTTTAAAATTGCCTCCGCCTTGCCGTCGGCATAGGCCTGCGAAGCCTGCGCCGCCGTGCGCTTGCGGTAGTTATCGTATTCCGCCGAAACGGAGTACCACTTGCGCTTGTAGTCCTCGGCGAGCGCCTGAGCCTTTTCAAGCTCGGTCGGCTCCTTCTGCTCCTCCGTCGGCTGAGGCTCTGTTGCGGGGAGTTCGTCTTCGCACAGGCTTTCGCCCTGCGCCTGCGTTCCCTCCGCCTTCTCTGCGGTTTTTTCCGCAGTTTCCTGTTGTTCGTTATGCTTTTTAGC
This sequence comes from Candidatus Coproplasma stercoravium, assembly GCA_018713165.1. Lineage (GTDB taxonomy): Bacteria > Bacillota > Clostridia > Christensenellales > Borkfalkiaceae > Coproplasma > Coproplasma stercoravium. Next base: position 16,096 of record DVFR01000024.1, on the reverse strand, counting down.
CATACATTTATCTCGCTTTTTTGTTTACAGTAATAATATAAACAACGCCAAAAGGCTTTAACCAAAAAATCACAAAAAAATTTCGGGCGCAAAAAATTTGCCAATGTAAGGCAGAAAATGCCGTTCACTCCATTTTTGGCGAAATGCGAAGAAAGCCGTGCGCGGCAGTTTGCCGCGCACGGCTTTAAAATATTTTTTACATTAAAGGGATTTTTATGCGTGCGGCTCCTCATTGCCTTCTGCACTCTTGTTCACCGCGCCGCACGTTCCTCCCTCCGCGGCTGACGGCGCTCCTTCGGCAACCTCCTTTTTATGCCTTACGAGAAGGGGACGAAGAAGAAGCAGCGGCCCGCTTTCGCCCTCCCTTTCGGAAAGAAGCAGGAACACCGAATACACCATCGCGGGGAACACGTGGAAGAGATGGTTATCGAGAAGGGACATTCCGAACATTCCCACGAGAATTATTATATAGAACAGACTCTCTGCGGTGGGACGTTTTTTAACGGCGAACGCCACCTGCAAAATATGCACGAGATAGGCAAGCAGCCCGAATATGCCGCACGAGGCGAGCATCTGAATAAAGATATTGTGATACATATCGGGGAATATCCAGTTTTCGATATTGTACGACTCCTCAAGCGGCTCGTAGAAGCCGACGCCGAATACGGGCGCGCGCAGGAAGTTGCGTATGCCGTTCGCCCAGATTTCAAACCTGCCCGAATCGTCGAACCCGCGCTCGAAATATACGGCAAAGAGGTCGCGGACGAAGTCCCAGAACACGGCGAGGAAGATTATGCCGGCTGCCACCGCCGCTATATTGAAGATACGCGCGAACTTGCGCACGGGCGACTTTGCAATGCTGAGATAGATTGCCGCCGCAATTAAAATTATGCCGCTGACGAGCGCCGAAGTGCGGCTTAAAGTGAGGCACACGCCGCCGAATAACACAAACGCCAGCACGTAGAATATCCAGCCGAGCTTTTTGCGCTTGTACGCGATGAAGAAGCACGCGGGGAAGAACATGCCGAGCATTCCGCCGACGTTGTTGCTCATGCCCCAGCCCGCGATGAGGACGTCCTTGTTGACCGAACCGTCGACAATCACGTTGTCGAAGAGGTATATTTTGCCGAGCTGGATAAATATTATGCCCGCCGTCATAACCAGCATATATCCCACGAACGTGCCCGTGTTTTTATCGATATACAGCGTGTTGTAAAAATAGATATAGAAGATAAAGAAGGAGAGCGCCATCAAGAGCCCGAACGGCAGATTCTTTACGGTATAGTTGCCGAAGAAAACGCCGTTTAAAAGGAAGGCAAGCGTCATTAAAATTATGCCGACGCGCAGTTTGCTCTCCTTAAAAAAGTTTCTGTCCTGCGGGAAAACTATGAACCTGAAGATGAGGCAGGCGACCAGAAGCACGCCGAGGCAGAGGAAATATATCTGCACGCCGCCGTTGTAAAAGAAGTCGGACGAGAAGGGCGGCTGCGGCGTGTGTTTCCAGCTCACCGCATACACCGCCATGAATACGGGAGTTAAAAGCGGCTTTGAATCGCGCGAGAATACGGCGGCGAACACGACCGCCACGGCGGTCAGCGCGTAGAACGCAATCTCCATGCCGGTGAACGACGATATCAGCGCGAGCACGGCGTACGCCGCGGGGAACCACAGGCTGTCGAAAAACCATAGAATTCTGCGCATTGCGGGCAACTGGGCTATCGCCCTTATCTTCTGCTTCATAAAAACTCCTTAAAAGCGCGCGGGCGCGCTTGCGGGCACACTTTTTTATATAATACCACCCGCGGCGCGTTTTGGCAACAAATTGCCGCGCGCGTATTTTGTACGCTTTTGCCGAATGTGCCGCATTACGGATTCCCCCGCACACAAAAACCAAAAAATATTGCAGATTGCCCCGCACATATGCCTTAACGAACGTGCGGCGGGCGGCTTTAAGCCGCCCGCCGCAAAATTAAGTTACTTTAAAAAAATTTCATACTCTGCCCGCAAAATAATCGCGCACGAGTCGTTTTCCGCCGCGCTCTTTGACGACGCCGCCCTCTATCAGAAAGGAGACGTCGCAGAGCGCCTCGGCACAGCGCACGTCGTGCGTGACGGTTATCACGGTGTTGCCCTCCTCTCTATGTATCTCGTTGAGGATATTCACCATATTGCACAGCCCTTCATAGTCCTGCCCCACCGTCGGCTCGTCGAGCAGCAGAAGCTCGGGCTTAGCGGCGAGAACGGCGGCGATAGAGAGCTTGCGTTTCTGCCCCTCGGAGAGCGACTGCGGGTGCCTGGAAAGAAGATTGCGCAGACCGAAAAAGTCAATCATTCTTTCGGCGTATTCCCCGGAATACGCGCCGAAGGCAATCTCCTGCCGAACGGTTGGCATAAAGAGCTGATAGTCGGGATTCTGGTACACTACGCCCACCTTTTTGAACCATCCGCGGCTGCCGCGCGGCCTTTGCCCGAACGCGGGCGACATTGACTGCGTTATGCTGCCGCCCGTGGGCTTATACAACCTCGCGATGAGCCGCATGAGCGTCGTCTTGCCGCAGCCGTTTTCACCGAGCAGAACAACCCTGCCGCCCTTCGGAATTTCGAGCGTTATATTCTTTAAAACGTCGCGCTCCTTTTTTACCGAAAAGGCGGTATTGAAGAGCTTTAAAAGGGGCTCGCCACCCGCAAAAGGAGGGCATATATCCGCAATCTGAGCCGTTTGCGCGGCGAGGTATCCCTCCTTGTCGGAGACGGGAGAGAGCGTGCCCGCGCTTATGTGCCACACCCTGTCGACGAAGGGCAGAATCATGTCGAGGCGGTGCTCGATAACAATCACGGCATACCCCGCCCGCGCGAGCGAACGCAGGGCGCCCATGAGGTGCGCCGCACCCTCCTTGTCGAGGTTGGCGAGCGGCTCGTCGAGAATTATTATCCTCTGCCCCATGGCGAGCGTGGAGGCGGTTATAAGCCTCTGTTTCTGCCCGCCCGAGAGCGTGCGGCACTTCCAGCCCTTTTCAAGCTTTAAGAGCCTGCATACGATATCTATCTGCTTTTGAATTTTTTCGGGAGGGAACGCGAGGTTTTCGCACGCGAAAGCTATCTCGTCCTCCACTATCTTCTGAATTATCTGCTCGTCGGCGTTCTGCAGAACGACGCCCACCTTGCGGCATATGCGCCCTATCTTTTCGCCCCTGATATCCTCCCCGCCGACTATTACCTCGCCTGAGAGTTCGCCGTAGTTTACGTTGGGAATTACGCCGCTCATAACATACATGAGCGTGGACTTCCCCTCGCCCGAGTGCCCCGAAATGAGGCACACCTCGCCGTATTCCACGTTGAAGTTTATGCCTTTGAGCACGGATGTTTTACCGTCGTACGAAAAATTTACGTCCTTTAAAAGTATAGCGCTCATAACACCACCGCCAGCGCCGCGCCGACTGCGAGCCCGACGACAAAAATCACGTCGGAGAGCGCGGGATATTCCTTTTTATATATCGAATACGGCGCCTTGCCGAGCGCAAAGCCGCGAGTTTCGACCGAGAGGGCGAGAGTATCCGAAATGTTAACAAGGCGCATTACAAAGGGTACGAGGAATGCGCGGTATAAAATTTTGGGGTTTAAAATGCTGCCCGCGCCGCGCGTTTTCATCGCCTCGCGCACGCGCCTTATTTCCACTTTGAGCATGGGCACGAACGACATCGAAATGAGCATGCCGAGCGTGATTGCACGCGGGGTATGTACCTGCGAAAGGCTGCGCGTCATCCTTACCGCCTCTGTCGACATTCCGACCGCCGCAGCGAGAAATATGGCGGCAAAGCGGTTTGCCATGGAGAGCGCCGCGCTCCACTCCCTTCCCGCCGAAGCCCACGCGATGAGCGAGAACGCGCCGCCTATTATGACGAGCGCGGGGAGCATTTTGAGGCAGGTTTTCAAGCAGCCGAATACGCACAGCCACACGAACACGCCGCACAGAAAGTATGCGCAGTTTACGCTGCGCGCCGTAACCAGACCGAATATGATTATAAACAGCGCCGCGGCGATTGCAATCAGCGGATAGAGCTTTTTGTTGAAGGCAAAAAACTTCATTTTTTAAGCACCCCCGCCTTTTTGAGTTCGCGCGCGATTATCATGCCGATTACCGAGCCGATAAAACACAGCACGAGCACCGCCGCCGTAATCCCGACAATCACCCACGGGTCGGCGCCGCCGATAAACATCGTAACGGCCTCGTTTTCGGCGCCCGTAACCGTATAGTTTACATTATAATAGAGGTATAAAAGAGGTATGGTGAGCGGCATATACAGCGTCCCCGCGAACACGCACGCCCAGTCGCTTTTATATCCCCTGAATATGAGCGCCACGAGGACTTCGATGAGGAGCGCGCACAGCGAAATCATAGCCATGGGCGGGAACATGAGCACGAGAAATACCGAGATGAACAGCCCCATGAGCAGCATGGACCCCAGCTTGCGCACCTTCATCAGTCCTATCACGGGGAATATCGAAAATTGCAGACCCAGCCCGAGCTGGATTATGCCGAACACGGGGACGTGAATGAGCAGCGGCATTACCGCGCCCGTGAGCAGCGTGCACGCCGTGATTACGGCAAGGAAAACTATGTCCTTTATTTTAAATCTGCGGAAAAGCCTGTTTTCGTCGGCGGCGCGTTCGTCCGCCTCCTTCCGCTTCCGTTCGCGGGCAGATTCGTTGAGCTGCACCAAAGAGTAGATTTCGGCGGTGTTTTCAATCAGCTCGCGCGCGAGCGCCTCTTCCGCAGAAGCTTCTGTATTTTTAATTAATTGCGGCATATCTGCGGGGCAATCGCCCGCGCCAGCCGTATTTTTAATCACTTCGTTCATATCTTTTCTTCGTGCATAACTCCGTTTTCGACCCTGTAAATTCTGTCGGCGATTGCCATCGTAGACTCGCGGTGGGAGACGAGTATTATACTCTTTTTGCTCTTCTGCAAGGCAAGCGACTGTAAAATCATGCCCTCGTTTATAGAGTCGACGTTGCTCGTCGGCTCGTCGAGGAGAATAAGGCGGCTCCCGCGCAGGAATGCGCGCGCAAGCCCTATGCGCTGTTTTTCGCCTGCGGAGAGATTGTCGCCCATGGCGCCGACCTGCGTTTTATACCCCTCGGGGAGCGACATGATAAAATCGTGCACCGACGCCATTTCGCACGCCTCTTCAAGCTCTTCCTGCGTGCAGTCAGGCTTTGCCATGCGCAGGTTCTCTTCTATGCTCTCGTCGAAGAGATAGGTCGTCTGCGAGACCATGGTGACGTTGTTTAAAAGGCTTTGGGTATTTATTCCGTCCACGTCGGCTCCGTTGTACAAAATTTCGCCGCCGTCCTTTTCCCAGAACCTTAAAAGGAGCTTTAAAAAGGTCGACTTGCCGCAGCCGCTTCTGCCGACTATGCCCACAATCTCGCCCCTTCCGGCGCGCATGCATATATCCTTTAAAACGGGCGCGTTCTCTTCGTAGGCAAAGCCGAGGTCGTCGACCTCCAGCTTATCGTAGTCGAAATTTTTGCCGTTCGTCACGGGATATACGGCGGGCTTTTCCGAAAGAAGATTAAGAACCCTGTCGCCGCTGGCGAAGGTCTGCGTAAGGTTCCCCGGCAGCGCGGAGATTGCTATTACGGGACCGAAGCTGCCGAACACCGCCACCACTCCTATTATCATCGCGCCGAGGTCGAGCATCTGCAAATGCACGAGCGCTATGCCGACGGCGAGCGCCGTTGCGATAAACAGCGAAACGAGAAGTTCGGTTGCCGCCGCAGCGCGCGTCGTGCCGTGCTTCATCTTCTTCGTCTGCTTTAAAAGAATATCCGAACGGCGGTTGACCTCCGCCTCCCTGTCGCGTTCGGCGTTGTTTATGACGATGTCCTTAATGCCCTTGATTGAATCGAGGAAATATGAATTGAACGAGGCAAACTCGCGGCGGTATTCAACGCCTGCCTCTTTGAGCCGCGCCGAAGAGATGAGCGGCACGGCTATGCCTATAACGATATACCCCGCGAGCGCGACGAGCGCGAGATACCAACTCGATACGAACCCGACGAACAGGAACACTGCGAGCGATACCAGTACCGCGATACATATGGGGGATATCGTGTGCGCGTAGAAAACTTCGAGCGTTTCGATATCCGAAGTTATCATTGCTATTATGCCGCCCTTTTGCCTGCTTTCGAGTTTGGCGGGACAGAGCACGCGCAGCGCCCCGAAAATTTTATCGCGCAATACCGCGAGCAGTTTGAACGCAATGAAGTGGTTGGAGTATTGTTCAAGATACCTCAGCCCGCCGCGGACAACGCCGCAGCCGACCGCCATGCCGATTATTAAACCCCAGGGGAGGGAAATTGCCGCGCACAGCCCGAGTTCGCCGAGCGCCTTGGCCACGCCGACGGCGCCGAATACCGTCACCCCCATGGAGGCGACAAAGCCGAGGCTGCCGTTTATAACGGCGAGCGCCATTATATACGCGAGCGAGCCAAGCAAAACTATGAGGCTTGCCATTATTTTTACGCCGCTGCGGCGGAGTTTGTTTTTCATGCTCTCACCTCCGCAGCCGTTTTAAGGGGCGCTCCCGCACAGGATTTGTAGCCCTCTTCGAGCTCCTTCTGCGCGGCGTACAATTTTGCATAGCCGCCTCCGCGCTCCATGAGCGAGGCGTGCGTGCCGCTCTCCCTCACTTCGCCGTTTTCCATATAATAGATGTTGTCTGCGGGCACGACGTTTTCGAGGCGATGCGAAATTACTATCACCGATTTTTCTCTGCTCATCTCGACGACGTTCTTCATAATCACGGCCTCGCTTTCGATATCGATGTTGCTCGTCGCCTCGTCGAAGATATATACGTCCTTGTCCGCGACGAGATTGACTGCCAGCGCGAGGCGCTGTTTCTGCCCGCCCGACACGTTGTTTGCGTCCTCGGTTATAACCTTTTCAAGCCCGCCGTTCTCCCTTATGAAATCGGAGAGGTTGACCTTGTCGAGTGCGCTCCATATCTCCCCGTCGGAGACGTCCTTTTTGGCGAGTTCGAAGTTGGCGCGCACGGTGTCGTTGAAGATATAGGTGTTGTACGAAACCGAGGCTATATGCGAATAGTACGACTGCCGCGAGAGCGTTTTTATATCGTCGCCGCCCGCGAGCACGTTTCCTTCGTTCGGCCTGCGCGCGCCCGTGAGCATATTCACGACGGTACTCTTGCCGCAGCCGCTCCTGCCCACAATCGCCGTCATTCCCCTTTGGGGAAAATTCATAGTGACGTTTTTAAGCGCGTCGCGCTTGCCGTCGTACGAAAAGGTTACGTTTTCAAGCGCAAGGCGGGCGCATTTGAGCTCGCTTTCGCCCCACACGGGCTCTTCGGAGGCGAGCAGGGCGATTATCTTTTTGCCGGCGCTCGCGCCGTTCATCGCGACGTGGAACGCCGAGCCGAGCGAACGCAACGGCAGGAAAAATTCAACGGCGACGAGTATTAAAAAGAGCGCCGCCGCAGGTTGCAGCCAGCCATTCATAAGTCCCACCACGGAGAGCGCGATGCCCGCGCCTGCACCGCCGAATGCAACTAGGTCCATTATCGTGGTGCTTGCAAGCTGCATTACGAGCACCTTCATGGTGATTTTGCGGAACTCCTCGGCGTTTTCGTTCATCTTTTTGTGGCGCGCGTCGTCGGCATCGAAAATTTTGAGCTCTTTGAGCCCCTGAACGCTGTCTAAAAAGCCGTCGCCCATGGAAGTATATTTGCCCCAGTATTTCGCAAAAACCTTTTTCGCATACTTCGAAACCGCCACAATGGATACGGGAATGAGCGGCACGCAGGCAAGAAGGACGAGCGAAGTGCGCCAGTCTATTCCCACGCATATGAAAAAGAGAATGAGCGGCGCAATCATCGAATAGAAGAACTGCGGCAGATACGCGGAGTAATAGAGGTCGAGTTGTTCTATTCCCTCCATCGATACCTGGGTAAGCCCCGCCATGCTCATTCCGTCGGTCGAGCGCACGCCCAGCTTTAAAATTTTGTCGTAGGTGCGTTCGCGCAGGTCTTTCTTCACCCTGCGTCCGAGCACGTCTTTCAAATCGCCCGTACAGCGCGAGGCGGCGTAGCGCACGATTATCGCAACAACCGCGCATATCGCGGGATATATATAGGTCAATGCCTCGGCGCCCTCTATGAGCAGATATACCGCCCAGCATATGCTTGCGGTAATGCCTATGTTGCCCAGCATGCCCAGTATCATAAGAAGCACGACGTATATCACGTACTTCCTGTTCCCGCCGATAAGTTTAATCAGCTCCTTGTCAAACATCTTTTTTCCTTTGAATAATACGTTTATTTTAAGCGCCCGCCCTGCGGGCTTTTTAATGAATTGAAACTGCAAACCGCAGGGATTCAAGCGAATAGTTGCGGCATATGCGCGGGTCAATCGGATTTTTCGACGGTCTTGTTCTCTCCGTCGCCGACCTCTTTTTTTGCATTTTGCGCAAGTTTTTTCTTCTGTTTTCTGCTCTCCGAAAGGTGCCTGAACGCCACAACCGGGTGATAGAGAACTATTCTCGGCCCCGAAAAGCGCATCACCTCAGCAATTTCGGCGCGCATGTCGGGCTTGTAGCAGTGAATGGGGCAGTTCGAGCAGAACGGCTTTTTGTCGCCCCACGGGCATCTGAAACGGCGGAATCTGACGTATTCCAGAAGTTTTGAGCACTCCGCGCAAAGCTCCCCCTTTTTGCCGCCGTGCTTTTTGCGGCAATACAGTTCTATCATCAGCGTAACTATCTTAATTTCCTTTTCCTGCTCCATACCGCGCCTCTCCGCATAGCCGACAAAATTTATTGCGCATATGCGCACATAATTTTTAAACCATAGTTTATTTTATCATTTAACCGAAGTTATGTCAAATAAACTCACGTTAAGTTTTCATAAATTTTCACCACGGTTAATAAATTAGAGTAGAAATAAAGCCGCGGCGTGAAAAATACGCCGCAGCCTTAAAAACTTTATTTTTTATTGTATTTTATCTTTACTCTGCAATTTACTCTGCAACTCCTCCACGAGATTCCACAGGGCTGCGCTCGTAGGATTGAGTTTTTTATGGTCGCAACGCTCCTCCCCGCCGAAATTGTATATCCAGAACTTTTCGTTCTTCAACCTGTCGGCAGATATAAACTGAATTACGTTATCGCACTCCTCGTTGCTGCGAATCTTGTCTATCACGTCAAAATCGCTTATCTCGAGCACAAAACACAGCTCGTGACGAAGATTTGCGAGGTTGAGCGCTGTACCTATGAAACTGAACGCTTTTCCTCCGTTTTCCAGCAAATTAAGCGACTTTATTACAGGGTCGGAATAAATACTCTCGGCCGACTGGTTTTTTCTGCCTGAAAAGTCCTCCTCTCCGAAACACTCTTCAAGCAGCTCACGGAGTATCGCCTTTGACAGAGAAAAGTTTGCAACCTGCGTGTCGTGTCCTATTCCCGAATCGAGAGCGCTGAACCCACCCGAGGGTATGAACTGTAAAAAACCAGCCTTCGCGTCGACGTTTTCGCTGCGTCTTATGCGCAGGACGTCATATCCACCCGTCTTGTTTTTGCAAAATACCATCGCCTGCACGCCGAGAAGGGACGCCCTGCCGGCGCCGTCGGTCAAAATTTTCGTCTCTGCGGCGGTAACATCGCCGTCTGACTTTGCAGCGTATTTTTTTATAACTTTATCGTGTATGGCAGACCGCATCGGCAACGCTTTAAGAACCTGCGCGACGGTCATGCCGTACAAAGCTTCCGATGGCGCACGCCCCGAAGTTCTTTTCAGCTTCTTATAAAATTTATACAGTTCGTACTCCATCGCATTGGAGGTATAAACGTTTGTAAGGTAAGTGCTCGGGTATGCCGAAAAATGCATATCCGAATTTTCACCGAATGTAATTTCGTCGAGCATATATCCGATATTGTCGGGGAAATGAATGGTGGACTTTAAAAGTTTATAATATTTCCGCGCGACAGACGGAACAGATTTTTTATCGTATTTAATTTTGTATCCGTTGCCCTTTTTCACTACCCTGAGCGGAAAATCGCCCAGCTTATCCTTTTCTGCCACGCCTTTAAAAGGATAATTGACGGGATTTGCGGCAAAATATACGGCGTCGTATTCGTAGCCGAACCTGTTGGCAACCATACATTTTACTTTGCTTATGGCGTTATATTTCTCTATCACGGGAAGATATATCTTATGCAAAACGTCTTTCTGCCATTCGAGATACTCTTCTGTGGAAAGTGCCTTGTTGTATCTGCGCCTGCGAAACGTCCTCGTAATGCTGAATAATTTTCTGAATCCCTTACCGATTCGGCGGCCGAGCTCAATAAGCTCGCTGCCGTTTTTATAAATATCGATTATCGTGATTATCACAGCCGCTATACCGATTATCCAGATAGCGACAGGCACATTCATCTCTTTGAGCCATTCTAAAATATCCATTTCTCACCTGTAAAACAATTTTTTCGAACGATGCTACATCGTTGCGCGGCACGCCGTTAAATCAATTTTATCATTGCGGAAACAAAATTTCAACCCCGTAACAGATATTTTCCCGTTACGGCTTACCTTAACGCCGTGCGACGACGCAAAAGCGGCTTATCTCCGCTTTGGAGATAAGCCGCTTTTTTTATGTATTTCGTTTACGCAAAATATTTATTTTCGTCCCTGCAAAGAAGACAGATGCCCGCAATCATGTTAACAAAGAGCAGAACGCATACCTTGAAGCCTACACCTACTCTCCTGCCGGATTTCGCGCTGTTGAAGAAGTGAACCGTCATGGGAATCGTCCATGCAAGCGGGATGAGGCACCACCCCGTAGCAATGCAACCGAGAACCATAAACACCTTTATTACAGTGTTTAACGTGCTGTCCTGCAATATTGCCGCCTGAGCGTTGTTTGCCGCGACAAACTCGTCGGTTGCACACCCGCAGTTGGGGCATACCACAGCCGCGTCGTCGAGCTGCGCGCCGCAATGAGTACAAAATTTCATATATCCCTCCGAATATTTTGATTAATTTAATTATACACCCCCTCCTTATATTATGTCAAATGCAGGGATATACTTTTTCACATTATTTGGCACAACCCGCGCACGCCTTACGCAGATTATTTGAAAATTACGATAAAAAGCTTGACAAAATATACTATGTATTGTATAGTATTATATGAAACGAGGTATTCAAGTGGACATTCAGATAAAAAAGGGCGTGCTTGACGCCTGCGTGCTGTACGCGCTCAAGGGCGGCGAAAGCTACGGCTATAAGATATTAAGCGATTTAAAGGATATAATAGACATATCGGAGAGCACGCTCTATCCCATTTTAAAGAGGCTTGAGGCGGGCGGAGCCTTAAAGACGTACAGCCGCGAGTTCAACGGAAGGCTCAGGAGATATTATACTCTGACGGCCAGCGGCGAAAGTAAGCTTGAAGAGTATAGGCGCGATTTTGAGAGCGTTATACTTATATATAAAAAAATTTTTGGAGAAGGCATATGAAATATGAAGAGGCAACGAACCCTCCCGCGGCAACAGCGGCGCATAGGACAAGCGCGTGCTGTTTACCTCCGCGGGCACGGTGAATGAGTTTGAGATAAACGGGGCGCCGGGCAAGATATATATGCAATTCTTTGACGGCGAACGCGTGGAGATAGATTACCCCACCACTCCGCTGCTCAATTATAAGATATGCGAAAAAGACGGCAAGATAATCATCACGCACGGCGGCTTTAAATTCAGTAACGTGAGCTTTAAACCGAAAAAATACCCGCTATGTTCATAAATATCCCGCGCGGAATTGCGCCCGACTGCAAAATAGAGTTAGCGGCGGGGACGCTTGAGCTTGGCGACGGGGACTACGGCAAAATAGCCGCCTACGTTAAGGCGGGTAAGCTCGAGGCAGGCAGGTTCAGTTGCACCGACGCCGAATTCGATACCGACGCGGGCAAGATTGCAATCGGAAGCGTCGCCTGCCGCAAAATCCGCTTCGAAATAAATTCCGGCAAGCTCGACGCGGAACGCGTGAATGCAGACGAGGCAGCGTTTGAAGTAAACGCCGGAAAGGCCTCTGTCGGACAGTCGGACTTCAAACGAACCGAAATACGCGTGAACACGGGCAAGGCCGATATTATGCTGTGCGGGGCACGGGAAGATTACGACGCCGAGGTCAGCGCGACGTTAAGCTCGTGTAACCTGAAAAACAGGCAGGAGGGCCACGAACGTACCGTAAAGGCAGAAGTTTCCATGGGCGTGCTGAACGTAGACTTTGAAAACTGAAAACTTAAAAACCGCGCCGGATTTTTAAAAGATAATGCAGAGAAGGGGAGCGTTTGCACACTCCCCTTTTTTCATAAAATTCAGTATCGGCTCGATATATTAAAAAGGCGCGCAGGGCAATGCCCTGCGCGCTTTAAATTTTGCGTTAGTTGCCGCATACTATGCGGTTAATTTATAAATTTGCACTTACTTGCGGGGATTTTTTATGTTGGCCTGCGCGGCGGCAAGACGGGCAATGGGTACCCTGTAAGGCGAGCAGGAAACATAGTCGAGACCGATGTTGTGGCAGAACTCTATCGACGAAGGGTCGCCGCCGTGTTCGCCGCAGATACCGCAGTGAAGGGCTTTGCGCGTGCTCTTGCCGAGCTTTACGGCAGTTTCCATGAGTTTGCCTACGCCCTTGGTGTCGAGCTTGGCGAACGGGTCGAACTCGTAAATCTTCGCGGAGTAGTACGAAGGCAGGAACTTGCCAGCATCGTCGCGCGAGAAGCCGAAGGTCATCTGGGTGAGGTCGTTGGTGCCGAAGCAGAAGAACTCGGCCTCGGTTGCAATTTCGTCGGCGGTGAGGGCGGCGCGGGGAATTTCAATCATCGTGCCTACCTCGTATTTGAGGTCTGCACCCGCCTCCTTTATAACCTTATCTGCCGTTTCGACCACCGTCTTTTTAACGTACGCGAGCTCCTTTACCTCTCCTACGAGGGGAATCATAATCTCGGGCATAACCTTCCAGTCGGGATGCCTCTTCTGCACGTTTATGGCCGCCTTGATGACAGCGTTGGTCTGCATAACGGCGATTTCGGGATAGGTTACGGTGAGGCGGCAGCCGCGGTGACCCATCATGGGGTTGAACTCGTGCAGGTCGGAAATTATCTGCTTAATCTGCGCAACCGTCTTGTTCTGTGCCTTGGCAAGCGCCTTGATGTCCTCCTCGTCGGTGGGAACGAACTCGTGGAGAGGAGGGTCGAGGAAACGTATGGTTACGGGCTGACCTTCGAGCGCTTCCATGAGTCCCTCGAAGTCTGCCTGCTGCATGGGCTCTATCTTGGCAAGCGCTGCCTCCCTCTCCTCCTTGGTGTCGGAGCAAATCATTTCGCGGAATGCGCCGATACGCGCGGGGTCGAAGAACATATGCTCGGTACGGCAGAGGCCTATGCCCTGCGCGCCGAATGCCGCCGCCTGCTTTGCGTCGGCGGGAGTATCCGCGTTGGTGCGCACGCCGAGAGCCTTATATTTATCTGCGAGCGACATTATTCTTCCGAAGTAGCCGCTGTTGGGGTCTGCGGGAACGGTGGCGATGAGGCAATCGTAGATATTGCCCGTCGAGCCGTCGAGCGAGATGGGGTCGCCCTCTTTGAATACCTTGCCGGCGAGGGTGAACTGCTTGTTCTCTTCGTCCATCTTTATGTCGCCGCAACCGGATACGCAGCAGGTACCCATGCCGCGCGCAACTACCGCCGCGTGCGAAGTCTGACCGCCGCGTACGGTTAAAATACCCTGCGAGAACTTCATACCCTCGATATCCTCGGGAGAGGTTTCGAGGCGGACGAGAACGACTTTTTTGCCCTTCTTGCCCTGCTCCACGGCGTCTTCGGCGGTGAACACTATCGAACCCGCGGCCGCGCCGGGGGAAGCGGCGATACCCTTGCCCACAACGTTGTTCTTATCGGCCGCTTTGAGCGCGGAGGGGTCGAACTGGGGGTGAAGGAGCATGTCGAGCGACTTGGCGTCAATCTGCATGAGCGCCTCTTTTTCGGTTATCATGCCTTCGTCTATGAGGTCACAGGCAATCTTTATCGCGGCGGCAGCCGTACGCTTGCCGTTACGCGTCTGGAGCATGTAGAGCTTGCCGTCCTCTATCGTGAACTCCATATCCTGCATGTCGTGGTAGTGATTTTCGAGGGTCTGGCAAACCTTGGTGAACTCCACGTATGCGTTTTCAAGCCCGGGAGTGGTGGCCATTTCCTGTATGGGGCGGGGAGTGCGGACGCCCGCAACGACGTCTTCGCCCTGCGCGTTTACGAGGAACTCGCCCATAAGACCCTTTTCGCCGGTGGCGGGGTTACGGGTGAACGCAACGCCCGTGCCCGAGGTGTTGCCCATGTTGCCGAACGCCATCATCTGTACGTTTACGGCAGTGCCCCAGCTGTAGGGGATATCGTGGTCCATGCGGTAAACGTTTGCGCGGGGGTTGTCCCAGCTGCGGAATACCGCCTTTACAGCCTCGAAGAGCTGTTCCTTGGGGTCGTCGGGGAAGTCCTTGCCGAGCTGCTTTTTATATTCGTCCTTGAACTGATAAGCGAGCGTTTTCAAATCGTCTGCGGTGAGGTCGACGTCGTACTCGATGCCCTTCTCTTCCTTCATCTTGTCGATGAGCTTTTCAAAATACTTCTTGCCGACCTCCATTACTACGTCGGAGAACATCTGTATGAATCTTCTGTAGCAGTCCCATGCCCAGCGGGGGTTGCCCGATTTGGCGGCTATGGTGTTTACTACGTCCTCGTTTAAGCCGAGGTTGAGTATGGTATCCATCATGCCGGGCATGGAAGCTCTCGCGCCGGAGCGTACGGAAACGAGAAGGGGATTAACCTTGTCGCCGAACTTTTTGCCGCAGACTTTTTCCATCTTGTCGATGTACTCCATAATCTCGGCCTGGATATCGGGATTGATTTTTCTGCCGTCCTCATAGTACTGCGTGCACGCCTCGGTGGAAATGGTGAAGCCCTGGGGAACGGGGAGGCCAATCCTCGTCATTTCGGCAAGGTTAGCGCCCTTGCCGCCGAGAAGCTCACGCATGTTTGCATTGCCTTCGGTAAAAAGATAGCAATACTTCTTTTTAGCCATTGTTTACTTTTCCTCCAACTTAAAATATTAATTGTTTTCAACTATTCTATTTTAACTTAAAGAGGCGCCAAATGCAAGCGTTTAGGGCATATATTCGATAAAATGATATCAATTTTATTTTAGCGATATCATTATCGCGATAAAAAACTACGGGACGCCGAATTTGCGCCCCGTCCTCGGTTATAATGTTTTTATTTCCTGTCTGCTATGACGTCGACGGGCTTCTTTTTGAGCAGTTTTATTACCGGGAACGCCACTCCCGCCGCCACGGCGAGTATTGCCACAGCCGCAAGCACGATAAACGGAACAAAACCGAAAGAAATGGCAACAATCTGCCCACCGAAATCGGCGGTAAGCCACGCATTTGCAACCGTTACGCCGATAGCCGACAAAATAGTGCTTATAACGATTATTGCCGCAGCCAATAACCCGTTTCCCGAACAGAAAATAGCGAGCACATCCTTTTTTGAAGCGCCGAGTGCGCGCAATATGCCAATCTCCCTGCTCTTTGAAATAACAACGCCGCTCGAATGATACATTACAAACAAAACCGAGACTATCGAAAGTCCCACCGAAACCCATAAAAATATAGGTTGCAGATAATATACCTCACGGTCCACATCCCTTAACATGTACGAGGCGTCGTTGGCGACGTTGTATCGCCTGTATTCACTGTGCCCGCCCATTTCTCTTTCGTAAAATTTTGTTTCATATATGCTGAGCAGGTCAAGCATTGAGGCCTTATCAGAGACCAAGGGCGTCGTTGCCAATTCGATATGTCCGCCGTACCGTTCATCATACATATCAAACTTCTCTTTAGCCGAGTGTTAAAAGGTTGAACCTGCCCCCAAAGGCGGCTTTTGCACGCCTTGTCGTTCATCCTCATCATAATACGTCTCTGTATTATTTCTTCGTCTTCGCGTCAATTCATCGCAAAATACGCTCTT
>DVFR01000023.1 GCA_018713165.1 Candidatus Coproplasma stercoravium | reverse complement strand
CCGTCGGCGCCGTCCTGTCCTTCAGCTTTTACTCCGGTATCGGTAGTGCCTATCCACCAGTTTCCGTTATCACCTATGTAGGGCGTTTCGCCGTCGGCTCCGTCTTTACCGTCCTCGCCGTTTTCACCTGCGGGGCCTGTGGGGCCTGTCGCTCCGTCGGCTCCGTCTTTGCCATCCTCGCCATTTTCACCTGCGGGGCCTGTGGGGCCTGTCGCTCCGTCTTCACCCTTAATATTTCCTATAAGAGCCCAGCCGTCGGCAGTATACCTGTAAATATCGAAGTCGTCTTCGTCGAGATAAAAATCTCCTATATCGGCTTCAATCTGTTCGTTCGGAGAAGCCGTACCGGTAAACCATTCAGTACCCCCCCCCGAGCTACTTTCGCCTGTGCAGCCGACAGCGCCTATAAGCGCGCCGCATGCTGCCGTTGCCAACAAAATCGTTAACAATTTCCTCTTCATATTTCCTCCAATAAAAAATTTTTCAGTCGGTTAACATTTTCTGGCCGACCAACCGATAATTGAACCGACATCTGTGTATTAATGATAACACACAAATATTAGCATTGCAATACCGACTTGTAAAAATTGCATAATTTTAAACCAGTTTTTTTATTTTATCGGCGGCAATCGCGTTTAAAGGCTTAATTAAATCACAAAATTACAACAGGAAGTGATATTCTCTTTGAAAAAGGAGATTTTTACCAATGATTTATGCTTATGCACGCGTTTCGTCGCGCGACCAGAACCTTACGCGCCAACTCGAGGCATTCGAAGAGTTCGGAGTGGAAAAGAAACACATTTACTGTGACAAAAAGAGCGGCAAAAACTTTGCCCGCGACGGGTATCTGAAACTTATGAAAAGACTTAAAAAGGGCGACCTGCTTGTGATAAAATCAATCGACAGGCTGGGCAGAAATTACAGAATGATTACCGACGAATGGAACAATATTGTGAATAAAACAGGCGCGGATATACTTGTGCTCGACATGCCCGTTCTCGACACGAGGACGACCGACGGCACTCTTATATGCAAATTTATCTCCGACATTGTTTTGCAGGTTCTCTCATTCGTGGCCGAAAACGAGCGCGGAAATATCCGCGCAAGGCAGGCCGAGGGAATAGCGCTTGCCAAAGCGCGCGGCGTAAAATTCGGGAGGCCCGCAAAACCGTACTCGGACGAGTTCATAAACATTTTAATCAGGTTCAGAAACAAAGAAATTAGTCTTAAAGAAGCGCTGAAAAGTTCGGGAATGAAACAATCAAACTTTTACTACCACGCCGCAAGGTGCGCAAAACTGTACAGGGAACGGCTGCACGCAAGATTATAAAACAGATAAAAAAGCCGCACGGCAATCGCCGTGCGGCACAATTATTTCAGATTATCACTGTACGTTTTCAGCCTTTTCAACCGGTACGCGGCGCCTTGCCGTGCCTATGCGGAAACCGCGGCGGGGAGCCGTAACGGTTACCGTGCTTTCGCTGCCGCTCTCGAGCGCGACAGTCTGCACGGAATCAAGCTCGCTCAAAGGTGCGGCAACGATTTCGGAACCGTCGGGCACTCCGGCAACATCGTTAACCGACGCGGAGGCATCTTCGAGAGCCTGTGTGAGCGCGTCGTCCCAGCGGGGCATATTCACAACAAGCTGCCCTCCCTCCTGTGCGGCGAGCGCCTTGGTCGAGAAATTTTCGACGGCTTTCAGCCTTAAATATGCCTGTCCGCAGGGCATGGGCTGCGTTTTGTCGCAAACCGCGCAGAAAGGCGCGTACCTGCCGCAGAGGTCAAGGCCGAAGCCCTCGCTCGCAAGGTATTTGTCTACGTCGGTCACAGCCTGAACGACGCGTGCGTCGTCGGCGCCTGTCGAATCGAGCATGGGACAAACGGACGACATGCGCTCGTTTATGCGGTACGCCGTGGCGCAGGGATTTGCCACGGATTTTGAACACGCCTTGCAGAAAGGCGCATATGTTCCGCACACGTCGTAGCCGAGCTCCTCGCCCGCGACATATTTATCCACGTCGATGATGTGCTGCAATGAGTACGAATCGTACGAAAGAGCGCCTATAAGCTTCATGGGTTTTGTTTCGTCGCGCATAGATTACCTCCCCCGCCTTGCGGGCCGAATGTACGCCTTCCGGCAAAAAACTTTTATGCCGTTTGCTTTAATATATATCAGATGATTCGTCAACCGATTTCGTGAACTTCAAGACCGCTTAAAATTTCTTCGTATTTTTCGCGTTTGAAAGTTATGCTGTCGGGCGTGGTTACGGCAGCGGTGCCTCCCGCAACGCCGCAGCGTAAAATATCGGGCATGGAATATCCCTTTACAAGCGCAAATGCAGCCGCGGCAACCATGCCGTCGCCCGCGCCTATCGTCGAATTCATCGCGACGTTTATGCTCTTGCAATAGTAGCTCTTGCTGCCGTCGGTTAAAATAGCGCCCTCTTTGCCGAGGGAAAGAAGAACATATTTTGCCCCGCGTTTTAAAAGTTCGCGGCAGCCGTAGAGCGCCTCTTCCTTGCTGTTTATAGTGATGCGGAGCGTGTTCTGCAATTCCTGCAGGTTGGGCTTAACCAGCTCCACCCCGCATTTAAGAGATTCAAACAGCCGCTCTCCATACGTGTCGACAATCTTTTTTACGCCTGCGGGGACGGCAGAAAGCACTTCGCCGTAGTACGAAGGCGACATTCCTTTTGCAAGTCCGCCTGAAAGAATTACCGCCTCGCTCCTCGAGGAAAGTTCGCGCACCCTTTCGATGAGTTCGGCCTTCTTCTCCTCGCTCACCTCGGGGCTAATGTCGTCGACTTCGGTGAGCATAGACTTGTTGTCGACAAATTTATAGTTTTCGCGCACGCGGCCCGGGCACCATACGAATTTATAGGGCACGCCCTCGTAGTGCAGTTCCTGCTCGAAAAGCCTGCCGTTGTCTTCGTACATAAAGCCCGTCGCCTGAACTTCCGCCCCCAGCCTTTTCAGCCCGCGCGCGGCGTTTATCGCTTTTCCCGTATAATAAATACGCTTGTTGAGTATCTTATTCAACTTGCCCACGCTTAAACTGTCGACTTCCATGTTGACGTCTATGCAAGGGCTTAAACAAATACTTAAAATCATTGCTCTCTCCGGCAGAGCGGTTTCGCGCAACAAAAACTCACTTACTGCCCTTCCGCAAAAAGCTGCGGCTTTTGTTACATTGAAATCATTTGCAGAGTTTCGTAGAGTTCGTAATTGAACTTCTTTTTCATGTTTACGGCTTCGATTATATCCATATCGATAATTTCGTTTTTATGGATGCCGACAACCCTGTTGCCTATCCCGTCGTTTAAAAGGCGCACCGCCTTGTTGCCGAACTGTGCGGCAAGCATGCGGTCTGCCATGGAGGGCGAACCGCCGCGCTGGATGTGTCCTATCGTAGTGGGACGGACGGAATAAGTCGTTATCGACTGAAGCTGTTTTGCAAACTCCTCCGCAGTGCACACGCCCTCTGCAACTACGACTATATTCGAGTGCTTGCCGTTTGCACGCGAACGGTTAATCTTCATGACGATGTCGTCGAGGTCGAATACGACTTCGGGAACGACTATAATCTCCGCGCCGCTGGCAATGCCCGCGTAGAGCGCGATATCGCCGCAACGCCTGCCCATTACTTCGACGACGGAAATTCTCTCGTGAGAGGTCATGGTGTCGCGCAGTTTGTTTATTACGTCGATACAGGTATTGACCGCGGTATCGAAACCGAGGGTATAGTCGGTATATTCGAGGTCGTTGTCTATCGTGCCGGGGATACCTATCGTGGGTATGCCGTATTCCTCCGAAAGAGTTTTTGCACCCCTGAACGAGCCGTCGCCGCCGATTACGACGAGCCCCTCTATGCCGCGCGCTTCAAGCGTGCGCACAGCCTTTTTCTGCCCCTCTTTGGTGAGCATTTCGAGGCACCTCGCAGTGCGGAGCTTGGTGCCGCCGCGCTGGACGATATCGGAGACCGAACGCATATCCATGGATATCATCTCGTCGTCGATAAGTCCCTGATAGCCGCGCTCGATGCCGTAAACTTCCATTCCGAAGTAGAGCGCGCTGCGGACTACCGCCCTTATGCAGGCGTTCATGCCGGGGGCGTCGCCGCCGCTCGTAAGCAAGCCTATTCTCTTCATAAAAACCTCCGCCGAAAAAAATAAGTTTCTATTTTTTCACAGCGCGCCGTGCGGCAGTTTGCCGCAAGCCCCCTTAACAAATCAAACAGGCGCACTTTGCTCATCATTTCCAGTTATATATTATATCAAATGCTTTAAAAAATTTCAATAGATTTTGCAAATAAAAAGGCAAAATAAAAAAATGGGTGCAAAACGGCAAATTTTAAGCCGTTTTGCACCCGCCTGAAGCAGTTTTACAGTAAACCGTTTACACAAAACATGAGGCAGAAAAAACTTTATACAAGCTTTACGTCGGCTTCGTCCAAAAAAGTGCTGAGCTCGGCAAGCAGTCCGCGGCAATAGTTTACGCCGCAGTCGAGGCGGAAACGCTTGTCGCCGCGCTTGATGGCGCAGTCGGTTTCGCCCTCATAATTTCCGAGCATGGAGACGAGCTCGTCGAAGTCGTCGTCGGATAGGCGCGTCGCGTTGAGCCAGAGCACGTCGCGTTTCTTTTTCTCCGCCTTCGGCACATCCGCCGCACCCTCGGCGGACGAAGAATCGAACGCCGCGATATTGTCGAGAATAATCGTCGGCTCCTTGCCGTTTTCAAGGTCGAGTTTGCCGCTTATGCGCACAATCTTGTCGTTGACGATAAGGCCTCTGCACCTCTCGTATATGGCGGGGAATGCAAGGCATTCTATGCTGCCGTAGACGTCCTCCATGGTTACGAACGCCATGTGCGCTCCCGTGCGCTTCGTGGTCGTCTTTTTATATGCGGTAATAATGCCGCCCATGGTTACGCGCATGCCGTTTTCGACGGAGTTGTACGTGCGCTCGCCGTCGTCGTCCTCGGTGTAGTCGTCGAGGAGGGAACAGTTGAAGTTGCAGTCGGAAAAGCTGTTCATATACTTTTCAAACGGGTGACCGCTTACATATACGCCGAGTACTTCCTTTTCCTTTGCAAGTTTTTCGTTGAGTTCGTATTCGGGAACGTCGGGATAACGCACTTCCAGCTTTTCTTCGGCGATAATATCGCCGAAAAGGCTCATCTGCGCGCTGTTCTTCTGTTTTGCGATGCTCGCCGCGCGCTGGTAAACGGAGTCGTACACGAGAATGAGCTGAGAGCGGTGAACTCCGAACGAATCGAACGCGCCCGCATAGATGAGTCCCTCTATCACGCGCTTGTTAACGAGGCTCGCGCAGCGCGACATAAAGTCGCCGAAGTCCTCGAAGAGCCCGTTCTTGTTGCGCTCGTCAATCACGAGGTCAATCACCGCCTGACCCGTGCCCCTCAGAGCAGAGAGACCGAAACGGACGCCGTCGTTTTCTACCGAGAACACCGTTTTGCTTCGGTTGATGTCGGGCGGGAACACCTTCAGCCCCTTTTCTTTGAGGTAGAGGACGTATTTTGTTATCTCCTCTATCTTATTCAGACGGTTATTGAGGAGCGCGCAGATAAATTCTTTGATGTAGTATTTTTTAAGCCACGCCGTCTGGTAGGCGAGGGTCGCATATGCCGCCGCGTGCGATTTGTTGAACGCATAGGAGGCGAAACCCTCCATGTCTGCAAATATCTTGGAGGCGACTTCGGCCGAGATGCCGTTTTTTATACAGCCGTCGATATGCGAGCCGTTTACGTCACTCGTACCGCCATAAATGAATTTATCCTTCTGGGCAAGCAGCGTCTTTTTATCCTTTTTGCCCATCGCGCGGCGCACGAGGTCGGCTTCGCCGAGGGAGAAGCCCGCAAGATACTGGAATATCTGCATGACCTGCTCCTGGTAGACGGGTATGCCGTATGTGACTTTTAAAATCTTCTCCTCCTGCGGGCAGTCGTAGGTTATCTCCTCCGCGCCGTGCTTTCTGTTGCAGAAAGAATCGATGAATTTCATGGGGCCGGGACGGTACAGCGAAACGCCCGCTATGAGGTCTTCGAGGGTGTCCGGCTTGAGCTGCCGCATGAACTTTTTCATGCCGCCGGCTTCGAGCTGGAACACGCCGTCGGTATCGCCTTCGGAAATAAGTTCGTAAGCGCCCGCGTCGGTATAGCCTATCTTCGTGAAATCGACGTCTACGCCGTAGTCCTCTTTGATATAGTCGAGGCACTTTTTGATATCGGTGAGCGTGACGAGGGCGAGGAAGTCCATTTTGAGCATTCCCAGCGCCTCTATCTCCTTTGCGACGAACTGCGTGGTTATATCGTCGCCGTTACGCGAGAGCGGAACGTTGTCGGCAATTTTCTTGCGGCATATAACGACGCCCGCCGCGTGCATGCCCGTCTGCCTCGGCATACCCTCTATTTTGAGAGCCATGTCGATTACAGAATGGAGAGTGGCGTCGTTTTCATAAAGGTTGCAGAACTCGGCGTTGCGCGCAAGCTGCAATTCGTTGAGTTTGTCGGCAATGGAGGCGCGCTTGTCCTCGTCCTGCTCGGCAAGCATTTTCTTTTTCGTCTTTTCGATATTCAGTCCGAGAAGGTCGCTTATCGAAGTTTTGCCGTCCATTATTTTGGTGAGCCTGTCGGTTTCGGAGAACGGCACGTTCATAACCCTGCCGACGTCCTTTATCGAGTTCTTTGCGGCCATGGTGCCGAAAGTTACAATCTGGCAGACGTTTTCGGGGTGATATTTGTTGCGGACGTACTCTATCGTCTCCTCACGCCTGTCGGTGCAGAAGTCGATATCGAAGTCGGGCATGGATACGCGGTCGGGGTTGAGAAATCTTTCAAACAGCAGGTCGTATTGCAGCGGCTCCACGTCGGTGATGCCTATGGAATAGGCGACGATTGAACTTACGCCCGAGCCCCTGCCCGGGCCTACGGGAATACCCTGCTCGCGCGACCAGTTTATGAAATCCCAAACTATGAGGTAATATTCGGCGTAACCCATCGAACAGATTACGTTGAGTTCGTAGTCGGCGCGGCTTCTCTCCCTCTCGGTGACCGTGCCGTAGCGGCGCACCAGTCCCTCGTCGGTCAGCTTGCGCAGATACTGTTCGGGCGTGCTGCCGTCGGGAGGGTCGTAGCCGGGAATGAGCGATGTATCCCTTATGGGATAGCCCTTTTTATCGAGGTTGAACGCGGGCTCCGTGACCTTATCGGCGATGACGCGCGTATTTGAGATTGCGCGCGGGAGATTGGGGAACAGCTCCGCCATTTCGTCGCCCGTCTTGAAGTAAAACTCCTGCGTTTCAAACTTCATTCGCTTGGGGTCGTCGAGCAGTTTTTTCATCTGTATGCACATAAGGACGTCCTGCATTTCGGCGTCCTCTTTCTTTATATAGTGCACGTCGTTTGTGGCGACAATCTCCGCGCCGATATCGTCGGCGAGCTTTACAAGCAGCGGCAGAACGCGCTTTTCCTCGTCAAGCCCGTGGTTCTGAATTTCGATATAAAAATCTTCGCCGAAGATATCTTTGAGATAGAGCGCAAGTTCCTTCGCCCCCTCGTAGTCGTCGGCAAGCAGCCTTCTCGGAATGCCGCCCGCGACGCACGCCGAAAGGCATATTACCCCCTCGGAATGCTCCTTTAAAACTTTATAGTCTATCTTAGGTTTATAGTAAAAACCGTCGACGAACGCCATAGAGTCGAGCTGGACGAGGTTTTTATACCCCGCCTTGTTTTTTGCAAGCAGAATGAGGTGCTCGGCGGTATTCGACGATTTGTCGTGCATGTCATTCGTGACGTAAAACTCACAGCCGATTATGTATTTTATGCCGGCAACCGCCGCCTTTTCGGCAAAATGCAGGGTGCCGTACATGTTGCCGTGGTCGGTCATGCACACGGTATCGATGCCGTTCTCCTTGCAGTATTCTATAAGGTTGTCAATTTTGCACGCGCCGTCGAGCAGCGAATACTCGGTATGCAGGTGCAGATGAACAAAATCAGTCATTTATTTCCTCTTAAAATTGTACGATACTGTAAGGGATTAATACGAACCCGCCTTTAAACGCGCCTTTTGCATGCCTTGGCGTTCTTCCTCATTGCAATACCGCAAGAGTATTGCTGCTTCGTCATCACGCCAATTCACCGCAAAATGCGCTATTTAAAGGTGCGATGCAATTTAAAGCGGGCAGATTGCGGCAAAAGCAAGGCAAAGCCCGCAGGGCGTGCCCGGTGGCACGTTCAAGGGCTTTAACGCAGATAGTGCTACGATATCCCCGCTTTAAATCGGGTTCGTTTTATTCTCTTACAGTATATGGCAAAACATCAGCGCGGGATAAGTTATCAGCCCTCTCCGAGCTGTTTCGCCATGTCCATAATCTTGCGGAAGCGGTGGTTTAAACAACTCTTGGAGATTTTAAGCCTGTCGGCAAGCTCCTGCATGGAGGCATTTTTGTCGGCAAGCCTGCCCTCCGCCACCGAAAACAGATTTTCGTCAAGGCTCTGCAACCCTATCGTCGAACGAATTACCTCAATCGCCTGAACCTGCTTTACGGAAGCCGACACCGTTTTATCGATATTTGAAACGGAGCAGTTGTTCACCCTGTTTTCGTTGTTTGAATTGCCGCGCTCGCGGGCGACTTCTTTGAGTTTTTCGAGCGCCGACTGCGCGCCCATGACGGAGAGAACTGAAGAGATTGCCTCTATGCTCTTTAAATACACCACCGCGCTGTCTTTGCGCATGACGAGCTTTGCGAGGATATCGAAGGAACAGAGAAGGTCGCAAAAATCACCCGCCGTTATCTTGTTGCGGAAAACGACCTCGAAATGATATCCCGTACGGCTGTAACTGCTCGCGTCGGGCAGAGTACAACTGCCGCCGCCGAGGAAAGCTCCCTTTATGTACGCCGCCCCGGCGCCTTCGCCCGAAACGACTTCGGGTTTCAGAGTAAAGTCGACATACAGCCCGTCGCCGTCCTCGCCGAGTATCCCCATTTCGCGCAGAAGCGAGGTGCTGTCGCCGTTCACGCACGAAAAAATAAGCTTGTCCTTTCCGCTGGAAATATCAGAACGCGAGGAAAAGCCGCTTATCTCCGTGCCTAAAACATTTTCTATAGCGTCGGCGAAAAAATGCGCCGTGAGTTCGCTTTCGGTGGAAAGCTCGAATCCGTAATCGGAGCCCGATTTAAGCAGGCTGCCGCTCGTTCGTATAAACGCCGAAAGGGCGGCGAGACACTGCTCTCTGCCACCCGAAAAGCCGCGCAGTATTTCAGTTTTTATCTCTTCGGTAAAATTCGTCATAGTATGTGCGGCGCTTGCCCGCCGCCGGAATACGCTGGTTTTTTATAAATGTTTTTCTTTATATTCGGCAAAGCGGAATTTGGGTTCCCTGCCGTCGATGTTGTCAATCCTGTCGAGAGGCACGTCCGCCTCGGATAAAAGTCTTTCGGCAATCTTCGTATCGCCGACCCTGTCGGCCGAATGCGCGTCGGAATTGATTATAAAGCGCACGCCCGTCGCCGCCATTGCATTGAGTTCTTCCGGCGTGACGTGATACTTTTTAGTGTTTATCTCGATATAAGTCCCGTAGTCGGCACAGCATTTAGCCACTTCGACCAAATCGCACGAACATCTGAAATTAATGTGCGTTACGGCGTCGATTGGATTATTTTTTACCGCGTTTATATACGCTTTTGTAGTCGCCTCATAGAGCTTATCCGAAGGCCTTTTGCCGAACTTGTGGGCGCAGTAATTTTTTACCGAAAGGTAATAATAGTCTTTCAGGCTTTTAAACCACAGCACCTCGTGTATGCCGCAAAGAAAAAGGTCGAAATATTTGTAATCGCTCTCCTTCA
This sequence comes from Candidatus Coproplasma stercoravium, assembly GCA_018713165.1. Lineage (GTDB taxonomy): Bacteria > Bacillota > Clostridia > Christensenellales > Borkfalkiaceae > Coproplasma > Coproplasma stercoravium. Next base: position 26,274 of record DVFR01000023.1, on the reverse strand, counting down.
TATCGGTATCGCCGTTTACCGAGGTTAAATTGCTCTCCATTCCCATGAGCACTTTAACGCCCGTCAGCTTTTCGGCCTCCGTGCACTCGGCGCGCAGAGCCGCAAGTTTTCTGCGGCGCAGTCCGAATATTATATGGTTGAAACCGTGGTCGGTTATGCCGACCGCTTTAAGTCCGAGTTTTTTTGCCGCCTCGGCATTTTCGAGTACGGTGTTCTTGCCGTGGGAATACGGCGTATGGGTGTGGTAATCTCCCGTTAAAATCATTCAAAATCTCCGATGTAATTAACTTCTTCTTTGAGCGTGACCCCGAACTTTTCGTAGACCTCGCTCTTTACGCGGCAGATGAGGGAATAGACGTCGGAAGAACTTCTGCCCTCGTTAATAATAAAGTTGGCGTGCCTGCCGCTTACGTATGCGCGGCCTTCCCTCGCGCCTTTGAGTCCCGCGTTTTCGATAATCTTTCCAGCGCTCACGCCGCAGTAATTTTCGAACACGCAGCCGCAGCTCCTGCCGCGCGGGAGGTTTTTTCGCGCCGAAAGATAATTTTGTATTTTTTTTAGCACAATCTGCGTATTTTCGCGCTTTAAAAGCAGTTTTGCACCCGAAATAAAGCACTTTATGTCACGCATAGTACTATGTTTATATGTAAAATTACACTCTTCCGCCGTCAGTTCCTGCCGTTTATCCGAAAATATGCGCACAGAGGAAACCCTCTGTCCGATATATTTTCCGCCCGCGCCGCCGTTCATAAACAGAAGTCCGCCTGCCGTTGCGGGAATGCCTGCAAGAAATTCAAGACCCGAAAGCCCTTCCCTTTTACAAAAAAATAAAAGTTCGCCGACGGTAACGCCGCAGGCTACGTTTAAAGCAACCTCGCCGCCTGATTCCCCGCAGGGGAAAATGCCCTTTATATTTTTTGTGCACAGAACGTATCCGTCGTAAAATCCGTCCTGGGCAAGCACGTCGGAACCGCAGCCGAGCACGCAGAACTTTTCGCCGCTTTTTAAAAGCGCGGAATAGAGCTCCGTGCCCTCTTCCTCGCTGCGGGGAAAGAAAGCCGCGCGGGCCGTGCCGCCGCAACCGTACGTCGTTCCCGAGGCAAAGCTGAAATTCTCTTTTCGCGGAATACCGCAAAACGCGCCGTTTGAAAACCTTACGTCACGCAAATTATCTACTCCTATATGATAACATTTTTTTCGCGTTTTTACAATGGTTTGAGTAAACTTTTCACGAGATTTATATCTTGCGCCTGAACTGCCGCTTTAATTTTTTCAACGGCTCCGCCGCTTACGACGGCAGGCAGTCCGTATTCGCACTCCGCCGACTCCAACTCATGCATTGCGCCGTCGTATAAACTGAGTCCTTCGCCAAACATTCCTATCGACGACAGCTTTTCGCTCTGCGAAACGACGTACGAAATATACTCTTCCGCCGTCGCAAGTTTTTTAGCGTCTTTGCTCAATACGGCTATGTACTGATATAAATCGTTGAATTCGTTGAGCGGCTTTACGAAAAAATTTTCGCCGCGCGTTATAAGCCGCTGCACGTCGCGCTGGGTGCCGAGCAGAAACTGATATTCCCCGTTTATAAGCCGGACGTATGCGCTCGTCGGCGCCGCCGTATCCGCCCCTTCCAATCCGCCCAGCAGCGCGGCGGCTTCGGTCAGATTGTCGCGCCCCTCGTTTATCACGGTATTCTGCGCCGTCGCGCCCGAAAAATCGGAGCTTGTAAGCGACAGCAGGCAATAGCCGCCCCTGCACCATGCCTCGGGCGGGCCGCCCGTTATCAGCCTTTCGAGCCCGTAAAACCCCGCCCCGTACGAAATAATGTCGGGCACGGTGCCGTTTTCGATATTCTGCCGCGCGGCGTCGGACGAAAGCGACGTAACTTCGATATATACGGAATTATTTTTTGAAAACTCCTCCGCGAGCCCGCGCAGATAGTCGGCGCGCGAACCCTTGCCGCCCTCGAAGCTGTCTATCTGCCACAGCGTGAGCACCGTTAACGATTGCTCTTCCGCCCCGCCCTCGCCGCTTTCGTTGATTATAAACGCTGCAACCGCCCCGCCGGCGAGTGCGCACAGGCAGAGACAGGCGCAAATAAAACGTGCTATTTTGCGCATAGTTTATTCTATGCCGAAAAATGCCCTAAAAATACATAGGGAAGCGTTTCCGTAAAAGAAAACGCTTCCCCGCGCCCGTTTAAAGCATAAACAACAATCAGCTTACAAAATAAAATCGGGCAATCATACAATAAGTAAATGCAGAATACGCGAAATTTTTTAAAGCTCAAAGCGTAAACGCTTTAAAACAGACTATATTATTAAAGCGTCGCCGCTTGTACTAATATTTTTTGCAAAGCGGATTCGTTTATACGCGGCGAATGCAATAATTTTATAAAAAAGACCCGCGCACATGCGCGGGTCTTAATCGCAGTCATAAAAACGGCTCTTACTCTTCGTCCTCGTCGGGAAGCTCAACGTTGTGGTAAACGTCCTGAACGTCGTCGAGCTCGTCAAGCTTATCGAGCATCTTTTTAAACGTTTCGAGCTTATCGGCATCGAGCGTGATATAGTTCTGCGGAATCATCTTCACAGCCGCCTCAAAGAAATTTACGCCCTTCTCTTCGAGATACGAACGCACCGCGGAGAAGCTCTCGGGCGCACAGTATACCTCGTAAGCGTCGTCCTGCGCCACAAAATCGTCGGCGCCCGCGTCGAGGCAGTACTCCATCATTGTATCCTCGTCGAGCGAAGGCGTGCGTTCTACGGCAAGATAACCCTTCTTGTCGAACATATAGGATACACAGCCCGTGTTGCCCATCTGACCGCCGCACTTCGACATGGTCGAACGGACGTCGCCCGCCGTCCTGTTTACGTTGTCGGTGAGGGTGTTTATAATCACCGCCGCGCCGCCGACGCCGTAGCCTTCGTAGGTGAGCTCCTTGTATTCTTTGTCGCCCATATCGCCCGCCGCGCGCGCAATGGAGCGCTTTATGGTGTCGTTGGGCATGTTTGCCGCCTTAGCCTTTGCGATGGCGTCGGCAAGCTTGCTGTTTGTATCGGGATTGGGGTTGCCCTTAGCCGCAACGGCAATCTCCCTGCCGAGCTTTGTGAAAATCGCGCCGCGCGCGGCGTCGGTCTTGCCCTTCTTCGCCTGTATATTGTGCCATTTGGAATGACCTGACATGTATCGTAACCCTCCTTTCTATTCTTTGGAAACTAAGTTTTCCGCGCCTTTAAGCAAATACATCAAAATCCCCGCGGATACCGCGGCATTGAGGCTTTCGCAGGTCGGGCGCATGGGAATTTTTACCGTATGCGCCGCCGCGCGCCTGACCTCCTCCGAAAGTCCCGAACCCTCGCTGCCTATGCACAGGCAGAATTTTCCGGGTGCGGCAAAACCGTATGCGCTCTCTCCGTCCATATCGGCACAGACGAGCGGAACGCCGCCGAGCGCCGAAAGAACCTCCTGCGCGGAGCCCTGCATTATGCGCGTGAAAAACACGCCGCTCATGCTCGCGCGCACGGCTTTGGGCGAAAACGGGTCGGCACAGCCGACGAGATAAATATCTCCGTAGCCCGCCGCATTTGCCGTTCTTATTATCGTGCCGACGTTGCCGGGGTCCTGAAGCCCGTCCAGAAGAACGCACCTTCCCTGCGGCGCGGCGACGGGCATGACGGGAATTTTTACCGATGCAATTACGCCCTGCGGCGACTTTTCGTCGGAGATAAATTCATATACGGCGCGCGATACCTCAGTCGCGGAAGCAAACCGCGGCAGATACTCCTCCGTGCACATGAGAGAAGTTATCTCACAGCCCGCAGAAATGCACTCCGAAACCATTTTTACGCCCTCGACGAGATACTCGCCGCGCTCTTTGCGGAACTTTTTTTCTTTGAGCGCCGCCATTGCCCGCACTTTCGGGTTGGATTTTGATTCTAATTTCATAAAAAGCAAAAAATTAAGCCTGTGTTTCAAGGCTTAATTATTGTGTGCGCTTAAACCGCAGCCTTTGCCTTTTCGGCGAGAGCGGCGAATGCTGCCGCGTCGTTTACAGCGAGGTCTGCGAGAACTTTTCTGTTGAGGTTGATGCCGGCAACTTTAAGGCCGTGCATGAACTTGGAATACGAGAGACCGTTTACCCTTGCGGCGGCGTTGATTCTGGCAATCCAGAGGCTGCGCATATCGCGCTTTCTGAGCTTTCTGCCGATGAACGCGTAGTTGAGGGACTTCATTACGGCTTCGCGGGCAATCCTGTAAGACTTGGATTTGTTGCCGAAGTAGCCCTTGGAGAGGCGGAATATCTTTCTGCGCTTTTTGAGCGCGTTTACTGTTCTTTTAATACGCATTTTGGTACCTCCTTAATCCTTGTAGGGAATCATCGACCTTACGGTGGATTCCTGCGTGGTGGAAACTAACGTGTTCTTACGCAAATTTCTCTTTCTCTTCCTGTTCTTGGTTTCTGCCTTGTGGTTTTTGCCGCCATGCGCCCTTTTTACCTTGCCGGTAGAAGTGAGCCAGAAACGCTTTTTCGTGCCGCTGTGTGATTTCTGCTTGGGCATATTTATAACCTCCGATGATAATTTTTTAATTTAAAATGAGCGTGTTCAAGCCTTTGCGGGAGAGAGCATCATTATTATGTTCCTGCCCTCGGTCGTAGGCTTTTTATCCATAACCGCCTTGCCGCCTAAACCTTCGAAAAAGTTTTCCATAACTTTCACGCCCTGATAGGAACGGGAATTTTCCCTGCCCTTCATGCGGATAGACACCTTAACCTTGTTGCCCGCCTCTAAAAATTTGAGGCACTGCTTGGTTTTTACGGCTATGTCGCCGACGTCGATGGTCATGGAAAGCCTTATCTCTTTAAGCTCGACGATGGTCTGGTTCTTGCGGTTTTCCTTATCCTTTTTCGCCTGCTCGTATTTGAACTTGGAATAGTCCATAATTTTACATACGGGCGGATTCGCAGTCGGGGAGATTTTCACGAGGTCGAGCTCCTGCTCATAAGCAAGCCTCTGCGCCTGCGCAGCGGGCATGACGCCGAGCATCTGTCCGTCGGAACCTATAACCCTGACTTCCCTGTCGCGGATATCTTCGTTGATAGAATAGGAATCTTTGATAACTTTTTACCTCTCATTTTATTTGCCGCAAAAAAACGCGGTCTGCAAAAGCAAACCGCGATAATGACGTGATACTGCGAGAATCTTTTTTGATTCTGCAAGAAAAGTTCATTATGAGCCGACACAGACTTTCCGTACGGCGAAAGGTTTTGCCTTTGCTTACCCTAAAATAATACAATACCGCAGGGAAAATGTCAAACGATTTTATGTAAAATCTGTGCCCGTTTTTATTAATTTATAAAATAACGGCAAAAATTCGTTATACCGCGGCAAAATGTTTTGCCGCGGTATAAAACCAAAACTTTTTAAAATGCAACCTTGTCCCTGTTTTCGGCAACGACCGTTTCGATAAACTCCTCCACGCCGACGGTGGACTTCTCCTCCACGCCGCGCTTGTTTACGTTTACCGTGCCGTCGCGCTCCTCGGCGTCGCCGACAACGAGAACGTAGGGCACTTTTTCGAGCTTTGCCTCCCTTATCTTGTAGCCTATCTTCTCGTTCCTGCCGTCGAGCTCGACGCGTATGCCGCGCGCTTTAAGCTTCTCGCATACGGCATTTGCGTAGTCCTTCGTCCTGTCGGTTATAGAGAGCACCTTGACCTGGACGGGCGCGAGCCATACGGGGAATTTACCCGCGTAATGCTCGATAAGTATGCCGATGAACCTCTCCATCGAGCCGAAAATTGCGCGGTGAATCATTATGGGGCGGTGCTTTTCGCCGTCCTCGCCCGTATATTCGAGCTCGAAGCGCTGGGGCATCTGGAAGTCGAGCTGAATGGTGCCGCACTGCCACGTTCTGCCTATGCTGTCCTGGAGATGGAAGTCAATCTTGGGCCCGTAGAACGCGCCGTCGCCCTCGTTAATCTCATATTCGAACCCGAGCTCGTCCAGAGCGGCGCGCAGCGCGTCGGTCGCCATGTTCCACTCCTTTTCCGTGCCCATGCTGTTTTCGGGACGGGTGGAGAGCTCGACTTTGTATTTGAAACCGAACTGCTTATAAATTTTATCTGTGAGCCTTACGACGCCCTTAATCTCGTCGGTTATCTGTTCGGGAAGCATGAAGATGTGCGCGTCGTCCTGCGTGAAACAGCGCACGCGGAACAGGCCGTGGAGCTGACCGCTCTTTTCGTGGCGGTGAACGAGACCCATCTCGCCCATTCTTATGGGCAAATCTTTATAGCTGTGGGGCTGAAGTTTATACACGAGCATGCCGCCGGGGCAGTTCATGGGCTTTATCGCGCAGTCCTCCCCGTCAATCTTGGTCGTGTACATATTGTCTTTGTAGTGGTCCCAGTGACCGGAGGTCTCCCAAAGGGTGCGGTTTAATATTATGGGAGTCTGAATCTCCACGTACCCCTCTTTGCGATGCAGGTCGCGCCAGTAGTCGGCGAGGATATTTTTGAGCACCATGCCGTTGGGAAGGAAGAACGGGAAACCTTTTCCCTCGTTTAAGAGGGCGAAAAGTCTGAGCTCCTTGCCGAGCTTTATGTGGTCGCGCTTCTTTGCCTCTTCGAGCATGTCGAAGTAAGCCTGCATCTCGTCCTTTTTGGCGAACGCAACGCCGTAAATGCGCGTGAGCATCTTGTTCTTTTCGTTGCCGCGCCAGTAAGCGCCCGCAATCGACGTGAGCTTGAACGCCTTAATCTTGCCCGTCGAGGGAAGATGGGGGCCGCGGCAGAGGTCGGTGAAGGAACCCTGCTTATAGAAGGAAATCGCGGCGTCGTCGGGCAGGTCGTTGATAAGCTCGACCTTATACTTTTCGTTATAGCCCGACATGAGCTCCACCGCCTCTTTGCGGGAGAGTTCGAAGCGCTCTATGGGCGTGTTCGCCTTTATAATCTTCTGCATTTCGGCTTCAATCTTTTCAAAGTCCTCCTGCGTTATGGGGGTGTTGAAGTCGAAATCGTAATAGAAGCCGTTTTCAATCACGGGCCCTATCGCGAGTTTGCAGGTGGGGAATATCGTTTTGACTGCCTGCGCGAGCACGTGCGCGCAGGTATGGCGGTAAACTTCGAGCCCCTCGTGGTCTTTGAGGGTTAAAAGCTCGAGCTTGTCCCCCTCTTTGAGCTCGTGCGAAAGGTCGCATAAAACGCCGTTTACCTTTGCCGCCACTGCGTTTCTCGCAAGAGATTCGTTTATCGCCTTTGCGGCGTCGGAGCACCTCGCGCCCTCTTCGAGCGACAGCCCGTCGCCGTTTTTGAGTATAACCTTCATATAATCTTTCTCCTGAACAAAATAAATAAAAAACGCCCTTAAACTGCCGCACGCACGGCACAGTTTAAGGGCGCAAAGTTCTCTTCGCGCGGTTCCACCTTAATTGTCTTTAAGACCGCTTTTAAAATTGTCGCCGAACGCTCCGGAGGCGGTTTCCCGCTACCCGCGCCCGCCTGCGGAACTTGCAGCCTATGGTTCCGCTCTCTGTAAGGCACGCGGACGGTACTCTTCTCCCGTTCGGTAATTCTATCTTATAATTTTTTACGGCGTTTGTCAACAACTTTAATGGGCTATTGCGGGCAAAAATATTTGCTAAAAAGCGACGGACTATGTATAATAATACGCAGTACATCACAGGGGCTATTATATTATGGCATATACAAATTTTAACGAAGTAGAAAAAAAATGGATTAAGTACTGGGACGAGAACGGAACCTTTCACACCGATTTGAAAGATTTTTCCAAACCCAAGTACTACGTACTCGATATGTTCCCCTACCCCTCGGGCGCAGGCCTGCACGTAGGTCACCCCGAAGGTTACACCGCCACCGACGTAATCGCCCGCATGAAGAGAATGCAGGGATATAACGTGCTGCACCCCATCGGGTTCGACTCATTCGGTCTGCCCGCCGAGCAGTACGCCATAAAGACGGGCAACAACCCCGCCGACTTCACCCAGAAGAACATCGAAACGTTCACCTCGCAGCTCAAAATGCTCGGTCTTTCGTACGACTATACGCAGACCGTCTCCACATGCGACCCTTCATACTACAAGTGGACGCAGTGGATATTCAAACAGCTCTACGAGGCGGGGCTCGCGCGCTATGCCGACACGCCCGTAAACTGGTGCGAAGAGCTGGGAACGGTGCTCGCAAACGACGAGATTATCGACGGCAAGAGCGAGCGCGGCGGCTATCCCGTCGTGCGCAAAAACATGAAGCAGTGGGTCATCGACATAAACAAGTACGCCGAGCGCCTTCTGGAAGGGCTCGACGAGATTGACTGGCCCGAGGCCTCAAAAACGGCGCAGCGCAACTGGATAGGCAAATCTGTCGGCGCGAACGTCGATTTCAAAGTTGACGGCACCGACGAAAAATTTACCGTTTTCACCACCCGCTGCGATACGCTCTTCGGCGCGACCTACTGCGTGCTCGCACCCGAACACGCCCTCGTCGACAAGATTACCGCCGCCGACAGACGCGGAGAGATTGAAGCTTACAAAAAGGCGTGCGCGAGCAAGTCGGAGCTTGAAAGAACGGAACTCAACAAAGAAAAGACGGGCGCGTTTACGGGCGCCTATGCGATAAATCCCGTGAACGGCGCAAAACTGCCCATCTATATAAGCGACTACGTGCTCACTTCCTACGGCACGGGCGCGATTATGGCTGTACCCGCGCACGACACGCGCGACTACGAATTTGCCAAAAAGTTCGATATTCCCATCATTCAGGTGCTTGAAGGCGGCGATATTTCGAAAGAGGCATACACGGGCGACGGTCTGCACATAAATTCAGGCTTTTTGGACGGGCTGAACAAGCAGGACGCCATAGACAAAATGGCGCAGTGGCTGGTTGAACATAACTGCGGAAAGAAAACGGTATCGTACAAGCTGCGCGAATGGATATTTGCGCGCCAGCGCTACTGGGGCGAGCCCGTGCCCGTCGTGCACCTCGAAAACGGAAAGGACGTTGCTCTCAAAGACGAGGAACTCCCCCTCACCCTGCCGCTCATGAAGGACTACAAGGCGCGCGGCGGAAAAGCGCCGCTCGACAATGCGACCGACTGGGTAAACGTCACCGTAGACGGCGTTAAGGGCAAGCGCGAAACCGCCACCATGCCCGGCTCGGCAGGTTCTTCGTGGTATTTCCTGCGCTACTGCGACCCCCACAACGACAAGGAGTTTGCCAACTACGAGCTCCTTAAACACTGGATGCCCGTGGACTTTTACTGCGGCGGCAAGGAGCACCTTGTAGGACACCTGCTCTACTCCCGTTTCTGGAACAACTTCCTCTACGACAAAGGCTACGTTCCCTATAAAGAGCCCTTTAAAAAGCTCTTCCACCAGGGCATGATTCTGGGCGAGGACGGCGAAAAAATGTCTAAGTCAAAGGGCAACGTCATAAACCCCAACGACATCGTGCGCGACTACGGCGCCGACGTTTTAAGAATGTACGAAATGTTCATGGGGCCCGTTGCCGACACCAAACCCTGGAACACGGCGAACATAGAGGGCGTGAAGAAGTTCATCGACCGCATACACAGGCTTTACTTTGAAACGGGCGCAATCTCCGACGAGCCCAACAAAAACCTCGAAAAGATATATAACCAGACGGTTAAAAAGGTCGGCGAGGACTATATGGCGCTCAAAGTAAACACCGCCATTTCGCAGATGATGGTGTTCATAAACGCCGTTTACAAGGAAGTTGCCGACAAAAAGAGCTTCCCCCGCGAGTATGCCGAAGGCTTTATAAAGCTGATAAACCCCGTTATCCCCTTTATCACCGAGGAGATATGGCACGAGGTTTTAGGGCACGAAAACACTATAACTTACGAAAAGTGGCCCGAATTCGACGAAGCAAAGTGCGGCGAGGACACCTTTGAATACGCCGTTCAGGTAAACAGCAAAATAAAGGCAAAGATAAACATTCCCGTCGACATGCCGAACGCCGAGATTGAAGTGCTCGTTAAGGCAAATGCCGACATTGCGCCCCTTATCGAAGGCAAGCAGATAAAGAAGTTTATCATCGTACCCAAGAGATTGATTAATATTATTGTGTAATATAAAATAAAGCTCCCGCAAAATACGGGAGCTTTATTTGTTTTGTATTAATCGGTTGTGATATATTCCAATCCTACAATTGAATCCAACCCGTTAAATCCTTCTATACCGGTAAATTTATAGCCCTCAGTAGCAGATGTTTTCGAATATTTTATACTCGCCCCGCCTGTAATTTTACCTATGTATGACTTTCCGTTAAATACAGCATTATTATCATCTGTAATTTCTAAACAAGCATCACTTGAACGAGTTCTATTCGTAGGGTCATCTTTGGGTCTAGTACAATTTAAACCAATTAGTTCTAATTCTTCATCTGTATCTTCTATCTCGTTATTTCTTCCACCAGTAAATGTACCACCTTTAATCGTTAAAGCATAATCGGAACCCGTGGCACCTACAAATATTGCATACTGATTTTCCGCCGTAGTAAATGTGCCCCCCTCTATTGTAAGAGCAGTGTTTGTTGTTATGATAAAATCGTCTCCCTCGTTACCAATAAATGTACAAGTACTATCTATTGTAGTTAACGACACATCAGTAAACACGCACATGCCTTGAATCGTTGCTTCGTGAAGAGTTACAGAGGAAGAAATATTATTGTTAATATACAATGCATAATTTCCACTTCTAGAAATAACAGTAACATTATCTAAGCTTATTGAATCTGAAGAATTAGAATCAATTGTAATTAATGACTGATACGTGTCATTCCGCGCACCTTCATCGGCATTGTCAATAATAGTGCCGTTTACAATATTTATTGTTTCATTAGAATTACCATCGGAATAATTTGTTATATAAATTTTGGGTACTGATGAATAGGTTCCTCCCTCCCCATCTGGAGCTGTATAGGTGTCACCGAATGTTAAATTATTGCCACCAAGGTCAAGAGTTAAATCTTTATCATAAATTTGTAATGTAGTACCCTCTATCGTCATATCCGAATCAAGAGTTATTGTATCTCCGTCACTTGCACTATTGACTGCCTGCACAAATTCTTCAGGAGTCGCCGCAGCTTCACGCAGAGCAAAAAGCGTGCCAGCCTCAACGGGAGTTTCGCTTGCATATTCTTCGGGATATACAACTATTCTATCGTTTCCGTCTATTTCATAGAGTACAATTGCATTTTTTTCTTTAAGCCAACCGAAATATTGCCCTTCAATGTTTGAAGTCAAATTGGTATATCCGTTAGCTTTCATAAGCTCACGAACTTCCTCGTAATCCTCAGGCGGATTCTCTACGCTTTCAGCCATAAGAATTCTATTCATACTAGTTACGGTTTGTTCGTTTGCACTCTCGTTCGCCCTGTTGGTTATGTTCGCGAACGTGGGAATAAGTACAGCCGCCAAAACGGCGATTACCGCAATAACGATTACAAGCTCCATAATCGTAAAGCCGCGCTTTAATGCCGACTTTATAGAAGAAGAGCTAGTACCCCCCCCCCGCAGTTATCGGCATTTTTACATTTTTGAGCATCATAAAAATGCCCTCCCGAAAATATATTTTTCCACACGCGCCAAAGTTGCAAATGTGCGGCTTAAGACACGTGCAAAAATCGTAAATTATCCGACGGCAACAGTTTACTTGCAGTCCGTATAAGAATTATAACATTGTTTATTTGATAATGCAATATCAAAAACAAAATAATCATAAAATTTTACAAATTTTGTTATAAACGGGCAACAGCACTGTCCTTTCGTCCGAACAACCCCAACTGTCATTTCGACTGGAGCCGCAGGCGGAACGGAGAAACCTCATTTCTCTTTGTCCGCAGCCTTGCGGCTGCGAGATTCCTCCGCTACGGTCGGAATGACAAAGAGTCCACCTAAAAAGGGAGACTTTGTGTCTTTACACAAAAAAACGGCGGCAAAATGCCGCCGTTTTTGAATTTTAAGTTAAAAATTAAAGAGTTTCGAGGACTTTTGCAATGTCGCCAACCGTTTTGATTTCGGCAACTTTGTCTTCGGGAATGGTTTTGCCCGTCTTTTCTTCAAGTCCCATCAAAAGTTCCACAACGTCGAGCGAATCGGCGCCGAGGTCCTTGATTATATCAGTATCTGCTGTTATGGTAGCGGGGTCGACGTCGAGCTGTTCGCCGAGCATTTTCGCTATTTCTTCCAACATAAGCGTGTCCTCCGAGAGTTTTATTTATCGTAATAAATTTTACAATATGACTGTATAATTGTCAAGTCAATTAGTTAATTTTTTTACCTGTTTGAGCGACAGGCCTATGCGCTGCTTTTTAACGTCGACACTGATTACCACCGCTTTTACCTGCTGCCCCACTTTGAGCACGTCGGAAGGGTGCTTGATATAGCGGTCGGTAATTTCGGAGATATGCACGAGCCCGTCCTGGTGAACGCCGATATCGACGAACGCGCCGAAGTCGATAACATTGCGCACGGTGCCGTCTACCACCATTCCGACCTGCAAATCTTCGATACCCATTATATCCTTGCGCAGCTTGGGTGCGGGGAGCGAATCCCTTATGTCCCTGCCGGGACGGAGAAGTTCGGTTATGATATCGCGGAGGGTCGCAACGTCGAGTTCGGCATATTCCGCCGCCTTCTGCTCGCCGAAAGCCTTTACTTTCTGAGGAAGTTCGGCAAGACCGCCCGCCTTTACGTCCTCTTCGGTATAGCCGAAGAGTTTTAACAGCTTTTCAGCCTTTTTATAAGATTCTGGATGCACGGCGGTGTTATCGAAAATATTGTCGCCGCCCGGGATGCGCAGGAAGCCCGCGCACTGCTCGTAAGCCTTTTCACCCAGCCTCTTTACGTTCAAAAGCTGGGAACGGCTGGTAAATTTTCCATTCGATTCGCGGTAAGCCACTATATTTTTCGCAATGCCCGCGTTGAGCCCCGCAACGTGCTCTAAAAGAGAAACACTCGCCGTGTTGAGGTCGACGCCTACGCTGTTTACGCAGTCCTCGACCACGCCGCCGAGGGCGTTATCCAGCCTCTTCTGGTCGACGTCGTGCTGATACTGGCCTACGCCTATCGATTTGGGGTCTATCTTGATAAGTTCGGCAAGCGGGTCCTGGAGCCTGCGCGCAATGGAGATTGCCGAGCGCACGTTGAGGTCGTAATCGGGGAATTCCTCCGCCGCAAGGGGGCTTGCGGAATATACGCTGGCGCCCGCCTCGTTGACCACCATATAGCTTACGTCGCGGTCGACCTCCTTTAAAAGGTCGGCAACGAAAATCTCCGTTTCCTTGCTCGCCGTGCCGTTGCCTATGGCAATTATGTCGACGCCGTATTTGTTTATGAAATTCTTTACTATCTTTTTGGCTTCTTCTACCTTATTGAAGGGCGGAACGGGGTAAATTACCGAAGTTTCGAGCACCTTTCCCGTTTCGTCTACCACCGCGACTTTGCAACCCATTCTGTAACCCGGGTCGAGCCCGAGCGCGACTTTGCCTTTTACTGGAGGCTGCAAAAGAAGCGGACGAAGGTTTACTTCAAACATCTTTATCGCCTGCTCGCCTGCCCTGTCGGTGAGGGCGGAGCGCACTTCGCGCTCGATTGAAGGCTCAATCAGCCTGTCGTAGCCGTCGTCTGCCGCCTCTTTGATAAGGTCGGCGCACGCGCCGTTTGAATGAACGTATTTTGCAGAGCAAACACGCTTTGCAAGGTCGGGGTTGAAATAGAGTTTTACTTTGAGGCAGCCCTCGCGTTCGCCCCTGTTAACCGCAAGCACGCGGTGATTTTTTATTTCGGGAACAATCTCGGCATAGTCGGCATACATTGCGTACGTGCCCTTGCCGTCGTCGTTTACCATTTTCGACTGAAGTTCGCCGTGGTTTTCGAAGAGCTCGCGGAGCTTCTTTCTGAGTTCGGCGTTGTCGGAGATGATTTCGGCAATTATATCTTTTGCGCCGTTTATCGCGGACTGCCTGTCGGGCACGCCCTTCTCTTCGTCTATGTACTTGTCCGCCTCGGCGTAGGGGTCGCCCTCCTGCGCGAGAATAAAATCTGCAAGTCCCTGGAGCCCGCGCTCGATTGCAACCGAAGCCCTCGTCTTTTTCTTCTGTTTGTAGGGGCGGTAAACGTCCTCTATTTCGGTGAGGGTGGCGCACTCCTCGATTGCCTTTTCTATCTCCTCTGTCATCTTGCCCTGCTCGGTTATCGACTTGCGCACCTCGTCCTTGCGCTTTTCAAGGTTTTTGAGGTACTCGTACCTGTCGACAAACTGCCTTAAAACCTGGTCGTCAATCGCGCCCGTCATCTCTTTGCGGTAGCGCGCAATGAAAGGTATCGTATTGCCCTCGTCGAGAAGGTTAACGATATTGTGGGCATGTTCGGGTTTGAGATTGAATTCTGTAGTAAGTTTACTGATAATGTCCATAATAAATTTTTCCCGTATAAACTTTTTTCATATTGCCGCCAAACACACAAAAAAGCGGAATTTTGCGCGGCACAAAACCAAATATTCGCCGCGCCGCAAAAAGTTTTACTTTGACTATTTTAATTAAAAAATCGCGTTAAGTCAATACTTTTTGCCATTTTTGGCATACAGAAATTTATCGCATAAAACAGCCCGCAGGCGAAAAGCCGTCAGGATTTCGGCTTTACCCGCAGCGCCCTGAGCTCGGCCTTCCGCTCATCGCTGACGCGAAAGCTGTCACAAGCTTTAGAAATAGCTTTATTTTTAATATTTATGTCACACATAGTACTATTTAAAAATTCAAAACCCGCCTCATAATGCTTTATAAGCACCTCGGCAAGCAACCACGCCGCCCCCATAACGACGTAATACTTATCGGGATTGCACTCTGCAATACATTCAAAAATAAGCGGGAGATACCTCTCCTCCACATAGAACGAAAGTAAGGTCGTAAGGGAAAACCTGCGCGCAAACTCACCGCCGTTATAGTACCCCTCACCCGCCTTTAAATACTTTTTTATAAAGGGGACGAAGTCGTCCCTGCGCTTTGAAATACACGCGGGCGAAAAGCAATCGCAGAGCGCCCAGTCGGTGAGCAGTTCCACACAGTCGTCGCACGCCCCGGTAAATTGCTCATAAGGCAAGAGCGCCGCAAGCGAAAGTTTAAGGAAAGCCACCTCGTAGTACTCATTCGGGAAATGAGAAAAAGTTTCGTACTGCCCCTTATACTTTTTGGCAAGCTTGCGCATCGCCGGAGTGCGGACGCCTAAAATTTTCAGTTTACCGTCGTTTATAATGCGCCGCTGAAACACGGCAAAATCGCTTTCCGAAAGAGCTTTAAGCTCCCCGAGCAGTTCTTCGTATGTAACCATAAATACCCCTTTGCTCAACAGAGTATAAAACTTAATAAAACAGCCCGATAATTTAAAAAATCATAAGTAAACCGAACAAAATGAGCCCGTCGCACCGCGATACAGCGAAAAATCATTATGCCTGCTCTTGTCCGCCGAAAACCGAATTAAGCGCCCTGCACCACTCGCCCTCGTCACACCGCGTATTCGCAGGACTTGTGGAGGGCAGTTTTATGTACGGCACGGCTATTTTGCCGTAAAATTTTTTAAATATTTCGAACGACTTTCCGCCGTTGAGAATTATCAGTTTTATCGGGCTGACCGAGAGAACCTTATCAAGTTCGGCAACTTTATAGTTTTTTATCGATGCGTCGCTCGAACCTTCAATCTCACACTCGGTAACTATGTCCCAGAGGGCAACGTTATGCCTTAAAAGCAGCGCTGTTTTTTCCTCGGTACTTTCGGGAACAGCTTCGCCGAAGAAGCCGCAGAGTATTTTCCAGAACCTGTTCTGCCTGTTTCCGTAATAGAATTCGACCTTGCGGCTCTTCACCGACGGAAAGCTTCCGAGTATCAGAACACGGCTGTTTTTATCAAAAACAGGCTTAAAACCGCATTTTATACCTGACATAGTACTTTATATTTCAAGCGGCTTGTCTGTTTTTCCGACGACAGCCGCCGCCATGCGCGATTTATCGAAGTTGATTTCGATAGCTTCGTTCACGTCGTCCATGGTAACGGCGTTGACTTTTGCAATTCTATCTTCAAAGTCGTAGAGCTTTCCGCTATACATAACCTCCTTGCCGTACAGGAGCATCTGGGAGCTTGTACTCTCCTGCGCGAATATTGAAGAAGCTTTAAGCTGTTCCTTGCCGCGCAGAAACTCCTCCTTCGATATATCCTTGCGCTTGATGTCCGCAATGCATTTATTAATGGCCTCTACCGACTTCATATAATTTTCGGAATTTACGCCGGCGTACACGACGAGCGTGCCCGTATCGGCATACGAGGTGCAGTAGGAATATACCGTGTAGGCAAGTCCGAGTTTTTCGCGCACGGTCTGAAAAAGGCGCGAACTCATACTTCCGCCGAGCACAGAATTCATCACCATTGTCGCGTCGTACAGTCTGTCGTAGCGCTTTACAGAGGGAAAACCCATGGCAAGGTGCACCTGCTCGATATCCTTGTATCTCACTATCGAATTATGTTTGGGCGCAACCACCACTTTTCGCTCGTCCTTCTTTGCCGCGGGGACGGAGGAAAAATATTTTTCGGCAAGCTCCCCGGCAAGATTTACGTCGATATTGCCCGCCATGGAGATTACAATATTGTCGGCGGTGTATCTCTTCGACATATAAGCCCTTATGTCGTCGCCGCCGAACCTGCTCACGTTTCCTCGCGGGCCGAGAATATTCCTGCCGTAACCCTCTCTGCCGTAATACGCCTCGCCGATAAGGTCGAGGCACAAGTCGTCGGGCGTATCTTCGGTCATATTTATCTCCTCAAGGATAACGCCCCTCTCGCGCGAAATTTCCTCATCGGGGAAGGTACTGTTCAAAAACAGGTCGGCAAGAATTTCAAATGCCTTTTCAGCGTTTTCCGTGGTCGATTTTGCGTAATAGCAGGTTAAATCCTTGCCGGTGAACGCATTCATCTGCGCGCCTATTCTGTCCATTTCGTCGGATATGGCAAAGGCGGAACGCGTTTTGGTGCCCTTAAACATCATGTGTTCGATAAAGTGCGAAATTCCGTCCTCCGCGTCGCTCTCCACATACGCGCCCGTACCGACGAGCACGCCCATCGATACGGACATAAGCCCTTCCATGCGTTTTACTACAAGTCTGATGCCGTTTTTAAGCGTTTTGTAATGTACCATTTATTCTCCTAAACTGTACGAAACCGTACAGGCGGCCAGGCCGCTGTTTCCTATGTAATTCAATATCGAAGGGAGAGCCTTTACCGTGCTCTCCGTCGGGTGCATGAGTATAAAGTCGCCCGCCTGCAACCTGTTTGTCGCGCGGGATACAATCAGATTTACGTCGCTGTCGCGCCAGTCTATCGTGTCCTTGCTCCACATAATTACTTTAAGCCCGAGCTCGAGGCACGCGTTGACCGTATAGTCGTTGAAAGCACCGGAAGGCGGCGCAAAGAGCGAAATATTTCTGTTGCAAATCATATTCAGAAGCTTCACGCTCGGCGAGATTTCCTCTAAATTTTCATCGTACGAAAGCGAGGAATGGTCTTTATGGAAATACCCGTGGCTGGCTATCTCGTGTCCGCGCGAATATATCTCGCGCACACAGTCGACGTTATCGTCCGCCCAGCTCCCGCCTATAAAAAACGTAGCCTTTGCCGAATAGCTGTCGAGCACGTCTAAAATCGCCGCAACCTCTTCGGTGCCCTGGTACACGTTGAACATCAGGCACACCGAATCTTCCGACTGCGAGCTGTAATACACGTTGCCGTCGTTATCCGACACGGTAACGGCACTTCCGCCGTAAAAGCCGACCACGGCCGTCGCCACGATTATGGCGCAGAGCAGAAGATTTGTAACAACCATAATAACTTTGTTCTTCAACAGTTTACCCCGATTAAACAAATACTATTTATATAATATTATCTTCGGGGCGCAATCTTGCATTTAAAAAAGCAGTCGCTCGTCTGTTTTTTTGCCGGGCTGAGCGCCAACCGCACGATATGCGGCGCCTGTTGAAATAAAATTATTTAAGTTTTATGAAAGTTACGCCCGTTTCGCCCTCGCCGTATTTGCCGGGGCGGAAACTTTCGACGTTTTTGTGCCGTTTGAGATGTTCGGAAATTGCCTTGCGCAGCTTTCCCGTTCCCACGCCGTGGATAACTTTGATTTCCTCCAGATTGTCGGTGACGGCCTTGTCGATGAAGTTATCGACTTCGTACAGGGCTTCTTCCACGGTCATTCCTATTACGTTAATTTCGAGCACGGGCGTGGATACGGGTATTTTGCGCACTATGCGCACGTTATCCGCAGGTTTTTTACCGCCCTGCACGGGTTTTGCGCCTATGACGAGCAGGTCGGCAAGCTTACAGCGCATCTTCATGTTTCCGCACTGTACCTCTGCCTCGCCCTTGACAGGCGAAAACGAGAGTACCTCGCCCTCCGTCTGCATGGGCTTTACAAACACCCTGCTCCCGCATTTAAGGTTATCTTTGGTCGCGGGAGAATACGGCGTTTCCCTCTCGGGCGCCTCGTCCGCCCTGTACGCCGCGTCTTTAATCTTATTTTTAAGCGTGCGCGCCTTTATTAGGTCACTTTCGGTTATCTCTTCCTTTTTAAAAATTTCCTCAATTTCGGCGAGAAGTTCCTCCGCCTCGGCGGAGCGCTCGTTTATGATACGGCGGCTCTCAGCCCTGGCGTTGTTAAAGAGCTTTGCACGCTCGCGCTCGAGGGCGTCGGCGCGGGACTGCGCCAAAGCAATTTTTTCTTTGAGTTCGGCGCGCAGAACCTCGTTTTCGGCGGCAATCTGCTCGGCTTTGACCCTGCTGTCCTCCGCGCTGCGCACGATATTTTCAAACGTACGCCCGCCCTCGGAGAGATACGACACCGCCTTATCGAGCACGTCTTCGGGAAGCCCCATGCGCCTGCATATGGCGAGGGCGTTGCTCGAACCGGGCATACCTATCTTTATGCTGTAAAGCGGTTTGAGCGTAGCCGAGTCGAATTCCATGCTCGCATTTTCGATGCCCCTTGCGCCGTATGCAAACTCCTTTAAGGCGGTAAAATGCGTCGTTACTATGCCCTTGCAGCCGGTGGATAAGAGTTTTTCCACGACGGCGCGCGCAAGCGCCTGTCCCTCGTCGGGATTAGTGCCGCCGCCCAGCTCGTCTATCAGAACGAGACTGTCGGCATTTACGCCGTTTACAATCTCAATCACCGTTTTTATGTGCGAGGAAAAGGTTGAAAGGCTCTCTTCGATGCTCTGGCTGTCGCCGAGGTCGCAGAACACGTTGTCGAACACGCCTACCGCGCTGCCCTCGGCTGCGGGAATAAACAGTCCGCAGGCCGCCATCAGGCAAAAAAGCCCCGTCATTTTGAGCGTAACCGTTTTACCGCCCGTATTTGCGCCGCTTAAAAGCAGAAAATTGTAGCCGCCACCCAGCTCCACGCTTACGGGTACTATTTTATTTTTATCAATGAGCGGGTGCCTGCCCTTTACTATGTTTATATAGCCGCGCCTGTTGACGTTCGGTTTAACCGCCTTTAAGGCATAGGCATACTGCGCGCGGGCATAACACGAATCGAGTTCGGCAAGCACCTCAGAATCGGTTCTGAGTTTATCGGCAAGCGCGCCGAAACGCTTTGAAAAAGAGCTTAAAATGCGCTCGACTTCCTCGCGCTCGTCGAGCGCAAGCGCAATCAGTTCGTTGTTCATTTCGAGCACGTATTCCGGCTCTATAAAAAACGTCGCTCCCGTCTGCGAACGGTCGTGCACGAAACCGCGCACCCTGTTTTTATACTCCGCCTTTACGGGTATAACGAAGCGGTCGTTGCGCATCGTAACCGAGGCGTCCTGCAAATATGCCGCCGTGGGGCCGGTTATATACTCCGAAAGTTTGCTCCTTATGCGCGCGTTCAGCGATTTAATCTTAGTGCGGATATCGAACAGCTTTTCGCTCGCATGGTCGTTGAGTTCGTCGTCGGAAAGTATGGCAAAATTTATGTCGTCCTCCAGCCTCCGGTCGAAATAGAGGCGCGCACAGTCGGCTTTTAAAAGAACGACGCTCTCGTCGGCAAGCGAAGTCACCGAATTATAGGCCACCCGCGCCGAACGGTTGAGCGCGTTAACCTGCATCAGCTCGGCGCAGGAGAGCGTACTGCCCTTTTCCGCGCGCGACAGAAGGTCTGACACGTCGTCGAAAAACTCGACGCCCGACACGCCCGCCTTGAACAGCAGCCTGTCTGCCTCCTCTGTGCGCGAGAGCCGCTCGCGCACTTCGTTCAAATCGGATGAAGGCGCACAGTTTAACACGAGCGATTTTGAAGAAGCCAGCACGGCATACTGCGCGCACTGCGCAAGCACCTTATTGAGTTCAATTTTTTCGTAAAATTTCGAATCCATCTTATATAAATATAAACACGTTGAAAATTATCAGAGAACGGGCGAATTTGAATGCCCGCGGGTTATATCGCCCAGCTTTGATTTGAGCGCGGCGGAATTTGAAATATCGCGCGAAAGTCCTTCGGCGTCAAGCAGCGTAAAATCGTAAAGCCCGCCGAAAGAGCCCCTTTCGGAAAAGATATTGGCGCAGTTATACAGCTCGAAGCGGCACAACGAAGTTTCGTACCTTTTGAGCGCAAACTTTCTGCCCGCCTCGTCGGTGAGCGTGTACGCGCGGCGCTTATCGCAGGAGGAACACATTCTGCCGAACGGGCAATAAATGAGGTCCATAACCTTTATGCCGCCCGCCGCGAGCGAAAACGCATTGGCGGCGCAGAGCGGACTATTCTCCTTAAAAGAGAGCTCCTTCGACACGCAGAAATATTTTGCGTTATTTTTTAAATAATCGGCGGATACGGTGTTGGAAACGTTGAACCCTACGCCCGCAAATAATGGCTTTTCGAGTTCGCGCGCGAGCTCGATTCCGTAATATCCCTCGCAATAAATTCCATCGAACAGAGCGCACGCGGGCTTGATTTCTGCAATATCGTCACCGCTGAGATATGCGGGCAGATACAGGAATTTTTCGCCTTTAAAGTCTGAGATTAACGGCGACAGGTCGGAAAGATAGCTGTCGGGTTTTAAAATGCCTATATCCGCCGCGACGCCGCGCAGGTCGGAACATATAACGGCAGTTTTCCCGTTCCGACCGCAAAGAGGTTCGGGAACGGGGATTTCGCCGAGCGCGGGAAAACGCTCCTTGAAAGTGAGCTTTGAAATAAAGCCTTCGTACGCCTCGCGCCTGAACGCGTTGAGGGCAGCCATGCCGAGGTATGGTTTGCCCACAACCGCCACTTCACCGAAAGTTACGTCTATCGGCAGATTTCCCACCTTGCGGAAGCAGTTCGTCACGTCCTCGGCGGTAAGCGGTCTGGTCTGCGCAGAGCCGAGCCGTTCGCTCCCCGTGTATTCAAAGCCGTTTATGTTCACCCGCGGATATCCGCCCTCCTCAAAGCGGGCAAATATATCGGCTCTTACCGTCCTTTTGCCAGAGGTTAAGCGCGCATTCAGTTCGCTATCCGTGGTGACGAAAATCTTATCGCCGTTTTTAAGGCGCTTGGGCGCGCTTACATAAAAGCCGCCGCGCGCGTCGCCGTCGTAGGAGCCGCCGCAAAGTTCCCTTCCGTCGCGGAGTATTTTAAACCCGTCGCCGCGCACAAAGCGCTGCCTGCTCTCGCACAGATATCTGCCGCTTACAACCTTTACAGTGCCGACGTATTCGCCGATGTGCCCCTGCACGGCGGACGAAAGAAAATTTTTGTCCTGCCCGAAGGCAAGCCCTTTCGTATAGTTGCCGCGGTTGTACGTGCGCTTCAATGCCGAGAGGTCGCCATCCCCGCCCGAAAGCATGCTTTTATAGTACATTACCGCAGCCGCCACATATTCGGGGCGGCGCATTCTGCCCTCAATCTTAAAGGAATAAACGCCTGCCTCTTTAAGTTTTACGATATTTTCGCCCGCGCACAGGTCGGAGGGGGACAGCCTGTACGCCCTCTCCTCGAACCCCTTGCGGTCGATTGAATAGAGTTTGCGGCAGGGCTGTTTGCAACGCCCGCGGTTGCCGCTGTTGCCGCCCGCGAACGAGGAGAGATAGCACTGCCCCGAAAAGCACGTGCACAGCGCACCCTGAACGAAAACCTCCGTTTCGATTATTTTTGCTATTTTTCCGATATCTGCAAACGCAGTTTCCCTCGCCAGAATAACGCGCGAAAAGCCGAATTCTTTGGCAAGGCGCGCGCCGTATTCGTTGCAGACGCCCGCCTGGGTTGAAAGGTGAAGCACGATTTCGGGAAAGGCGGCATGCACCGCCCTGCCGAGAAATATATCCTGCATGATTATCGCGTCGGCGCCCGCGTTCCACACCTCTTTCACTGCGGATAAAAATCCCTCCGTCTCGTCCTGCTTTACGAGCGTGTTCATGGCAACGTGCACCCTCACGCCGAAAATTGCGGCGTAATTTATTATCTCTTTCAGCTCCGCAAGGTCGAAGTTGTTTGCCGAAGAACGCGCAGAAAATTGCTTCAACCCGAGGTATATTGCGTCGGCGCCGCTGTTTATCGCCGCCAAAGCGCTGTTTTTATCGCCCGCAGGGGCAAGTATTTCACACATAGTACTATTCAAGTCCGTATTTTTCGATAACGTCGGCAACACCGCCGTCATCGCACGAGGGGCAAATATCGTCGGCATGCTTTTTGAACTCTTCTACGGCGTTCTCCACCGCCACACCCGTCCCTGCCGCAAGTATCATGGGGAGGTCGTTGAGATTGTCGCCTACGGCGACAGTATTTTCTATCGGTATATTGTAGTGCTCTGCCAAAAATTTAAGCGCCTCGCCCTTGTCGTCGCCTTTCGGCGAAACCTCCACCAGCACCGACGCGCTGTATGTAACTTCGTACTTATCGCCGAGCGCGGCGGAGAGATAGTTATAGAGCGGAAGTTTGTTTTCGGGCATAACTACGCTTACAATCTTCTGGCAGAAGAGCGAATTGTTCTTGATATAATCGGACATTTTCCCCGATATGTGGTGCGCGCGCACGCCGGTAATTTTCTCGTAGATATTCAAAAGCTTGTCGTCCGCGGGAAGCGTGGTATACATAAGGTTATCGGCATAGGCGTTTATCGCCTCGCCGCGCTCTTCGAGAGTACGGCAGATTTCGCACGACTCATCCGCCTTAAATCCGCCGCACCTTATAAGCTTGCCGCTCTCTATATCGGCTATAACGGTACCCTGGTATGCGGCGACTAGCCCCTTTAAGCCGAGGGCGCGCACCTGCGGCAGAATCGAGGCGAGCATTCTGCCCGTACATACCGCAAAAATACCGCCGCTTTCAACATATCTTTCTATCGCCGAGCGGACGCGCCCCGGCACCTGCTGTTTCGTTGTTATAAGCGTTCCGTCGAAATCGGAAACGATGAGTCCGCATTTTATTTTCATAAACAAAAATTTCTCCGAAAGAGTAACAGACTATACCTTTTCTTCAAAGTATTCGCGTATCGTTTTTGCGAGCACGGGCCCTATGCCCTCAGTTTTTGCAAGTTCCTCTTCGCTCGCGTGCATTATTTTATCGATGGTGCCGAATTTTTCCATCAGCGCAAGCCTCTTCTTTTTGCCCACGCCGTCTATCTCCGAGAGAACGCTCTCCAGGTTTCGTTTGGAGTGAAGGTTGCGGAAATAGGTTATGGCAAAGCGGTGCGCCTCGTCCCTTATTCTCTGCAACATTTTAAGGGCGAAGTCGCGGTGGTCAATCTTTACGCTCTCGTCTTTGTCGAGCGTGAAAACTTCCTCCTCGCGCTTTGCGAGCGATATGAGCTCGATTCCGCCGATATTCATATCGTCGAAAATCTTTTTTACGGCTGAAAGCTGTCCCTTGCCGCCGTCGATTATTATGAGGTCGGGCTTGGGGAAACGCTCCTCCTCGTCCGTTCCGAGCTTGGAGAGCCTGCGCGTGAGCACTTCCTGCAAAGACGCAAAGTCGTTCGCGCCCTCTACCGTTTTTATTCTGAATCTTCTGTAACTGTTCCTGTCGGCCTCGCCGTCGACGAAAACGACCATGGAACCAACCTTGTCGACGCCACTTATGTTTGAGATATCGTAGCACTCCATGCGGCGCGGATATTTTTCAAGCCCGAGGACGGATTGCAGCCTTTTGCACGCATTTACCGTCATATCGTCTTTGTGGCGTATCTTATCGATAGATTTTTCGAGATACTCGCGCGCATTCTCCTGCGCCATAGAGAGAAGCTGTGCCTTTACGCCCTGCTTTGCAAACGTGATTTTAACAGATTTGTCGTACTTTTCCTTAAAAAAGCTCTCCAGAAGCTCCCTCTCGCCTTCAAGGCTGCTCTCGGTTATAATCTCCGAGGGCGGGAGCCTGTCGGCATAATACTGGGTGATAAACTGGGAGAGCGCCTCCGCATCTGACGAGTGCGCGTCCTCGAGCGCATAGCTCGTTCCGCCCTGCATGATTCCCTTTCGCGTTATTAAAACGTTTACAGCGGAATAGAGATTGTTTGTCGTATATGCGATGATATCGGCGTCGAGGAAGTTGGAGAGCGAAGTTATCCTCCTCGCCTCGAGCTTTGAGAGCATTTCAATCTTGTTGCGGTAGTCTAAGGCAAGTTCAAAATTTTCGCCCGCGGCGGCTGAAAGCATCTTCTCTTTCAGCAGCGCCTCGGCGTCCTTATAGTTCCCCTCGAGGAAGTTTACCGCTTTTTTAACGCAGGCGGCATACTCCTCCCGCGTGCACCTGTGCGCGCACGGGGCAAGGCAGCGGCCTATGTGATAGTTGAGGCACTCCCGTTTGGGCTTTTCGCCGATGGCGGTATGGCAGAGCCTTATCCTGAACGCAAGCTGCAGAACTTCGAGAATGTCTTTATAGCTCACGCCGCCCATATAGGGGCCGTAGTAGCGCGCGCCGTCTTTTTTTACCTTGCGCATAACGTAAAAGCCGGGGAATTTATCGCGCAAGTCCACCCTGATATAGGGATAGGTTTTGTCGTCTTTTAAAAGGATATTATATTTGGGCTTATACTTTTTAATAAGGTTGTTTTCGAGGGCGAGAGCGTCGCGCTCGGTCTTTGTTATAATGTAGTTGAAGTCGGTAATATTCTCGACCATGCGCATAACCTTGTCGGGCTTAGGCGAGGAATGAAAATACTGCCGCACGCGGTTTTTGAGCACGCGCGCCTTTCCGACGTAAATTACGTTGGAATACTTATCGAGCATTATATACACGCCCGGATTATCGGGCAGAAGTTTGAGTTTTTCCCTTATAATATCCATAAAATTTTACGATTCGAGTTCTCTTGTTATTATACTGTAAGGGATTAATACGAAGCCGATTTAAAGCGGGGGATATCACGGCACTATCTGCGTTAAAGCCCTTGCCTCGTCGATACTTTGCGCATTTTTGCGCAACGCCGCATAAATGCGCCGTTGCGCCTTAAACACAAGTATCTCCTCTTCCCGCAAAAACTTTTTTTGCGGGAGCCCTAAAGGGTGTATTGTCTGCGGGCTTTGCCTTGATTTTGCCGCAATCTGCCCGCTTTAAATTGCCATGCACCTTTAAATAGCGCATTTTGCGGTGAATTGGCGCGATGACGAAGCAGCAATACTCTCTGTATTGCAATGAGGAAGAACGCTAAGGCATGCAAAAGGCGCATTTAAAGGCGGGTTTGTTTTATTCTCTTACAGTATAGCACAAATATGCGCACGTTTGCAATATTAAGCGCGGCAAAAACGAACAAAAAACGAGTTTTTAAACGCCGTTTCTCTCCTTTATTAAAGCCGCGGAAGGCGTTGCCTTCCGCGGCTTTAGTTCAGCAGCCCAAAAACTCCACGCCTTTGAGCATTACATCGTTTACGGTATCGTTGACAAGACTGTAAAAAATAATCTTACCATGCCTTTCACTCTTTACTATGCCTAAATTTTTAAGCAGCCTGAGCTGGTGCGAAACCGTCGTCTGGTTTATCCCGAGCACCCGCGAGAGGTCGGTTACGCACATCTCGGAAATTGCCAGCGCGGAGAGCATACGCACCCGCGTGGCGTCGGCAAAAACCGAAAAAAAACATACTATGCCGTTTAAAACGTCGCCTTCGGGTACGTATTCCCGAATGAGTTCTTTTGTGCGCCTGTCGAGCAACATCGTGTCCTGCAAAACGTCCTGCATAAAGCGCCTCCGCAATTTTTTAAAGGCGGGAAGGGCGCGGCGGACGCCGCGCCCTTC
>DVFR01000022.1 GCA_018713165.1 Candidatus Coproplasma stercoravium | reverse complement strand
ATCTATCACGGCGAAGAGATTGACGGCGGTATGCCGCAACTCATCGACGACGAACTTTTTGCCGAGGCGCAAAAGGTGTTAGCCAAATACGCCGCCGCGCCGTCCCGCGGCAAAGCCAAAGTCGAATATTTGTTGTCGGATAAAATGATATGCGGGCATTGCGGCAACAAAATGACGGGCATAAGCTCAACGAGCAAAAGCAAAAAGATACATCACTATTACAAATGTACGGGGAACAACAAGGGCATTTGCAAAAAACGGACTGTCCGCAAACAGTTTATCGAAGATGAGGTCGTTGCCGCCATAGTGGGCGAACACGGCATTTTGACCGACGAGTTTATAGACCTTGTAGCCGCAGAAACCTATTTGCTTATCCAGTCGGAGCAGAACGACACCGAAATAAAGCGGCTTGAAAACCTTGTCGCGGAAAATCAAAAAGCGATAAATAACTTAATGCAGGCGTTAATGCTCGGCAAGATTGCCGACACCATTCTGTCGCAAATCGAAAAGTTAGAGAACGAAAACAAGGAACTGCAAGACACAATCGCCAACGAAAAGGCAATGCAGATAAATTACAGTTACGCCGATATTCGCAAGTGGCTTTCGCACTTCCGCACGCTTGACTATTCCAAGACCAAGAACCGCAAAGACCTGATAGACACGTTCATTTACAGGGTGATACTGTACGACGATAAAATGAAAGTGTTGTTTCACCTTAAAGGCGGGCAACAGGGCGAACTGCTCTTAAATCTGATATTCCCCGATTATCCCGACGGACACGGAAACGACGGCGAGAACGCCCATAAAATGCCCGAAAATGAAAAAGAAACCGACAAAGCGGTTTCTAATTCTGACGTAAACGCAGAGTGTGCGTATACGTCGCGTTTGGTGGACCTGCAGAGAGTTGCACTCTGGTCTTACGGGGTTTGCACGAGCTTTCTACATACTTAGTTTACCTTTAAACTTAATGCGCCGCTCCCGGTAGACGGGGAGATGCGCACGCATGCCGCAAAATTACAGTTTATACGGCGCGGCAACGCCGCACAAACCGTTATCCGCCTGAATAACGCCGCCTGCGCGCGGCGGAGATGCGCAGACGACGGACCGCTTAAACTTTAAGCGGCGCAAGCCATTGCAGGAGCCCTGTATGCAGGGAATGCAACAACTTTGGAATCTTTTGATTCTGCGTTTAAATTTAATTTCCGTTTTAACGAAGCCGAGCCTTCGGTATGCTTACATCGCCCTCCGCCCGCAATCGAAACTGTGTCAGGCCCGTAAAGAGAGCAGGTCTTTTTTATAAGCTTGCTTCTTTGAGGGAATTTTATTATAACCGCTCATTCAAAAAAAAGCAACTGAATTTCTGCCGTTTATGCGGGCATGCGCGTTTATGTCGCGAAATGGCGCATATTTTTTAAAGGAAAAAAATTCATGCCGTCGCTTTGCCATTTTAATTTGACTTTTGCGGGCAAATATTATAAAGTTATTAAAATATCTGATATGCGGTTTCCTGCACGGAGAGCGTCTGAGGCAAAATGATATACACAATAACGTTCAATCCCTCGCTGGATTATTACGTAAAAGTGAATAACCTCAAAAGCGGCATAGTAAACCGCACCGCCACCGAATACATAACAGTGGGCGGCAAGGGGCTGAACGTTTCGCTCGCGCTCAAAGAGCTGGGCAACGAGTCCTTCGCATACGGGTTCGTTGCAGGCTTTACCGGCAAAGCCATCGACGAAAAGGTTTCGGCAATGGGGCTTGAACACGAATTTATCAAAGTGGACGGGCAGAGCCGCATAAACGTAAAGATAAAGAGCACCACCGAAACGGATATAAACGGCATTGGCGCCGTAGTCACCGAAAACGACGTGACAAAACTGACGAAAAAGCTCAAAGAGCGGCTTAAAGAGGGCGACTGGGTTATTATTTGCGGCAGCGTGCCCTCCTCCCTCAACGAAAAAACTTACGAAAATTTATTGCGGCGCATAAAAACGGTTAAAAACGTGAACGTGGTAGTAGACGCCTGCGGCGCGCTGCTTACCAACACTTTGAAATACCGCCCCTTCCTGATAAAGCCCAACATATTTGAGCTGAGCGAGATATTCGGGCTTAAAACGCTGCCAAACACAAAGGAGATTGCCGCCTGCGCGAGGGCGCTGCAAAAACAGGGCGCGCGCAACGTAATCGTTTCGATGGGCGGCGACGGCGCGGTTATGGTTACCGAAGCAGACCAGGCGCTGTACGTGCGCGCCGTGCGCGGACAGCTTGTAAATTCCGTCGGCGCCGGCGACAGCATGATTGCGGGATTCATCCACGAATATCTCGCCTCGGGCAACTACTTCTCCGCTCTCAATTTTGCCACGGCGGCGGGAAGCGCGTGCGCGTTCACCCAGGGACTCGCCACGAAAGAGCAGATAGAATACATAGAGTCGCTCATGCTATGATTTGGCTGTATTTTTGCAAAACGGCGGAAAAAGAGCGCACGCTCCTTCGCCTTTTGCGCGAAAAGACGGGAATTGAGCCGCATATATGCCGCAACGAATACGGAAAACCGTATGCGGAGGGCAATGAAATTTTTTTCAATATTTCCCACAGCGGCGATATCTGCGCCATTGCCGTAAGCGATAACCCCGTCGGGGTAGACACCGAAAAGACGTGCGGCAAAGAACGCGGCGCCGTTCTTTCGCGCCTTACCGCCCGCGAAAAGAGCGAAACAGAGGACGAGCGCGGTTTTTTGAGGAACTGGACGGCGAAAGAGGCGTACGTAAAACTTAAAGGCGCGCGTATATGGGACTATATAAAGCGGCTGGAATTTTTTGGCGGAAAGCTTTATCTCGACGGCAAAGCCTTACGCGAAGAAATCAGATTTTACGAAACCGAACGACTGACAGTTGCCGTATGCGCCGACGATGCGCGGTTTGAAATCGAAAATAACGCTGGATTTTCCCCGAACGATATATAATATTCCGAAAACAAAATATAATATACTGCGGCGCGCCATTCTATCGGGCGCGCCGCATTTTTTATTTACAGCGCCGCTCCCCTTATTGCACCGCTTATCCCCCATTATCCGCAGCGCCGCTCCCCTTATCTGCGGCGCCCCTCTTCTTTCCGCATAAAAATGCTCTGCGGGCAAACTATGCCCCTTAAAAATTTGATTAATCGCCCGCGGTTTGATATAATTGTTATATGATTTGTTTTGTTATAGCGCTCGACGGCGAGGCGGCGCCCGTCCTCGCCAACATGCAGGATACAGCGCGCGAAGATATTTACGGTAAAAAAGTTTACAGCGGAAAGCTGTGCGGCGACGAGGTGCGCGTGCTCGTATGCGGCGTGGGCAAAGTGAACGCCGCCTGCGCGGCTATGCTCGCCATAGACAGGTTTAAAGCCGACGCGATAATAAACATCGGCACGGCGGGCGCACTGAATCGTTCAATGGAGATAGGCGGGATATATCCCGTATCGCACGCGGCGCAGTACGACTTCGACTTAAAGCAGATTAACGGCACCGACATCGGCGTGCTCAACGAATTTTCAGAGCGCTGGCTCCCCCTCGCCTGCACCGGCGAAGGCGGGAAAAAGGTTGCCACGGGCGACAGGTTCAACGACGACAGGGCTGATTTTTTTATGCTGCGCGACGATTTTTGCGCCGACCTGCGCGACATAGAGTGCGGCGCGGCGGCGCAGGTCTGCGCGCACGCCAAAGTTCCGCTCTATGCCTTCAAAGTTGTATCCGACGTTGCGGGCAGCGGCAGCACGACGGAGCAATACTGCGACAACATCGCGCTGTGCTATAAAAACATTGAGCGCGATATTTGCGGCATATATGCGGCCGTTTTACAGAATCTGAAAGGATAACCGATATTTTTGGAGGCAGCCATGATAGCGCTTGGCGGAGGCTGGGACGAACTTTTAAAACCCCTCTTTGACGACGAAAGGTATAAAAAAATACGCGAATTTTTAAAATACGAATACAGCCACTACATAGTTTATCCCGACATGTACGACCTGTATAACTGCTTCCGCTACACGCCCGTAAACAGCCTTAAAGCGATAATTTTAGGGCAGGACCCCTACCACGAACCGGGGCAGGCGCACGGACTGTGCTTTTCGGTAAAGCCGGGGGTGCCCCTTCCGCCGTCGCTCAAAAACATATATAAGGAGATTGAGAGCGACCTTAAAATAAAGGAGCCCGACTGCGGCGACCTGACGAAGTGGGCGAAAGAGGGCGTGTTGCTTTTAAATACCACGCTCACCGTGCGCGAACACCGCGCAAACTCGCACGCAAACTGCGGCTGGGCGTGGTTTACCGACAGCGTGATAAAACTCATTTCCGACAATACGAAAAACACCGTGTTTATCTTATGGGGCGGGAACGCCCGCTCCAAGCGCGGGCTTATAAATAAAGACAGCCACCTTATAATTGAGAGCGCGCACCCCTCTCCCCTCTCGGCGTACAACGGCTTTTTCGGCAGCAGACCGTTTTCAAAGTGCAACGAATATCTCCTCTCGCACGGCAAAGAGCCGATTGACTGGAATCTGAACGGCTGAAAAAACGCTTGAAAATTTTAATTTGTTTAAAGGTAAAAATATGAAATACGCAGTTGTTCTCGGCGACGGAATGGCCGATTGGAAACTCGAAAAACTCGGAGGCAAAACCTGCCTCGAATACGCAAAGACGCCCAACATAGATTTTCTCGCCCCTCACTCCGAACTCGGGCTGTTCCGCACCGTGCCCGAAGGGTTCAAGCCCGGGAGCGACGTGGCGAACATGTCGGTAATGGGCTTCGACCCCAAAAAATACTACACCGGGCGCTCTCCGCTTGAAGCTGTGGCGATGGGGATAGAGCTCAAAGACACCGACGTGACCCTCCGCGCCAACCTCGTTACGCTTGCGGGAGAGGGCGCGTACGAAGATATGACCATGGCCGACTATTCCGCGGGCGAAATTTCGACCGAGGAGGCGCGCGAGCTGATTACATTTTTAAAAAAGGAGCTCGACGGCGACGGATTTACGCTATATCCCGGGATATCGTACAGGCACTGCCTCGTCGCAGAAAACGGCGTAACGGGGCACGACCTCACCCCTCCGCACGACATCTCCGACAAAAAGATAACCGAATTTTTGCCCAAGGGCGAGCTTGCCGAAAAATACCTTGACATTATGAAGAGAAGCTACGCGCTTTTAAAAGACCACCCCGTAAACAGGGCGCGCGTCGCCGCAGGCAAGAACCCCGCAAACAGCCTGTGGCTGTGGGGCGAGGGCACTAAGCCGAAGATTGACAGCTTTACCCGAAAGACCAAACTTAAAGGCGGCGTAATTTCGGCTGTCGACCTTGTAAAGGGCATTGCGCTGCTCGCGGGAATGAAGTTTATACCCGTTGCGGGCGCGACAGGCAACTACGACACCGACTTTGCCGCAAAGGCGAACGCCGCCGCGCGCGAACTTTTATACGGCGGGCTCGACTACGTATATATTCACATGGAGGGGCCCGACGAATGCGGGCACCACGGCGACACGGAGCACAAAGTTTTTTCGATAGAGCAGATTGACGGGCTCGTGGTAAAAACGCTGAAAGAGGCGTTTGAAAGGGCGGGCGAGGACTATTTCATTCTCATATGCCCCGACCACCCCACTCCCTGCACGATAAAAACGCACGTCGCCGACCCCGTGCCCTACCTTTTATACACCAACGTAAAAGACCTCGGCAACGGCGCAAAGCGCTACACAGAGGACGAAGCCGCGGCGACGGGCATATATATCGACAAGGGCTACACCCTGCTCGACAGAATGTTGCAGATAAAATAGTCAATTTAAATTGCCGCCCCGCAGAGTATTTCGCAGGGCGGCTTTTTTATTGAAAAAAAGGCAATTATTTGCGGCATATATGTCGCCCGATTAAGGTATGAACAGAAAGCTCCGCCGCGCGGGATTTCACCCGCGCGGCGGAGCTTTAATTAATTTTTAAATATCCTTTAATTTTAACATCGCACGGATATATCTCAGCCGTCGTTGCGGTCGATATCCGATTTCCATATAACGGCAACGGCGCCGGGGCCTACATGGGAACCTATTACGGGGCCCATTATGCTTATATCGGGCTTTACGCCGTACTTTTCCTCAATCTCTTCGGCAAGCCTGTTCGCGTCGGCTTCGGCGTCGGTATGTACTATCCAGAAAAATCCGTGCTCCGACGAGGGGGGATATTTTTCCATCTTTTCGAGCGCGTACGAGAATACGCGTTTCATTCCGCGCACCTTATCGGCGACAATCAGCTTGCCGTCGTTCGAAAAGGTTAATACGGGCTTTATGCCGAGCATTGTTCCCGCCATTGCGGCTACCGACGAAACCCTGCCGCCGCGCCTTAAATAATTCAAATCGTTTGCGGCGATTACGTACTGGATTTTAAAGCGGAGCGCCTTTACGTATTCAACCGTCTCTTCCGCCGTTTTGCCCTCGTCGCGCATGCGCAGCGCGGCACGGACAAGCGCGCCCTGACCTATCGTAGCCGAGAGCGAATCTACGGCATACAGATTGAACTTCGGGTAACTCTTTTTTATCTCTGCCGCCGCCTGTTCGGCAACGGTGACCGTGGGCGAAAGACCGCTGGATATGGTGAAATGAACGACGTCTTCGGCGCCCTCCTCCGCGAGCTTTTTGAAGTGCGCGAGGTGACTTTCGAGGTTGAGCATCGACGTGCGCGAAAAACTGCCGTCGCGCAGTTTGTTGTAAAAGCCGACGTACTGCGAATAGTCGGAAAAAGCGTCGAGCCCGTCCGAAATTCTGCCGTCCTTGTCCTCCACCGTGTAGGTGAGGCTTACGAACTTAATGTCGTTTTTCTTTACGAAGTCGGCATACAAATCGCATGTCGAATCGGTGGAAAGTACAAATTTTTTTAACATAAAACTCCCGTTGAATATGTGCGGCGCACATTCCGCCGCAGACCCTTAAATAAAAAAACTTTTGCATTCAGGCGCACGCGGCGCCAAGGCTATTATACATTATTTCACGCATAAATGCAACAAAAGCGTGCAATTTATTTTTCAGCCCCGCGCCGCGCCAAAAAAATAAATATTTTTAAAGCAGCTCAAACGAAAGAAAATCGGCGTATCCCGCGCCGCGATAGGTAAATACGAGCGGGAATATGCCCGAAATAACCGATATCGGGGCAGAAAATTCCGTCCATTTTGCGCAAGGAAAAACAGGAATTTTTGCCACGCCGCGCCCGCCGCCAAAAACCTCGAAATACCCATCCGCCGTGCCGCGCACGGTGATTTTTATAGTATTTGCGCCCTCGCCTTTAAAATATTTGAAAGCGCAGAGCGCGCCGTCTTTTAAATTTGCGATATGCTGAAACGCCTCCTCGTCGCCGTCGGCGCCGTCCTGCGTAAAATAGGGGTACGCGCCGCCGCGCGGGATATCGCCCCGCATCGTGCCGCAGGCGCTCTTTAAATTGCAGGCAATCCTCGCGGGATACTTGCCCTTGCCCGAAAGCGGGCCGCCGTTTAAACCGCAGCTCGTCATCTCGACCTGCGGAATAGAACCGTCGGGCAGAATTTTTATCTCCTCCGCGCACGCCTGGCGCGAAAAGCTCGTGCCGTTGGTGTGGCGGTGATAGAATACATACCACTTGCCGCCTATCTTTTCGATGGAGCCGTGGTTGTTTCCGATATAGTTGTTGCAGTCGTTTTCGTCTGTTATGCCGCCTATTCCTATATCTCCGTTGGAAATTATCGTGCCGCCGAATTCAAAGGGCCCCTCCGGGGAAGGTGCTACGGCGTAACACAGCTCGTGCCCGTAGTACGACGACCATATAAAGTAGTATTTATCCCCCGCCTTACGTATCGACGACGCCTCGAAGAACTCGTGCCCTTCGAACCCCGTTCCCGCGGAATTGGAGAACGAGGGCGCGACGGGCTTTCCCTCCCCCGCTATCGTGA
The DNA here is from genome assembly GCA_018713165.1 of Candidatus Coproplasma stercoravium. Lineage (GTDB taxonomy): Bacteria > Bacillota > Clostridia > Christensenellales > Borkfalkiaceae > Coproplasma > Coproplasma stercoravium. The sequence goes on along the minus strand of DVFR01000022.1, from coordinate 21,979 downwards.
GCATGTCGCGCTCCAGCCTGTACACCCACGCGTGCGTGTACGTTTTGGGCACTTCCATTAGGTGGCGCGGCGGATAGGGGCAATAGCCCATATAGAGATAGACGTTATCGCCCTCGCACAGCACCGCGGGGTCGAAGGCGTACGGCTCTCCCGCGCGCGAGGAGAGCACGTGCCCGTCTTTGAAACGGACGTGCCCGCAGAATTCGTATTTCCCCGCGGGCGTATCGCACACCGCGACGGAAATTACGCTTACAAAGTCGAGCGCGTAATAGAGATAGTAACGCCCGTCGGGCCCGCGGCACACGTCGGGCGCAAACAGCGCGTGCTCGCCATTCGGGTTGAGCGGGTCCTGCTCCCTCCTGTATATGACGCCCTCGCACCGCCAGCTCTTCAAATCGTCCGTCGGCGCCGACCAGCAGACATAGTCGTTCATGCAGAAGGAGGTGCCGCCGAACCTGTCGTGACTGCCGAAGAGATAAACCCTGTTGCCGAAAACGTGCGGCTCGCCGTCGGGTATGTATTCGTATGATGGCAGAAAGGGATTGAATGCCTGTTTCATGCTGTTCTCCGTAAAGCATAATTACTTTTATCCGATTATACAGCGCGCCGCGAAATTTTTCAAGCGGCAGTTGTAAAAAAGATTTTCCCGAAAGTATGTCATTTCGACTAAGCGAATACAATGAGCGCACGGAGAAATCTCATGCACAGCCGGGTTGTTACTTCAAGATTTCTCCACTCGCTTACGCTCGGTCGAAATGACAAATTCAAACCGATTAAACATTGTTCGGCAACCCGCTTACAAAAAAACGCCCTGCGCGGGCGGTTTAATTTTACAATACGGCCTGCCCGACAATCGCATTGACAAAGGGGCGGATTTGAGTTTATAATATATGCCATGACAAGAGAAAAGATTTTATCGGTCACGGGCAGGGCGTGCGCGGCGGTGATGCTCGTCGCCGCGCTGGCGCTTACGTTTACCATATCGGACTATTACATATTCAACCGCATATCGGAGTTCGGCGCGTTTGCCGCCGCACAGTGGCTTAAAAAGGCGGGACTGCTGCTCATCCCCGCCGCAATATTCTTTAAAAACAAAAAATGTGCCGACAGCGCGAAGTACATAATTCCGGTAGCCGTGATAATTTCGCTGTGCACCTTCGGCGGATTTTTCGACATAACGAAGACGGCTGAAACGCCCGCGCAGGAGATTTATAACTCCATAAACCTGTTCATGCCCAAGTGGCTGCACATAACGCTGTTCGCCGCGGAGAGCGCGGCGATGCTCGGCGCGTGCGCCGTACTTTTTATAACCTACGGCTTTAAGGTTGAGGCGAAGAGCTTTATTTACCTCGTCGCGGGGATAGTCGCGGCGATTCCGCTGAATATCTTTGAAAATTTCTTCGATATAAACGCCATACCGCAAAACAGCTTTCTGCGCTTTAAAAACTTCACCGTGTGGCACCTCGCCGCAATACTCGCGCTTATCGGCGCGACGGCGGGCGGATATTACTTTTTAAGGAACAAGCAGAGGGACGAGCAGTTCCGCTGGCTGTGCGCGGCGGCGGGAGCGCTGCTTCTGCAATACCACAGCAAAGACAGCATGGTGATGGGCGACGGATACAACGTTTACAACACCGTGTTTGCCTGCATACCCCTGTTTATATGCAACATAGGCGTGTACGTTTCGGCGCTCTCTGTATTTCTGCGCAGAAAAACGCTGTACGCCACCTCCTTTTTCGTGCACGCGGGCGGAGCCATATCGGTGTTCGTCTACTTCGGGAAAGACAGCATGTCGAACTACGGCATATTCTGCAGCTATTCCATACTCTATTTCTGCTTCACGCACATATTCCTGTTTATGCTGTGCGTGCTCCCCTCGGCGCTCGGAATGTATAAATTCAGAATAAAGGACTGCATAATACCGCTTATTTATTATTTTATAGTGATAGTACTCGCAAGCGTGGCGAGCGCCGCCGTGACGGGCTATTCCATGAGCCTCGGGCTGGAGGGCGACGACGTGCTCATGCCCAACTATGCGTTTACGCAGATAAATCCCCTGCCGTTCGAAGTGCCGCCCGTTGTAACGCTCAACCTATGGGGCTACGAGATAAACGTGCTGTATATTTTGGGGTTATATGCGGCATATGTGGCTATCTTTTTTGCGTTTTACGGCTTTTACCGCCTGTTCCTCTTCGTGCGCGGAAAGGTGCTCGGCGCCGCGCAGAGAAGGCGGCTTTTGCGCGAAGAAACCGACGGAGGGCTATATGACCCCGCAGACGACGAGGCGGCTTTGACTGTAAGCGAGGCCGAAACCGGCGGAGAAGAAAATACGGAGCCGCACGCCGATAAAAATTAAATAATTTAAGCGAAAAAACCGCCGCGCAAATTTGCGCGGCGGTTTTTTTATGCTTTTTTAAATGCTCAATAATTGGCGGGTTTAATCTGGAAATAAGCCTTGGGGTGCGCGCATACGGGGCAAACCTCGGGCGCCTCCTTGCCTATTACTATTGCGCCGCAGTTGGTGCACTGCCACATCTGAACGTCCTCGCGGATAAACACCCTGCCGCCCTCTACGTTTGCGAGCAGCTTTTTATAGCGCTCTTCGTGCTCCTTTTCAACCTCGGCAACGCGCTCGAACATTACGGCTATCGAGTCGAAGCCCTCTTCCCTTGCAACCCTTGCAAATTCGGGATACATCTCCGTCCACTCGTAGTTTTCGCCGCCGGCGGCAGAAACGAGGTTGGCCTTTGTGTCGCCTATGCCCTGGAGGAGCTTGAACCACATTTTTGCGTGCTCCTTTTCGTTGTTGGCGGTCTCTTCAAAGATGGCGGCTATCTGGTTGTAGCCCTCTTTTTTTGCCACCGAGGCAAAGAATGTGTATTTGTTGCGGGCTTCGCTTTCGCCTGAAAACGCCGCGCGCAGGTTCTGTTCGGTTCTGGTGCCTTTTAAGTTTTTCATTTTAAAACCTCCGTTATGATTTTTATATTTTTTAAAGCAGGTTATACCCCTTATCACAGCGCGATAAACGAGCGCCACCCGCCTTTGATTTCAGTTTTTATAGTTCTTTTCGTCCGCGCCCGCAGCCGCGCAGTCGGGACAACAGCCCACAAAATCGACCTCGGCAGAAAAAATCTTGTATCCGCCGAGTTCCTCCGCTCCGAAAACGCTCTCGAGCCCGGGAAACATCACGTCGCTTATCTTTCCGCAGAATGCGCAGCGCATATGCGCGTGCGGCGCAAGCGTTGCGTCGTACCTCTCGTCGGTGCCGCGCAGGTGAAGACGGCGTATTTCGCCGTTCTCCGAGTACTGCGAAAGCACCCTGAAAACCGTCGCCTTGCTTATGCGCGGATTCTCCGCCTGAACGTATTCGTACAGCTCGGTCGCCGTGGGGTGGTCGGCACGTTCGAGCGCCTGCATTATTATCCTCTTTTGTGCGGTGTTCCTCTGTTTCTTCATAATTCCGTTCGCACGCGCCTCTGCCGTCCCCGAGCGGGCCCCGTGTGATTGGCGCGTCTTTAATATTAGTATTGATTATCGATATTGTAGCACACGGGAGAGCCTTTGTCAAGACTTTTATCAAAATAAAGGTCGGCGCGTGCCGGTAAAGCCTTGCAAAAGAGAGTAAAATACACTAAAATAACATAAAACGGAAATAAAGAAGGAATATATTATGTTCAACATAGTTCTGGTGGAGCCCGAAATACCGCAGAACACGGGCAATATCGCGCGTACGTGCGCCGCGACGAAGTGCGACCTGCACCTTATAAAGCCGCTCGGCTTTGAGATATCCGACAAATATTTAAAACGCGCGGGGCTGGACTACTGGCACCTCGTAAACGTTTACGTATACGAAAGTTTTGATGAGCTGTGCAAAAAATACCCCGACGCGCGCTTCCGCTTTTTTACCACGAAGGCGAGAAAGCGGCACACCGACGCCGATTACAGGGAAGGCGATTTTCTGGTTTTCGGCAAGGAGACAAAAGGGCTGGACGAAGAGCTGCTACTTGCCCACCCCGACGAATGCGTGCGCATACCCATGCTCGGCGAGGCGAGGAGTTTGAACCTTTCGAACGCGGCGGCGGTTGCCGTTTACGAGGCGCTGCGGCAGAACGACTTTGCGGGGCTTGAAAGCGTGGGCAAACTGCACGAGCACAAATGGCAAAAATAAGCTCTTTACATTTTCACGCTTTTGTTATATAATAGATTCGGGCGCAGATTGTGCCCGAAGTTTGCTTATGATATTGTACGGCGCCAGCGGCGCCAAGGGGAAAATGAGGCCGAGGCCTCTTGCGCGAAGAGCGCGACGATTTAAGCGAGGCAGAAAAATGCAACTTGATAAAATTGTGGTTGCCAGCGGAAACGAAGGCAAGATTAAGGAAATCTTAAAGATTTTCAAAGGCTGCGAAATAGTGCCCATGCGCGAAGCGGGATTTACCGGCGAGATTGAGGAGAACGGCAAATCGTTCAGGGAAAACGCGCTGATAAAGGCGAGGGCCGTATGCGAAAAGCTCTCCCTGCCCGCGCTTGCCGACGATTCGGGACTGTGCGTAGACTTTTTGGGCGGGGCGCCCGGGATATACTCCGCCCGCTTTTCGGGAGAGGGCGACGCCGCCAACCGCAGGCTGCTGCTTGAAAAGATGAAGGACGCAACCGACAGGCGCGCGCACTTCGAATGCGCGGTGTGCCTGTACCTGCCCGACGGCAGGACGCTTTTCGGCGTGGGACAGACCTTCGGGAGCATACTCCAAGAGGAGCGCGGCAAACACGGGTTCGGCTACGACAGTCTCTTTTTCTCCGACGATTTGAAAAAGAGCTTCGGCGAAGCGAGCGCGAGGGAAAAGAACAAGGTTTCGCACAGGGCGCGCGCCCTTGCCGACCTTACGGAGCGGCTTAAAACATTTTAAGCGCGCGGCATACGGCATATCCTGCGGGCAAAACACCCCGCACTATGCTTAAAACAACGCACTAAAAACCATACAAAATGAAGACATTCGTTATCGTATCCGACAGTCATCGCAACCGCGCCGCGCTCGACGGGCTCGACGGCGTATTTTCTGAGTGCGACTGCATCGTGCACCTCGGCGACCTCTCGTCGGACGGGGGATATATAAGGGCGAAATACCCCGACAAGACCATAGTTATAAACGGCAACTGCGACATCGACAAGCTCGGCGAGGACGAGAAAATCGCAGAGGCCGAAGGCGTTAAAATTTTTATGTGCCACGGGCACAGATACGGCGTGAAATACACGCTTACAAGGCTTGCCGAGGAGGCGAAGTCAAAGGGTTGCGCCATTGCCCTGTACGGGCACACGCACGCCGCAGCGGTAGACGAGATTGAGGGCGTGAAGCTCATAAACCCCGGCAACCTGACGCGTTATGCGCAGAAGAGCTATTGCTACCTCTGCGTGCACGAAGGCAAGGCCGTGGAAAAGATAGTAAAATTTTAGCCGCTTTAAAAGCGCGGACGAAGGATATACCGCAAGACATATCCGACGATTGCTCAAGCAAAATAAAAAATGCGGGCGCACCCGCAGAACGAGGAATATATGAAGTTCAAACATACGATAAACGTGCTTATCGACAACTTCAAAGTAACATATAAACTGCTGATATACCTGCTCATCGTCGCGGCGGTTTCAATCGGCATAAGCGCGGCGATAATAGTGCCGTTCATAAACAGTCTTTCCGACGTTTCGGCGTACAACCAGCTTATGACGGCGTTCGGCGATATGTTCGACGAAATCATACACGGAAATCTGAACAACCTGTCGACGAGTTTTTCCGATATAGGCGAAAGCTTTTCCGCTCTCATGGAATACCTTTCGGAACACCCCGGCGACCTTGCGCTGAGCATAACGGGACTGCTCGTCGTGGCGCTGATAAGGCGCTTTTTTGTGGGGCTTGGCAACTATACCGCAGGCTCGCTGATAAACGACAAGATGGCCATGCAGGCAAACTCGCCGTTTGCGGCGACGCTGATAAAAAATCTCGGCAAGGCCAGCCTGTATTCGGTTACCTATCTGCCAATCAGCTTCATTTACGACGCCGCGTGCGTGGTGGTGCTCTACTTCCTGCTCTTCGTCGCGCTCGGCTCCCTGCCCGTGATGATAAACATCTTCCTGTTCGTGGTGCTCATGGTGCTGCTTACGGGCGTTAAACTGCTGTTTACGACCGACTGGCTGCCCGCGGCGATATGCGGCAAACAGAGCATTGCCGGCGGACTTAGATATTCGTTCGCGCGCAGAAGCGGCGGCTCTGGCTCGGTATATTCCTTCTACGCCACCTCCGCCGTGGCCCTGCTCGCCATAAACGTGCTCGGGTTCATAAGCACATTCGGCGCGGCGATAATAATAACCGTGCCCCTGAGTTATCTGTACCTGCTGTGCTACCAGTTCGCAAACTACTGCGACAACAACGATATAAAGTATTTCACCGACAAGCGCACGATAGTAAAACCCGAACACGAAAGAGAGACCTCGCGCGAACAGTTCCTGCGCGGCGAATAAATCACGTATTTTAAAACCGATTGCTTTTTGCGCGGAACGCGCATTATATTCCTCCTATTCATAGTCCAATCCTTTATGCTTGCGGGCGCGGCAGTTTGCCGCGCCCGCAAGTTTTGTTCACGCGGCGGAAACCATGCCGCACGCGTGTTATTTTTCAACAAGTATTGTGAAAAAAATTTCATATTTTTGCAATAATTTTCAAATACCCCCTTTACAAAGCCGAAATTATTTTATATAATTGAATAGACGAACAGCGGCGTTCGTCTGCGGATATATGCGGACGGGCGGTTTATCCGTGTCCCGCCGCCTGACTCATTCGTTTACAAATTTTATAATTTTTATATTGCGCGGTGCGCTTTTTAAGGAGGATTTATGAGTTATACCGATATTTACGAGAGCTGGCTTTCCGACAGCCGCCTGTGCGCCGAGGGAAGAGCCGAGCTCGAAGCTGTAAGAGACAATCCCGAAGAGATTGAATACCGCTTCGGCGCCGAGCTGGAATTCGGCACTGCGGGTCTGCGCGGAATTATAGGCTACGGCACCAATATGATGAACATATACACCGTTATGCGCGCGACGCAGGGGCTCTCTGAATTCATCAAAACGCTCGGCGAGGACGCGAAGAAGCGCGGCGTCGTAATTTCGTACGACACCAGGCTGAAATCGGACGTGTTTGCAAACGCAGCCGCCGACGTGCTCGCGGCCAACGGCATAAACGCCTACGTATTTTCCGACGTGCACCCCGTGCCCATGCTCTCGTTTGCGGTGCGCTGTTTAAAGACGGTTGCGGGCATTATGGTAACCGCCTCGCACAATCCCAAACAGTACAACGGCTATAAAGTTTACGGCGAGGACGGCGCGCAGATGAACCCCGACGACACGGCAAAGGTGCTCGCGTTCATCAAAAAGCAGACCGACTATCTCGGCGCCCCCTCCCCCACGCCCGAACAGGTTAAAAAATACAAGCACGCCGTTCCCTCCTCGGTCGACAAAAAATACTACAAAGAACTCACCAAACTCACGCTCTCAAAAGAGGCGGTTAAAAAGTGCGGCAAAAACCTTAAACTCGTATATACCCCCGTGCACGGCTCGGGATACATACCTGTAACCACAATCCTCAAAAAGATAGGCATTAACGCGACGGTAGTTGAAGAACAGACGAGAAAAGACACCGACTTCTCCACCGTCGAAGTGCCCAACCCCGAATTCAAGGAGACGCTCTCCATGGGCATAGCCCTCGCCGAAAAGATTGGCGCGACCGTCGTATTCGGCACCGACCCCGACAGCGACCGCCTCGGCGTAGCCGTAAAGGGCAAGGACGGAGAATTTACCGCTCTTTCGGGCAACCAGGTGGGCATACTCCTTCTGGACTATATCCTCACCCGCCTCAAAGAGGACGGAAAACTGCCCGCGAACGCGGCGGTAGTAAAATCCTTCGTGACGACGGGAATGGCGCGCGCGATATGCAACAAGTTCGGCGTAACGCTGTTTGAAGTGCCCGTGGGCTTCAAGTTTATAGGCGACAAGATTAAGCAGTGGGAAAAGGACGGCAAATACACGTACGTGTTCGGCTTCGAAGAGAGCTGCGGATACCTGCGCGGCACTCACGCGAGGGATAAGGACGCCGTTGTCGCCTCCATGCTGTGCGCGGAGATGGTTTGCTACTACGACTACAAGGGCAAAACCGTATCCGAAAGGCTGGAAGAGATTTATAAAGAATACGGCTACGTGCTCGACAAGAACGTTTCGATACAATACAAGGGGCTCAACGCGATGAAGGAGATGAACGCCGTCGTAGACGCCCTCAAAACCAAGCCCGTAACCAAGTTCGACATTTACAAGGTTGCGTACATACGCGACTACTCCAAGAACGTAAAGACCAACGTTTCGACGGGCGAAACTTCGGAGATAGGTTCCCCCACTACCAACTGCGTATATTACGAGCTGGAAAACGGCAGCTTTATCTGCGTGCGTCCTTCGGGTACCGAACCCAAGCTCAAAATTTATTATTCCGTAAAGGCAAACACCAAGGCCGACGCGGAAGAGGCCCTTGCAAAGATGCAGGAGGCCGTGGATAAACTTTTAAAATCGGTTTCGTAACTCAGACCATTCAAAAACCTCATATTTTCGTTTTACCCGCCCGCGCCGCAATGGCGCGGGCGGGTAAATTTTTGCATAAAACGCGCCGAGGGCGGTATATATAAGTATGCGGCGTACACTCCGCCGCGCAATCAACTTTTTTATTTCCCATTGACAAATCAAAGCCTTATGTTACAATATAGGTATAAAAGCACCCCGCTGTGTAGGGAAAACGCTCAAAAAATAAATAAAAAACGGAGGGAAACGGCATGAAAAAGACTATACCCGCATTGCTTTGCCTGTTATGCGCTTTGGCTGCCGGCACGGCTGCGTTCTTCGGCTGCACGGGCGGCGGCGATAACCCCGGCGGCGCAACCGAGAACCCGGGCGGCTCCACGGAGACGCCCGACGACGGCGACGATACTCCCGACGAGCCCGCACCGCCGACCTACACCGAAGTTCTCACCGACGGAAGCGCGTCATTCTCACCCGACAACGCCAAAACCGTAATAAAGAATGCGCGGTATCCCTACAACGAGGGATGGACAGACGAACACACATATATATTTACGATTGAAACAGGCTGGAGCAATACAGATACTGCAATAAGGGAGAACGCCGTAGAGCTTTCTTCTTCCGACCAAAACATTATACCCAACGACGCGCTGTCTTACGACACCGTAACTAATATGGACTTGGTCGGCTCTCGCGGGGATAACCACATTCAGCAGATTGAAATCATGCTCGACACGTCGAAAGTTTCAAAGGGCAGCGCTTACGTGACGATGGGCTTCGCAAGCAGCAACAACAGTTTGCACAAGTTTGAACTCTGCGCCGAACTTACAGTGGTTGAACAGGGCGAATATGAAGTTGAAACAATGAGCGAAACGCTTGAAATAGACGTACGTCGGAGCGACGCTTCAGACTGCACCGACTTTTCGATAATGTTCTGGGACGAAGATTATATCGAAGGCGCATATGTCAACGGCGAAGCCTGCGAATACTCGTTTGAAATAAACTTAAAGGCTGAAGACGGAATTGTAAGCGTAACGTTTGATTATATAGTCGGACACAGATACTCCATAACCCTGACCTCAGGCGCCGAGTACGACGTATACTCCGCCCTCGAACTTTCAAATACGGTAAGCGGAGGCAACGGTTACTATATCGAAGGCGACGACCCGTCTGCCTACCTTGTATACGAGGACCCCGGCGAAACCGTTGAGATAGAGGCGGGCGACTGGTTCTATCCCGATAAACATTGAATTCATAAAACAAGGCAGCCGCGACGATTTTTACCGTCGCGGCTGCCTTCATTTAACAGTCATTATCCGTTTTCTTCTCTTTCAGTTTCCTGTGTTCAAGCTGGTAGAGCTCCTCCGTCGCGAAAGATATCTTCATGATGCAGTCGCGGATATTTACGGGGTGAATCCAGAAACTGTCGTCGTGCTTTGAGATATCGAGGCAGTCGCCGAAGAACTCCTTCTTCTTCCTGTCGCGGTAGTCGAACTCTATGTGCACGCTCTCGAGCTGGTTGGGCGCAAGGTGCATTTCGAACGGCTCGCCGTAGTAGTTGCAGTAAAAGTGCGTGCCCGTGGAGTCCTGCCTGAACTTGCCGCGCCCCTGCGCGAAATACTTGTTTTTTGGCAGGGTGTGCACCTCGATATCGTCCTCTATGCGGTAGGTGCCCGCCTCTACTTCGCGCTTTACGTTTTCGCGCTCCCATCTGAACCAGTCGGGAATATGCGCAAACTTCGTGTTGCCGTCGTGCGCTTCCAGCCTTCCGTACTCCGTCATCTCCCACTTTTTGCCGCAGTGCCTGCACTCCAAGGTCGTGCCCGAGGAATACATCTCAAACTCGGTTCCGCACTCGCAGCACTGATAGAGAATGTGGTGGAGCCCGCGCGCACGCTCTTTGAAATCGAGCTTTATCTTATTTTCGTACTGGTACGCGAAGTCGTCGTACTTGAAGTGCTCGTGTATGCGCTCGTTTATCTCCTCGGCGGAGAGCTTTTGCACCTCCTCGGCGTTGGCAACGCAGATAAGCTTGCCCTTTACGGGCGCGGGCCTGTATTTGAACTTATCCTTGTTCCACTGCGGACAGCAGATGAAATTACCGTACGACATTATGAGTACCACGGGCACTTTTAAAAGCTTTGCCATTTTGCCGACTGAGGGCGGAACGTAGCTCTGCGTTCCGTCGAACGTATAGCGCGCCTCGGGATATATGCATACGGGGTTGGGATAGTGGTCTACGCAATATTTCATGTTGCGTATAAGCGACATATCCTGAATAAACTTGCGCTTGCATATTCCGCCGGCGAGGCGCATAATGCCTATGCCGTTATCGTGCATGGCGTCTATCGCCACGACGTAGTTCATGTTGTACGGCCTTATCGCGCCGTATAATATGCGGAAATCCATCTCGCTCGCGTGGTTGGCGAGCAGAAAGTACGGCGGTTTGATACCGTCCATGTTTACGTATTCACATTCGAAATTAAGTTTTTTGAGTAACGGCCATGCGCCGAATGCCTTTACTATCGCCATAAACAAGCCGTTCGGCTTTTTGGGTTTTACTGTAAAATCGTAAGATTCGGGCTTTTTCATATAAATTTCTCTCTTGTCTGTTTTTTCGCCTATATTGTACCACAAAAGCAGCGCGAGGTCAATACCAAAAAGATTTTTAAACGTTTACGGAAGCGCGTATTTCTGAGATAATTTAAGATTGCCCGAAACACACACGGCGGAAGCTTATAAAGCCCCCGGCAAATACGTTCACCCCCAAACCCTGTTTGCGGCGAACCATTCGGTATCTTTGAGTTTTTTGGTATTGTTTGAGCACCAGAGTTTAAGGCTGCCCTCGTCCTCGCTCTCGGCCTTGTTGTAGTAGAACACTATATCGCCGTTCATCGAAGTAAAGCCGTCCTCGTTGTCGCTTACCATAGTGGTGACGTACACGTTTTCGGTATATTTGCTTACGCGGGTGACAAACGCCTGCGAGGGGAACTGGTTGGCGTTGTTATCGGTATATTCGTCCGAGCCCGCACAGCAGCATACGGCGACGTTTTTGGGCTTTATTACGCTTAAAAGAACGTCGTTCGACGATGTGGGGCTGCCGTGATGACCCGCCTTGAACAACTCTACTTCGGGCAACTCGTTATATTCGACGAGGTACTCCTCGCCCTCCGCTTCGAGGTCGCCCGTAAACAGATAGTTGTTTTCTTCGCCGTTTTCAAGCTCCTGCGTTAAAAGGAAACATACCGAATAATTGTTTTCGTCCGAGCTGTCGTGCTCGTAGTAGTAGTTGTACAATATGTTTAAAGATATCGTCTGTTCCTCGTCAAGATAATAGGTGCGCTGCGCTCCGTCGGTCTGATTATAGCACTGCAAGCCCGTATATACCGCCGCGCCGTTCGATTCGGCATAGTCCACCGCCGTAAGAAAACGCGAATAAAGCGTAGGATTGCCCTTATCGGTGACCAGGTCGTTATTGGAACGGTCAAACTTTATTATCGTGCCTATATCGTAGCTGTAAAGTATGCCGTTATATTCCCCCCTGTTGCTCGTCCCGACCATTCCCGCAATGTGGTCCTGGTCGGAATGGGTGGCTATAACGTATTCGAGCGTGTCGTCGGTGCAGTATTTATCGATATACTCCTTTATCTCTACAGCGCTTGCCTGAAGGGAGCCCGCGTCGATAAGCACTTCGGTGTCGCCGACCTTGATGAGAGTACTGTCGCCCGTGTATTTATTGCCTAGTTCTATAAAGTGAATGGAGAGTTCCGCCGAGGATATGTCGGCCTCATTGCCTATTATAACGTCGTCGGAGCCCTGCTCGTAGCCGCAGACGGTACAGGCGTTATTTTCGCCGTACGTATGCGCCGCCGCGTTGAGGTGTTCGCCGCATACGCCGCATTCGTTCCAGTGAATGAGGCTGTCGCTCTTCCAGACGTCTGCCTGATATGTATGCGCGGTTTTGTCCAGAGTCACGTCGGAGAGCGCCGTTTTCCCCTCTTCGTCGGAGAAAGTGCCGCCGCAGCGCGAACACAAATAGTAGCCGACGTTGCCCTCCTCTGCACAGGTGGGCTGTTTTTCGTCCACGCGCGACATATCGTGCCCGAGCGCGGGGATTGAAATATCGGTAAGCTGTTCCGAACCGTAGCGGTCGTTGAAATTTCCGCCGCAGCCGTCGCAATGATAGTGCGAGGCCTCGCCCTCTTCCGTGCAGGTTGCAGCCGTTTCGGCAACGAACTGCATGGAATGTTCGTGCAGACCTCCGCCGAGTATGCCTTCGAGAATATCGCAACCGCCGAACGCCGCGACCGTAGCGGCGGCAAACACCGCCGCCGCGGTTTTCAAAATTTTATTTTTCATTTATCCTCCTGCGGCAGACATGCCGCTTACTGTTTACATTATAACGCGGCGCGCGGCTTTTTTCAAGTAAAAGCCGCGCGCCGAAAATTGCTTAAAAATTAAAAATACATAAAAAATTAATTAAAAATGACCGGATTTTTTAATATTTCGTGCCATAGTATGCGCGAAACAGGCGGGTTTTTTAAAAAATTAAATCAAAATTAATGAATTTAAAATTATTTTTGATGAATTTTAATCCCTGTACATTCTGGTATAGCCCAGCTCTTTAAAGCCCAGCCTTTCGTAAAGCGCGCGGGCGCGCACGTTATCGGGCTCTATTTCGAGCACGTAACGCGCAGCAGGACAATTTTTGAACACGTATTCAAAGTAAGCCCTTCCGAACCCGCGCGAGCGGAAATCGCCGCGCACATACAGTTCATCGAATAAAACGCATATGCCGCCCGCCTCCTGCGAATAGTAAAAACATATTATGCCGTAACCTACGGCACGCCCTTCCTCTTCGAGGATAAAGCACTTTGCGCGCTCGCCTTTTACAAACTCTTCGAACGCGTTTTCACGGAATTCGGACGGAATGTCCGAGAGCACCGCGGGCGAAGAATAGAACTCCGCCGACATCTTTAAATATTCTTCCCTGTCCTCTCTTTTTAATTCTCTTATAATCATAGATACACCTTACGGCTCCCTTGTGTAAAGGGAGCTGGCACACAAAGTGTGACTGAGGGATTGTGCCGCAAAGGCTCCCTTGTGTAAAGGGAGCTGGCACACAAAGTGTGACTGAGGGATTGTGCCGCATTAATTAAATATGACGGTAACAATCCCCCCTTTATCCCCCCTTTACACAAGGGGGGCAAGTGTGGGTGTCGTCCCCCTTTACACAAGGGGGCTTGTCCGCTTATACTGCAATGCGAAGTATATACAAGGTTTATAGCGAGGCAAGTTGCTTCTCTATCCTCTCCTTCATCTCCAGATACTTCTCCAGCTTAGCCCTCTCCTCGTCGACGAGCTTTTTGGGCGCCTTCGACATGAAACCCGCGTTGTTGAGCTTGCCGTCGGCACGCTTTATCTCCGAGAGGACTTTATTGAGCTCGCCCTCCAGCCTTGCGCGCTCCTTTTCGGCGTCGACCAAATCGCCCATGGGAACGAGCACGGTTGCGCAGCTCACCACCTTTGCCGCGGCATTTTCGCCTGCGGCCTCCGGCGAGGATATAAACTTAATCTCAGAGGCGCCCGCAAGCCTTAAAATGCTGTCCTCGTTGGTGGTTATCAGCCTCTTCGACTCGGTTACGATATAGAGCGTAACTTTTTTGGAGGGCGCGCAACCCGTTTCGGTCTTTAACGCGCGCACCGCCTTTATTATGTCCATCACGCCCTCGAAGGCCGCCGCCTCCTTGCGGTATGTGAGGCGGGAATTGTAGCGGGGATATGCCGCAAGCATTATCCTGCCGCTTGCCCCGGGCATTTCGGAATAAATCTTTTCGGTGACGAAAGGTATGAAGGGGTGCAGAAGTTTTAACGCGCTGTCTAAAACGTACACGAGCACGGCAAGCGCGCCTTCCTTTTTGCCCTCGTCGTCCGACCAAAGCGCGGATTTTGTGAGCTCGATATACCAGTCGCAGAAGTTGTCCCAAACGAAGTTCTGCGCCGTTTCGAGCGCAATGCCCAGCTCGAATTTGTTGAGCGCGAGCGTTACGTCGCGGATAGTGGCCTGCAATTTGGAGATTATCCACTTATCGGCGTGGTTTAATTTTACTTCCTTAATATCCTTTATCGTCTTACCCTCGCAGTTGGTGAGCACGTAACGGCTGGCGTTCCATACTTTGTTTATGAATGCCGCCGCAGACTGCACCTTTGCGTCGGAATAGCGTATGTCGTTGCCCGTGGCGACGCCCTGAAGGAGGGAGAAACGGAGCGCATCGGCGCCGTATTTATCGATAATCTCCAGCGGGTCGATGCCGTTGCCGAGAGATTTGCTCATCTTCCTGCCCTGCTCGTCGCGCACGATGCCGTGCATGAGCACGTAGCGGAAGGGAACTTTGCGCATGTGCTCTATGCCCGAGAATATCATGCGCGCAACCCAGAAGAAGATTATATCGTAACCGGTGACGAGCACGTCGGTGGGGTAGAAATACTCCAAATCGGAGGTATCTTCGGGGAAGCCGAGCGTGGAGAACGGCCACAGCGCCGAGGAGAACCACGTATCCAAAACGTCCTCGTCCTGGTGAATGTGCGCGCTGCCGCACTTAGGGCAGACTGCGGGGTCCTCTTTTGAGCATATAACGGCGCCGCAGTCGTCGCAGTACCAGATGGGTATGCGGTGACCCCACCACAGCTGGCGGGAAATGCACCAATCCTTTACGTTCTCCATCCAGTTGAAGTATATTTTTGCAAACCTTTCGGGAATGAAGGTCGTCTTTTTGTCCATTACGGCGTTTATCGCGGGGCGGGCGAGCGGATTCATTTTGACGAACCACTGCTTTGAAACCATGGGCTCTATCGCCGTGTGGCAACGGTAGCAGTGGCCTACGCTGTGCGTGTGCGGCTCTATCTTAACCAAGTTGCCGAGCTCTTTGAGCTCCTCCACCACCGCCTTCCGGCACTCATACCTGTCCATGCCGTCGTACTTGCCCGCAAGAGAGTTCATCGTGCCGTCTTCGTTCATCACCTTAACCAGGGGAAGGTTGTGGCGAAGCCCTACCTCGAAGTCGTTGGGGTCGTGCGCGGGCGTAATCTTAACGCAGCCCGTGCCGTACTCCATGTCGGCATGCTCGTCGGCAACGACGGGTATGGGTTTGTTTATTATGGGCAGAATTACGTTTTTACCGATATAGCTCTTATATCTTTCGTCGTTCGGGTTTACGGCCACGGCAGTGTCGCCGAACATCGTTTCGGGACGGGTGGTGGCGACTATAAGCCCCTCCGTATCCGAACCTTCGAGGAAGTATTTTATGTGCCAGAAGTGCGAGTCTTCGTCCACATACTCAACCTCGGCGTCGGAAAGCGCCGTCTTGCACTCGGGGCACCAGTTGATTATTCTGTTGCCGTGGTAGATAAGCCCCTTGTTGTAGAGATTGACGAACACCTCGCGCACGGCGCGGGAGCACTTTTCGTCCATGGTGAAGGCAAGGCGCGACCAATCGCAGGAGGAGCCGAGCTTTTTGAGCTGAGTGACTATTCTCCCGCCGTATTTTTCCTTCCAGTCCCACGCGAGCTTCAAAAACTCTTCGCGGGTGAGGTCTTCCTTATTTATTCCCTGTTTTTTGAGCTGTTCGACTATCTTGACCTCGGTGGCAATCGACGCGTGGTCGGTGCCGGGCAGCCAGAGCGCGCAATAGCCCTGCATGCGTTTGAACCTTATGAGCGTATCCTGATAGGTCTCGTCGAGCGCGTGCCCCATGTGGAGCTGCCCCGTTATGTTGGGCGGGGGCATCATTATAGTGAAAGGAACCTTATTGTCGTCCCTCTCCGCGCGGAAACAGCCCTCTTCTTCCCATTCCTTATAAATTTCGTCCTCGAAGGATTTGGGATTGTAAGATTTTTCCATAGTTGACCTCGTAAAAAAGTATGCGAGCTCCGCCCGCACAAAAGTTAGTATCCCTTTTAAGTATATACGGCTTAAATTATAAAACAAAAGGGCGTGCATTGTCAAACAAAAGTCCGAACGCATAAACTGTATTATTGAAATTTTTAAACCCGGAGGTTTCGGCTTAAAACAATGAAAAAAAGGATACTCGCACTTATAGTCGCCGCCTGTGCGGCGCTTGCAATACCGCTCTCCTTTGCGGGCTGTAAAGGCGGCGGCGAAGTTCTCAGGATTAACGAAGTTACGCATTCGGTGTTCTATGCGCCAATGTACCTCGCCGACGCGCTCGGCTATTATGAGGAAGAGGGATTCGAGGTGGAATTCACCAACGGCGGCGGCGCCGACAATACCATGGCTGCGGTGCTCTCCGGCTCTGCCGACGTGGGCTTCTGCGGCCCCGAGGCGGCGCTCTATATCGTCATAGGCGGCTCCACCGACTCGCCGAAGGTGTTCGGTCAGCTCACAAAGCGCGACGGAAGCTTTTTGGTTGCGCGGACGCCCGAACCCGACTTTGAATGGAGCGATTTGGAGGGCAAGGAGATACTTGCGGGCCGAAAGGGCGGCGTGCCGGCAATGACGTTCGAATATGTCATAGAGGAACTCGGCGTAAACGCCTCCTTGAATTACGACGTCGACTTCAACTATATGACGGCGGCTTTCGAAAGCGGAATTGCCGACTACTGCACGATGTTCGAGCCGACGGCGAGCGACTACGAGGCTGAGGGCAAGGGCTACATCGTTGCCTCGGTAGGCGAGCAGTCGGGCGAAATTCCCTATACCTGCTTCGCCGCGCGGCAGAGCTATATCGACGAAAATCCCGACAAGATTGAAGGGCTGCTGCGCGCGGTTACCAAGGCGATAAAATTCACCATGGAGAATGACGCGGCGACAATCGCGGGATACCTCACCGCCTATTTCGACGGCACGAGCGAGGAGAGCCTTGCCAACTCCGTGCAGGCGTATAAAGACATCGACGCGTGGGTGACCAATATGGCCATGGAGGAGAGTGCCTTTACGAGGCTTCAGGACGTAATAGAAAATTCGGGAGAACTTGAAAGGCGCGTAGACTTCGACGAGCTGATACTCACCGACGCAGCCCAGAAAGTTTATGAAGAAGTTTACTCTTAAATAAAAATGAACCTTAAATTCACAGACGTAACCTACACATACCACACCCTTTCGGGCGAGACCAAGGCGGTCGAAAACCTCTCCTTTTCGGTAGACGAGGGGCAGTTCGTTTCGGTGATAGGCCCTTCGGGGTGCGGCAAAACCACAATTCTCTCTCTCGCGGCGGGGCTCATAGCCCCGTCGTCGGGGAGCGTTGAGCGGGGCGGCGGCGAGTTCGGGTATATGTTGCAGACCGACGCGCTCTTTCCGTGGCGTACGGTGGAACAGAACATATTTCTCCCGCTCGAAGTAAAAAAGAAAAACACGCAAAAAATGCGGAAAAACGCGCTCGGACTCGCCGAAAAATACGGGCTGAAAGACTTTTTGAAGAAGTCGCCCACACAACTTTCGGGCGGTATGAGGCAGAGAGTCGCGCTCATCCGCACGCTTGCCGCACAGCCGCAGACCCTTCTTCTCGATGAGCCGTTTTCCGCGCTCGATTACCAAACCAGGCTTGCCGTCTGCGACGACGTGCACGACATAATAAAGGGCGAAAAAAAGACTGCGCTTTTAGTCACGCACGACATATCCGAGGCGATAGCGCTCTCCGACAAGGTCGTCGTGCTCTCGGCGCGCCCCGCGCGCGTCGTGGGCGAACACGAAATAAACTTCGGCGACGGCAGTCCCAAAAAGCGCAGGGAATGCAGCAATTTTGCCGCAATGTTCGAAACACTGCGGCGCGAACTTGGAATATAAAAGCAAATTGCCCCGCACATATGCCTCGATTAATTGAGTTTTTATCCTATTGACAGGATAATACCCGCGCGCAATTTATTTTAGAATTTTACCGCTGATTGTATATTTACCGCTATGAAACACAAAAACACCAACCACTCTGTTCAGCATGCGCTGTACCTTAAAAAAATTAAGCGAAACAAAATTATAGTGCACGCCGTGCGCGCCTCTATACTCATAGCCCTGACAGGACTGTGGGAGCTTTGCGCACAGGTAGGCGTGTTCGACCCGTTCATAACAAGTTCCCCCTCGCGCGTGGTCACGACGATTGCCGACCTCGCCGCGGCGGGCACCCTGTTCTACCACATAGGCATAACGCTTATGGAAACGCTCGTCGGCTTTTTCATTGCCGTGATACTCGGTTACGCGATTGCCGTGCTGCTATGGCTCAACGAACACGTGCGCGCGATATTCGAACCGTACATCGTCGTACTCAACGCCCTGCCCAAAATCGCGCTCGGCCCGCTTATAATAATCTGGATGGGCACGGGATATTCGGCAATCATTTTTATGACGGTGCTCGTGAGCATAATAGTTTGCATAATGAATATGCTTGCGGGGTTCGTCTCTGTCGACAAAACCAAACAGCTTTTAATGCGCTCGATGGGCGCGAACAAATTCACCATGCTGGTAAAGCTCGTGATTCCCGCCTCCCTCCCCGCCTTTATGAACACGCTCAAAGTTGCGGTGGGGCTTGCGTGGATAGGTTCTATCATGGGCGAGTATATCGTGTCGCGCGCAGGGCTGGGGTATCTGATTGTATACGGCGGGCAGGTTTTCAGGCTCGACCTCGTTATGGCGGCGACGTTTATCCTCTGCCTGCTTGCGGGCGGAATGTACGCGATAGTCGCCATAGTCGAACGCATAGTCGTAAAGCGCCGCGGCGAATAATCGGGCGCCGCGGCGCTCACGCCGCATTATAGCCCCTATGCAACGGCAGCCTGCTCCCGCATTACAAAGCCGCCGCCCGTGCGCAAAATTGCGCACGGGCGGCGGCACTTTAATTTAAAACTTTAACAAAAAAATAAATTGACCCGTTAAAAACGAAGCACTTTCCGAAAAACTTTAAACGGCGTTTGCGGCAAAACGCTCGCGCTCTTTGCGGTTCAAGCCCTTCATCTCCGAAAGTTCCTTTAAAAGCTGTTCGACGGACTTCTTCCCCTCGCACTCGCGGTGCTCGCCGAAGCTTTCGCCGCGGCTGAAAATGATATTTTCGCCAAAGGCTCCCTCGCCCTCGGCAATTATTTTATTCCCGCCGCGCACAAAAAGCACCTCTTCGCCCGCGTGGCGGCCGCGTATTATTTCCTTCTGCCTGTTCACATATCCGAAAAACGTCATTTCATTTACCTCTCTTTGTTTTACACTGCCTATTTTATTCATAATACTTGACATATATTGTCATATATGATAAAATTTTTTCAAGATTTTTAAAAAATCTTTTGCCCCAAAAAATTTTGCGGACAGCTTTTCCGTAGTGGCATATGTATATTGCGGACGGGCTGTTTTTATGACGGGAGAGAAAAATGAAGTATCAGATAATGATAAAAATTTTGATGTTGCTGCTTTCGCGGCGCAAGGTGTGCGCGCGTGAGATTGCCGAGAGGTACGAAATTTCGGTGCGCAGCGTTTACCGCTACATTGAGGAGCTGTGCGTTGCGGGCATACCCATCGACGTGGCGCGCGGGCGGTACGGCGGGCTGACCATTGCCGACACATACCGTCTGCCCGTGGGGTATTTTACCAAAGACGAATACACGGCGGCGGTAAACGCGCTTACGGCTATGAGTTCGCAGGTGAGCGATGAGGCGGTGCTCACCGCGCTCGAAAAATTGCAGAGGCAGATAAAAAGCGAGCGGGCCGATACCTCTGTAAGCGGCGGAATTATCGTCGACGGCGGAACGTGGGGCGACACGAAAAAGTTCTCCGACAAGATGGCGGTGTGCGAACGCGCCGTGAACGAGAGTTTGTGTTTGGATATCGACTACATCTCCCGCTCGGGCGAGCACAGCCGCAGGATAATCGACCCGCACGTGCTGATATTCAAGCAGAACGTTTGGTATGTTTACGCATTCTGCCACACCAAGCAGAGCTTCCGCACATTTAAAATAGGCAGGATAAAGAGCGCGCGTTTTACGGGAAAAACCTTTGAAAAGCGCGAGATATCGCGCGAGGAAATTCCCTTAAACTTCGGCTACCGCTCCGAGGAGCTTATCGAACTCGTGCTCGAGATAGACAAAGAGAAGCTGCCCGACGCCGAGGAATGGATAGGCATCGACAACATAGAGCCGCGCGGCAAAAAGTTTGTAGCCGAAGTTTCGGTTCCCGACGACGACGGGCTTGTGAGCAAAATTCTCGGTTTCGGCGGCGGAGTAAAGGTTGTATCCCCCGCCGCCATGCGGAATAAGGTGATAGCCGCCGCCAACAACATTATCGCCACGGTGTAAACAGATTAAACATATATAAAAGCTTGCCGCCGCAAAAAATTTTGCGGCGGCAAGCTTGTTAAAAAAAGCAATAGTAAACGCTAAAAATTTTGATTGACAATACCATTGCCGTTTGATAAAATAATATGGTCAATCGAGGCAAACCGCGTAGCGGGTTTCAAAGAAATTTAATAAATTATGGAGAAACGAAGAAGCGGTCGAATAGTGGCGAGCGGGTAAGGAGCGCTTGCGCGACGGAATAGCAATCGTTCGCCATAAGCGCGATTGCGTCAAACCGTGTAACGGATTTCAAAGAAATTTAATAAATTATGGAGAGATGGCAGAGCGGTCGAATGCGGCGGTCTTGAAAACCGTTGAAGTGAAAGCTTCCGGGGGTTCGAATCCCTCTCTCTCCGCCAAACAGAAAGGGGACCCAGTGGGTCCCCTTTCTGTTTGGTGAATGTGTTGTAAAAGAGAGGGATTCGAGGGTGGGAGGCGCGAGCGGGAGCGAGCGGTTTGCGTGTTGACTAAAACAAAGCAAAGTAGTTAACGCAAACTGAACAGCGGATACCCGCTGTTCACCGGGGCGCGTCCGCTAAAGGTGCGAATCCCTCTCTCTCCGCCAGTAAGAACCTAAATCGAACCCTCGGTTTAGGTTCTTTTTCTTTATTCTTTTCCGCTTTTATTATTGCATATAAATCGTCAAACCGCCTATATCGGCTTGTAGCCGTTTGTATTGATATTTGGTCAATCGCATACAAGCGGACGGTTTATGCCGCGAAAGCCGCTTGATGTGAGAAAGGCGCATGGTAGGCTATTTGCCAACGGCAAACAAAAAGCCCCTTGGGGCGTTTGGTCTTGGCTCTTTGCCTGAATACCATACGCCGCAGAGGCTCGTTTATTCAAGCACCCTCCATAGTGCCAAATTTACTTTTGACTACGTTGTTTGTTTGAAATTCATCGATGTTTTTGATATAATTTCAATATGGATTGGTTTAATTATTACGGACTTGCCATAATGGCGGTCATTATGATACCTAATATAATTTATGCAGTAAAGCACAAAAATCAAGTGGTCGTTTATGATAACAAGGCGGCTATTATTTTTGAGCA
>DVFR01000021.1 GCA_018713165.1 Candidatus Coproplasma stercoravium | reverse complement strand
ATATTCTTTTCCATAGCAATGGCGGTGTTCCCCGCCGTGCTTCTGACGGTATTGCCCGCATCTGTCGCGTTTTACGTTCAGGGCAGCGTCACCCTCGCCGAGTTCGTCATGCTCGTCGTTCTGAGCTTCGGTATGCTCACGCCGCTCATCGGCATTATGAGTTACAGCGACGACATCGGGAAAATCAGCGTCATCGTCGGGGAGATAAATTCTATTCTGCAAAAGCCGGAGCTTGTCCGTCCCAAAGATAAGGTAAAACTTACAAGCTATACCGTAAAGGGCGAGAATGTCCGGTTCGGCTACGACGCGGGGAAAGAGATTTTACATGGCGTAAATTTCGAGTTCCGGCAGGGTACGGTCAACGCGCTCGTCGGACCTTCGGGCGGCGGAAAATCGACGATCGCAAAGCTCATCGCCTCCATGTGGGATGTTGGAAGCGGAAAAATAACCATAGGCGGCAAGGACATCCGCGAAATTCCGCTCGAACAACTCAATCAAAATATCGCCTACGTCGCGCAGGATAACTTCCTGTTCAACGAGAGCGTGCGCGAAAATATCCGCAAGGGCAACCTCGCCGCGACCGACGAGGAGGTAGAGAACATCGCCAAAGCGTCCGGCTGCCACGAGTTTATCATGAAACTCGAAAACGGCTACGATACGATTGTCGGCAGTTCGGGCGGGCATCTTTCGGGCGGTGAAAGGCAGCGCATTGCCATTGCGCGCGCTATGCTCAAAAACGCGCCAATCGTCATCTTGGACGAGGCGACCGCCTATACCGATCCCGAAAACGAGGCGGTCATTCAGAGCGCCGTGTCAAAACTCGTGCAGGGCAAAACGCTCATCGTCGTTGCGCACAGGCTCTCGACCATCGTCGATTCGGATAAAATATTCCTCGTAAATGACGGCAAAATCGAGGCGAGCGGCACGCACGAGGAGCTGCTCAAATCATCCGCGCTCTATAACGAGCTGTGGCAGGCGCACATCGGCGCAAAGGACAGAGCGGAGGATTAAACTATGTTCAAATATCTGTTGAAGTTTATAAAATTTGCAGGCAAACAGCGCAAACACATGATAATTGCGCTCGTATTCGGGCTGTTGCAGTCGATATTTACCGCGTTTTCACTCCTTGCAACGGCGTACGCTCTGCAAAATATGATAGAGGGCACGGCAACCATATCCACGGTTTGGTCGGCGTTCGGCATCGTGGGCGGAGGCGTGCTGCTCGCCGCCGTCTGTAACTACTTCTCTACGCAGTTTCTGACGTATGCGGGCTATACCATCGCGGCGAACGCGCGTATCCGCATCGCCGACAAGCTCAAATACGCACCGATGGGGTATTTCAACGAGCACAACCTCGGACAAATTGCAAACACCGCGACCAACACGGCGGAGTCGTTGCAGGATACGCTTACGCGCTGTCTGCTCCTTACCACCAAAGGGCTGTTTATGGCGCTCGTCATCACGGTTGCTCTGTTAGTGTTCGACTGGCGTATAGGGCTTGTCGCCGCTTGTGGATTTGTTCTTTTCCTCGTCATCAATCATTTCCTGCATAAGGCGGGAGAAAAAAACTCGGACAGAAAGACTGTTTCGGGCGACAAAGCGGTGGAGGCGGTGCTTGAATATGTGCAGGGCATCGCGGTCATCAAGTCGTATAATCTGACGGGCAAGGCCAACAAAAAGGTAACATCCGCCATCAAAGAGGACAGGGACGTCAACTACGCGCTCGAAAAGAACTATATCCCGTTTATGGCACTGCAGGGTGTTGCCGTCAAACTTGCGGGTGTGGCGATAATCGCGGTGTCGGTATGGCTCTACACGCAGCTTTCCATGCCGTTGTTTACGGCGCTCGTCGCCTGCATCGCCTCCTTTATGGTGTTCAACGACCTCGATTCGGGCGGCAATATGTCCGCGCTGCTGCGCGTGGCGGCAAACAGCATAGATAAAATCGAGGCGGCGATGAACCTGCCTGTCATGGACATAAACGGCAAGGAGATAACGCCCGCAAAGACGGATATTGCCGTGCGCAATGTAGATTTCTCCTACGACAAGCGTAAGATCATCGACGGAGTTACGGTGGATATTCCCGTGCGCTCCTCGCTCGCCATTGTCGGCGGTTCAGGCAGCGGCAAAACGACACTGTGTAACCTTATCATGCGGTTTTGGGATGTGGATAAGGGGAGTATCTCCCTCGGCGGACACGACGTGCGCGACTATAAACTGGATAGTTTGCTTAAAAATTACAGCATGGTGTTCCAGAATGTGTACCTATTCAATGATACGATTGCGAACAACATCCGTTTCGGCAAGCCGGACGCGAGTATGGAGGAAGTGATAGAGGCGGCGAAAAAGGCGTGCTGTCACGACTTTATCTCCGCGCTGCCCGACGGGTACGATACGGTCATCGGCGAGGGCGGTGCGAGCATTTCGGGCGGTGAGAAACAGCGCATCTCCATAGCCCGCGCCATCATCAAAGACAGCCCCGTGATTATTTTGGACGAGGCTACGGCGAACGTCGATCCCGAAAACGAATGGATGCTGCAAAACGCTATTCAGGAGCTGACGAAGTCAAAAACGGTCATCATGATCGCGCATAGGTTAAAGACGGTGCGCCACGCAGACAAAATTATCGTACTCGACGGCGGCAGAATCGTCGAAGAGGGTACGCATAAAGAGCTTCTCAAAAAGCAGGGCAAGTATGCCGAATTTATTGCCATGCGCGAGAAGTCTGTGGGCTGGAAACTCGGCGGAGCAACGCAAAATGTATAGCCGAAAATGGTTCCGGGAAATAATAAATGCGCGGCAAGCACCGCGCATTTATTATTTATATCGTCAGTTTATTGTTGAACGAGAAAGTTAGCAGACTATTTTTCTTTACTTTGCGCTATAAATCGACTATAATAAATAAAAACGATGAGAAAAAGGGGGAAACATACATGGCCGTTAAAAGAACACGAGAATCGGAAGAAATGTATCTTGAAACAATCCTGCTGCTTCACTGCAAAAAGGCAAATGTCCGTGCGGTGGACGTGTGCGATGAACTCGGCTATGTAAAATCCAGCGTTTCGCGCGGTGTCAATCTCCTGAAAAAGAAAGGCTACATCACCATTGATGTCGCAACAGGAGATATAGAATTTACGGATACAGGCAGAAAAAAGGCAGAAGGCATCTATGAACGGCATAAGATCCTGACGGCGGCGCTCTGTAAAATAGGGGCGAATCCCGAACTTGCAGAAGAAAATGCTTGCCGTATCGAACATGTCGTATCGGATGACATGATGACAGTGTTTAAGCAATTTATTGAATAACATCAACGAAAGGAGCGTGCAAACGCTCCTTTTTGTGTGGAGAGGCACATAAAATTTATTAACTGAGGTGAATTTGCTTGACTTTATCTGCAAAAATAATTATACTATATGCTTTTGCAAAAAACCTTTACCGAAAACTGTATAACGAAAAAGGTGAAAAAGAACCGCGGCGAGATGGCTAAATACTTTATTGCCAACAATCACGTTCCTATCGTCAGTTCGGAAATGTTCAAAAAAGTGCAACGCGAAATGGCTCGTCGCAGAGGTAAGCGTCAGACATCGGATAAAGGCATTACCTCTCTCGGAAAGTACAGCGGAAAATTTGCACTTTCAGAACTGCTTGTCTGCGGCGAATGCGGCAGCCCGTATAAGAGAGTGACTTGGGTGAAAAATGGCGTAAGCAGAAAAGTCTGGCGATGTTTGAGCAGGGTAGAGCACGGAAAGAAATTCTGCACACAGTCCCCGGCTTTGGACGGAACCAAATTGCACGCCGCAATTTGCCGAGGATTGACGCGACTGCTTGAAAACAAAGAGGATGTCTTGGAAATGATTATCTCTAATCTCTCGTGCGTCATGACGGGAGAGGACGATGTTTTGGAATCCGACACAATGGAAAATCAGATAAGATATCTGAGGCAGCAGGTCGATGACAATGTGCAGCACCTGAACAGCACGGAGGGAGATAAAAGTAAGTACATTGATGTGATCCGACAACTGAATGACAAGATTGCAATATTACAAGAACAGCTCGAAGCAAAAAGAGAAAAGATTGCTGCCAATCCAAGACTTAAAGCCGAAATTGATGAAATCAGAGAAACGCTGACGAATACGGAACTCTGTTTCAGTCAATACGATGACATTATGATCCGGCGTCTTGTGGGTCTTATAAGGGTGATGAAAGACAAGTCTATCGTTATTTACTTAAAAGGGGGATTGAGCGTAACCGAGGTGGTAGAGTAGTTAAAAGCGGGTCGAAAAAATCGGCTCGCTTTCTTTATATGCTCAGGCGAGTAAATCATTGACGGCATTTACAAACTTTGCTATAATATACACATAGTTTGCGGGACAAATGGCAAGGTAGCATTTTTATCCTCTAAAGCCATATCCTGCCGAGAGGAAATAGCCTCTCGGCAGGATATTTTTTGCGCAGAGAATGGAGGGATTCGAGGGTGAAGGCGCGAGCCGAATGATGCCGTGGAGTTCCCGCTTGCGGGATACAGAACATAACATGTTGCAGAATAAGCCGCCAAAAGGAAAACCTTTTGACGGGTTATGTTATACTTGTCGTCATTTGGTTTTGCGCACTCCCAAAATATGTATACCCCTCGCGCGGGCAAATATGTAGGACGACAGCGGTTTCATAAATGCGTCGTATGTGTGTGCGGCGACGTAAATTCTCCCCTGTCTTACCGCAACTACGACGGGGGAGTGGTAAAGATCTCCCGCCGCAGTTCCAAGCTGTACGATATCGCCGACTTCAAGTTTGTTCAGCGCGGTCTCTTCGGCGAACGGGCCCTCTGCATCGTTGCCTGTCAGAAAATTGAAGAGGTATTCCACGCCCGTCCATGCGGGAGCGCGGTTATTTATGCTTATGTAATACCAGCCGAAAGTGGGCGTAAAGTTCATAACTTTTGCGCCCGCATATATGCACTGCGAGGCAAAGTTTGTGCAGTCGCCGCCTATCTTTTTAAAGTTATAATAGCGCGGATTGCGCCTGAACGCCCATTTTTTGGCATATTCAAACGCCGCCTGCCTGTCGTATTCCAGAATTCTCATACCAATATTTTATGAAATTTAATTTTATTGCGTTCGTTGGCTTGTTACTGCGCTTAAATATGCTATAATCTTTAAAAGAGCGTAATAAAAAGGAGAGCGTAATGAAGATAATCGACGCGCACGCGCATGTCGTGCAGTATATTGCAGGTTTCACCTCGCGCGGGGAGCTGCGCGGAGTCGGCGGGGGGAGGGCTCGCTATGCCGACGGCAGCGAGTTTCAGATGATACCCGAAAAATTCGGCGGAAGTTTTACCGCCGACGATATGATATCGGTAATGGACGGGAACGGCGTTGAAAAGGCCGTGCTTTTGCAGGGACAGTTCTTCGGCTTCCAGAACGAATACACCGCCGAGGCGGTGAAAAAATACCCGAACCGTCTTATCGGCGCGGGCTCGTACGACCCGTTCTGCGCAAAGGCAGAGGAGGTAAAGCGCCGTCTGTTCAAAGAGCTCGGTTTCAAAGCCGTAAAGTTTGAGGTCAGCAACGGCTCGGGACTCATGGCGTATCACCTGCCGATTGACTTGGACGGCGAGGTCATGAACGCCTGCTACCGTCACGCCGCGGATAACGGGCTTACCGTCGTAATGGATATCGGCCGTCCGCGCAACTGCTGCTGGCAGGTCGACGCGCTTGCCGCCGTCGCAGAGAAGTACCCGTCGGTAACTTTCGTTATATGCCATCTGCTCGCGCCCCAGCGCACCGACGTTGCCCTTCTCGGAGGGGCGCTTTCAAAGCTGGCGCGCCCGAACGTTTACTTCGACCTCGCCTCGCTCGCCTCCAACCAGCAGCCTGAAACCTATCCTTATCCGACGGCTGTGGAGCACCTTGAAACGGCAAAGCGGGCGGTGGGGTCTGACAGGCTGATGTTCGGCACCGACATGCCCTCCAATCTCTGCCGCGACACATATGCGCACCTTACCGATTATATAAAGCTTTCGGGCGTATTCACGGACAGGGAGCTCGAAGATATATTCTATAACACGGCAAACGCCGTTTATTTCGGTAAATAACGCGTGAAAGTGCGCACAAAAATAAGTAAATCTTATATCTTGTATAAAACAATATTTTTGAATAGAATGGCGGTATTTTGGCTTAAAAAGCGCAAAATGCCGCCAAAATCATAAATTATTAGCAAAACTTATAGCAAATATAAAAAATCGTTATAAGCAAAACGCGGTTTAAAATTTGGCAAAACGTTAAGCGTATGTTATAATTGCTTCATTCAAATAAAGTGCGGAAAAGTTCCGCGGCAGGAGTATTTTTATGACATACGTTGAGAGAGTTTTAAAGAATCTTAAAAAGCACAACCCCAACGAGCCTGAGTTCCACCAGGCCGCAACAGAAATTCTTACCACGCTCGCACCCGTAGTAGAAAAGCACCCCGAATATGAAAAGGCGGGACTTCTCGAAAGGTTCGTAGAGCCCGAAAGAGTAGTTATGTTCCGCGTTCCTTGGGTAGACGACAAGGGTAAGGTTCAGGTCAACAAAGGTTACAGGGTTCAGTTCAACAGCGCAATCGGTCCCTACAAGGGAGGCCTTCGTTTCCACCCCTCTGTAAACCTCTCCATAATCAAGTTCTTAGGTCTTGAACAGATTCTCAAAAACAGCCTCACAGGCCTTCCCATCGGCGGCGGCAAGGGCGGTTCCGACTTTGACCCCAAGGGCAAGTCCGACAGGGAGATAATGGCATTCTGCCAGTCGTTCATGACCGAGCTCTGCCGTCATATCGGCGCAGATACCGACGTACCCGCGGGCGACATCGGCGTAGGCGGCAGGGAGATAGGTTATCTCTTCGGCCAGTACAAAAAGATTCGCAACGAGCACGTAGGCGTGCTTACGGGCAGGGGGCTTACCTACGGCGGCAGCCTTGTAAGAACGGAAGCTACCGGCTACGGTCTTATCTATATCACCGCCGAGGCGCTCAAAGCAAGGGGCGACAGCTTCGATGGCAAAACCGTCGTAATTTCCGGTTCGGGCAACGTTGCAATCTATGCCTGCCAGAAGGCGCAGTCGCTCGGCGCAAAAGTCGTTGCGATGTACGACTCCAACGGTTACATCTACGACCCCAACGGCATCAATCTCGACGTCGTTAAGGATATAAAGGAAGTTAAGCGCGGCAGAATCAAGGAGTATGCTGAGCGCGTTCCCGGTTCGACCTATACCGAGGGCTGCAAGGGTATCTGGACGATTCCCTGCGATATCGCTCTTCCCTGCGCAACGCAGAACGAGATTGACGCGCAGTCCGCACAGACTCTCGTAAACAACGGCTGCAAGTACGTCGGCGAGGGCGCAAACATGCCTTCGACTCTGGAAGCAATCGACGTATTCCAGAAGAACGGAGTTGTGTTCCTTCCCGCAAAGGCTGCAAACGCAGGCGGCGTAGCAACTTCCGCATTGGAGATGGCTCAGTCCTCGGGCAGAATGTTCTGGTCGTTTGAAGAGGTAGACGCAAAGCTCAAGGATATAATGGTAAATATCTACCACAATATCGATAAGGCGGCAAAGGACTACGGCTACGAAGGCAACTATGTAATGGGCGCAAACATTGCGGGCTTTGTAAAGGTTGCCGACGCCATGATGGCCCAGGGTATTGTTTAATTCAAGTTCACACAGCTTAATGCTCTCTGTTTAAAATTGCGGCGGGACTGCCTTTGGGGCGGTCCCGTCACTTTTTAGTTTGCTTTGCCGACGGTTTTATTTTGCATAAGGGAAAAGCGGAAGCATTGCGGGCGCGCTTTATTAATTCAGTTGACTAAACTGCTTAAATATTATAAAATAATCTTTGAGGTGAATGTTATGCGTCTTGTGATAAAAGTCGGAACGTCAACGCTGGCGCACGGCTCGGGCAAACTCAATATCCGCAGGGTGGAATGGCTGTGCAGGGTGATAAGCGATTTAAAAAACGCGGGGAACGAGATTATTCTCGTGTCCTCGGGTGCGATAGGCATGGGGGTCGGTAAACTCAATCTTGCGTGCCGCCCCTCCGATATGCCCACCAAACAGGCAGCGGCGGCGGTCGGTCAGTGCGAGCTCATGTACACCTACGACAGGCTCTTTTCCGAATACAACCACACCGTCGCGCAGATTTTAATCACGGGCGACGATATCGAAAACGGGCTGAGGCGCACGCACTTCGTGAACACGCTGGAGAGGCTTCTCGAACTCGGCGCACTCCCCATAATCAACGAAAACGATACCGTTGCAACGGCGGAGATAGCCGTCGGCGACAACGATACCCTCGCGGCAATCGTCGCCGTAAATTCGGGCGCAGACCTGCTCGTTTTGCTCACCGATATCGACGGGTTGTATTCCGCCGACCCCAAAAAGGACAAAGCGGCGCGGCTAATTCCGCAGGTGGATGAAATCGACGATAAAATACGCTCGCTTGCGGGCGGCGCGGGCTCTTCCCTCGGCACGGGCGGAATGGCGACCAAAATTCACGCCGCGGAGATTTGCACGGCGAGCGGCATAGATATGATAATAGCGAGGGGCGATAACCCCGACGTGCTGTACGATATATGTGAAGGTAAGGACGCGGGCACGCGCTTTATAGGTAAAAGATAATGACCACGCGTGAAATTCTGGTTGAAGCCAACGGGGTAAAGGCACAGGCGGCGCTCGCCGGTACGCAAAAAAAGAACGCGGCGCTCCTTGCCATGGCGGAGGAGCTCGTCTGCTCTTCCGGGGAGATACTTGCGGCAAATTCTGAGGACGTGGAGGCGGCGCGCGGCAAAATTTCCGAAGTGATGACAGACAGGCTCCGCCTCGACAAAAAGAGAATAGAGGCAATGGCGGAGGGCATACGCCAGGTTGCGGCGCTTCCCGACCCCGTGGGGGTCGTGCTCGACACGGTTGTGCGCCCGAGCGGAATAGTGGTAAACAAAATAAGCGTGCCCCTCGGCGTGGTGGCTATAATTTACGAGAGCCGCCCCAACGTAACCTCCGACGCGGCGGCGCTGTGCGTCAAGAGCGGAAACGCCTGCGTTCTGAGGATAGGAAGAGAGGCGTACAACTCTGCAAAAGCAATAGTTGCGGCTATGCGCAGGGGGCTTGGGCGCGCGGGGCTTGCGCCCGAACTCGTCAGCCTCGTGGAGGACACGTCGAGGCAGAGCTCGGCCGACATTATGACGGCGACGGGGCTTGTAGACCTGCTCATTCCGCGCGGAGGCGCAGGGCTTATAAACGCCTGCGTGCAGAACGCCAAAGTGCCCTGCATACAGACGGGTACGGGAATCTGCCACGTGTACGTAGACGGGGCGGCGGACGAAGATATGGCGCTCAATATAATCGAAAATGCAAAAACCAGCCGTCCTTCGGTTTGCAATGCAATGGAGGTCTGCCTCGTGCACGCCGATGTTGCGGAGAGCTTTTTGCCGAAACTTTGGGAGCGGCTCGTCAAAGGGCGCAAAGTCAACCCCGTGCTTTTAAAGCTCGACGAAAGAGCGTATTCCGTTCTCGGCGGGCGCGAGAACTGCGTTCCCGCGGGCGGGGGCGACTTCGATACGGAATTTCTCGACTATATAATGGCGGTGAAGGTCGTTTCGTCGCTGCAGGAGGCGGTGGAGCACATCGCCGTACATTCTACCGCGCACAGCGACTGTATTATAACGAACGATGAGGCGGCGGCAGAATATTTCGTCGGAAACGTCGACAGCGCGGCGGTGTATGTAAACGCCTCGACGCGGTTTACCGACGGCGGCGAGTTCGGCCTCGGCTGCGAAATGGGCATTTCCACCCAAAAACTGCACGCGCGCGGGCCGATGGGGCTCAAAGAGCTCACGACGTATAAATACGTGGTACGCGGAAACGGACAGATACGAAAATAACTGTATTTCAATAAGAGGCGGCGGGCAAATTTTTTGCCCGCCGCTTCAACTTACCGGCCGCCAAAAAATTGACAACTTTACGCGCAATATATATAATATCTGTGTAAAAATTTTCAGAGGATAAAAGTATAAATTTTATGTTCAAAGTAGAAAACAACATCTATTGCATAGGCATTAACGACCATTCTATCGACCTTTTTGAGGGTATGTACAAAGTGCCCGACGGCATATCGTACAACTCCTACGTCATTCTCGACGAAAAGGTTGCCGTACTCGACACGGCCGACGCGCATTTCGGCGAGCAGTGGCTGAACGAGGTCAAAGAGGTGCTCGGCGGCAGGCAGCCCGACTATCTCGTGATTCACCACATGGAGCCCGACCACTCGGCAAACATACAAAACTTTTTAAAGGTATATCCCAACGTTCAGGTTGTCGGCAACGCCAAAACCTTCGTCATGATAAAGGAATATTTCGGCTTCGACGTAACCAATACCGTGAAGGTCGACGAGGGCAGCGTTCTCAAACTCGGCAAACACTCTTTAAGGTTTGTTATGGCGCCCCTCGTGCACTGGCCCGAAGTAATGGTTTCCTACGACGAGCATTCCAAAGTTGTGTTCTCAGCCGACGGCTTCGGCAAATTCGGCGCGCTCGACGTCGACCAGCCCTGGGACGACGAGGCGAGGCGCTACTATATCGGCATTGTCGGAAAATACGGCGCGCAGGTGCAGTCGCTTCTTAAAAAGCTCTCTGCGCTCGACGTCAAAAAAATCTGCCCTCTGCACGGCCCCGTGCTTGAAGGCGACCTTTCGCACTATATAGGGCTCTACGACACATGGTCGTCGTACAGACCCGAAAAGGACGCGATAATGGTGGCATATGCCTCCGTTTACGGTCACACAAAGGCTGTTGCGGAAATGCTTGCGGATATGCTTAAAAAGGCGGGCAAGGAGGTCATCGTTGCCGATTTGGCGCGTGCCGACCGCGCGAAGTGCGTTGCCGACGCGTTCATGTGCAGCAAGCTCGTGCTCGCTTCGGTAACTTACAATGCCGAAATTTTCCCCTGCATGCGTGAATTTATCGATTGTCTTGCAGAGCGCAACTTCCGTTCGAGGACGGTTGCCTTCATCGAAAACGGAACTTGGGCGCCCATTTCGGCAAAGCTCATGCGCGAAAGACTCTCGGGGTGCAAAGATTTGAACTTTATCGGCCAGACCGTAAAGGTTCGCGCGGCCTTCTCCGAGGAAAACGCGCCCGAGCTTGAAACGCTCGTCAACGAGCTTGTAAAGTAATTTAAAGCATTTGCGGCTTTTTACTTGAAAATTTTAAGGAACAATGGAGAATTATGAAAGCAATCAAAAAACTTTGGGATGAGTTTAAAAAATTCATCTCGCGCGGCAACGTGCTCGACCTTGCCGTTGCGGTAGTAATCGGCGCCGCGTTTACGGCAATCGTCACCAGCCTCACCAACGACATTATTATGCCGCTCATAAACAGTGCGGTGGGCGACGGGGATTTATCTTCGCTCTGCACCGTTTTAAAGGCCGTGTACCTTGAAGACGGCTCGCTCGATATGGCGAACTCGCTCGTCATCAACTGGGGCAACTTTATCCAGGCGATATTCGATTTCATTCTCATTGCGATCGTGATATTTGCAATCGTTAAGATTATCAACACTATCCGCGATGCGGGCAGCAAGCTCAATAAGCAGGCAAAGCGCGAAAAAGAACTCAGAAAGCGCGCTAAAAAGCTCGTAAAACAGGGCGTTGCCGAGGAAGAGGCGAGGGCGCAGGCGGAGGCGCAGCTTCTTGCCGAGGAAGCTCCCGCACCCGAAGAACCCGCAAAGCCCACCGTTGAGGAGCTCCTCACCGAGATAAGAAATCTGCTTGCGGCAAACGCAAAAAGCGAAAATGCGGCGGATGAAAGCAAAAACGACACCAAGGCGGAATAAAAAACACGGGGCGTTTTCAAGCGCCCCGTTTAATTTTTTTACCGTGACAGAATTTTTGACGGAGGTACCGGCAGATGAACGATATGCCGATTATTATACGCCGCGCCAGCCTTTCCGACAGCGCGCAGCTCAGCGAAATATACAGCTACTACGTAAACAATACCGCTATAACTTTTGAGGATGAGGCTCCGACGGCAGAAGAATTTAAAGGCAGAATGGCAAGCGTCATGTCGTTCTATCCCTATTTCGTCGCGGAAATGAACGGCGTGATTATAGGCTATTGCTATGCGGGTAAATTCAAAGACCGCTCTGCGTACGATTGGTCTGTCGAAACGACGGTGTATGTAAAAAAGGGTTTTGGCGGAAAGGGCGCGGGGAGGGCTCTGTATGCTGCTCTCGGAGAGGCGTTGAAATCGCAGGGCATTATAAATATGTATGCCTGCATCGCCGTGCCTGAAAAAGAGGACGAATATCTCGATTTCGGCAGCGTCAATTTCCATAAAAAACTCGGCTTTGAATTTATCGGAAAGTTTAAAAACTGCGGCAGCAAATTCGGCAGGTGGTACGATATGGTGTGGCTCGGCAAAGTTATTGCCGACCATGTTAAAAATCCCGCGCACCCCGTACCTTATAACAGCGTTTATAAAAAATAGTTGAAAGAGGAGGAGGTCAGTTCCTCGAACATTTTTCGGCGTCGATTGCAAGCGTAAACATAAGAACGAGGAGCGCGTCGGCAGGATTTGCTATATCGAGCACGTATTGGTCGGTGAGGTGGAACAGCTCTTTCCCGACAGTCGCAACCTGGTTGCCTTGTGCGTCGGTAATGGTGTAGTCCCATTCCATAAAACCTCCGTCTACGCTCCACATATTGTAGTCAAACTCATAGAGCGCCTTAAAAAAGGCAAATCTTTTTCTTATGTAGCCGAGGAATGCGCCGTTTGCATACAGTTCAAACTTCGGCATAAAGGTAAACAGTTTTTCCTTTACCATTCCGCAAAAATTGCCGTACCTGTCGTAAATTTCAAGTTTGTGTCCCCACGAAAGTCTGCCCTGAACGGTGTAGGCAACCTCTCCGTTTTCGCCATAAATATCGTACGAATCGAACCAACTGAAAAATCTTTGTTTAAAATAAAGTATCATATAGTCTCTCTTTACTCAATATTTTATCTTTATAAAGTACTATGTTACGCATAAACAGTGTTTTTTGACTGATTATTTTGCGCATTTTTCATATTTATTATATCATTTTATTCGCAGTTGTGCAATGTAAAATTCGTATTTGCCGTACTGTGATATTTTATTCGGGAATCTGCCGTTTCCGCACTGTGTGCGGAGCCTCGGCAGAGCAGCGGCGCAATGCGCCTCGCGCGAACTTGCGTTCTCTCGTGTCAAAAGTGCTAAAAAAGCTGTGGTGTAATAATATTCGGCGGGAATCTGCCGTTTCCGCACCGTGTGCGGAGCCTCGGCAGGGCAGCGGCGCAATGCGCCTCGCGCGAACTTGCGTTCTCTCGTGTCAAAAGTACTAAAAAAAGCCATACGCGCCCAAAGGGCGCGTATGGCTTTTTTTGGTACTCCCGGCGGGAATCGAACCCACAACGGCCCCTTAGGAGGGGGCTGTTATATCCATTTAACTACGGAAGCATGTTTAGTTTTAAAATTTGTGATTCCCGCCCCGGCGGGTATCTGCCGCTTTCCGTAAACGGAAGCCTTCGGCAGAGTAGCGGCGCACAGCGCCTCACGCGAACCTGCAACGGCCCGTAAGGAGGGGGCTGTTATATCCATAAAACTTAAGGAAGCATGTTTAGTTTTAAAATTTGTGATTCCCGCCCCGGCGGGTATCTGCCGCTTTCCGTAAACGGAAGCCTTCGGCAGAGTAGCGGCGCACAGCGTCTCACGCGAACCTGCAACGGCCCGTAAGGTGCGGGCTGTTATATCCATAAAACTTAAGGAAGCATTAATTATGATGTGTTGTCGCCGTACAGAGGTGTGCTTTTAAACAACGCAATTATAATACAATATATTGCAAAAAAAATCAAACGATTTTCCGTCTGTTTTGATATTTCTGCGATAAAATCGTCGTTTTATCTGCAGATTGTTTTTTATCATTTCAGGGCTTGAAAGTTTGCAACGGGCATGGTACAATGTAAAAAAACGCAGGAGGAAGTTATGAGCGAACTTTCGCGCATTCCGAATGTAGGCAAGGCAACCGAGCGCGACCTTAACGAGATGGGATACACGACGGTTGAGTCGTTAAAGGGCAAAACGGGCGAAGAGCTGTATGCGCAGGAATGCGCCATACGCGGGGTCGTGCTCGACAGGTGTCAGCTCTATCTTCTGCGCGCCGTTGAATACTTCGTAAACACTGAAAACCCCGACCCCGAAAAGTGCAAATGGTGGTATTGGAAGGACGAATTCGTCGAACCCTCCCCGTGCGGAACGGTGTGCGTACAGTGCGGGCATTATCCCGCCGAATGTAAGGGCTGCCGCAAAATAAAGGGTAAAGTTTATTGGCTGGCATATGCGGGGCTTGACGGCTGTCCGCTATACGACTGCTGCGTAAGCGAAAAGGGAAACAAAAACTGCGCTTCGTGCGAAAATCTGCCGTGCGTAAGGTATATGAAAGACCCTTCAATCTCCGACGAGGAAAATGCCGAAAACCTTAAAATTATGCTCAATAACCTCAAAAACAGCGTAAAATAGAGCAAATTCATACGATATTAGAAATTATTTTAAACGCGCCGCGGGCAATCCCCGCGGCGCGTTTTTGCGTTTAAATTTTATTAAAGTTTATAGCTGCCTGCGGCGGGGTCTGTTGTAAAATATCGCGTATCTGAAACGATATAGCACGATTGCCGCCGCAATTACGACGATAATTACCGCAACTACGATAACGGTGGTGACGTCGATATCGACGAGGTCTAAACAGCGCACGTTTATCCACATCTGATTTATCGCCGCAAGGTCGTCTCCGAAGTCGAGCATTACGACGCTGCGCCCGATGACGTCCTCGGTGGGATACTGGCCGAACGCCTGCCTGCCCTGGTTTATCGTGCCGCCCGTATAAATGGGCGTTCCGTCGACCGTTTCGCCCGTATCGACCGCGCCTTCCGTTTTCAGCTCGTTCATATCGATATAAATGGAGTAGCCGTCTCCGAAGAAGTAGCTCACGTCGTATTCGTAAACTCCGCTGTCGAGCTCATAGTATTCTTCGTCCTCGGGGTCGGTGACGGCTCCGTAGCACCAGTCGAAGTACTCAAATATTTCATCTGACGCGCTGGAGGAGGTGTAGCCTATATAATACATGTTGCGCACGGCGATGTCGGGGCGGGCGAGGAAGTTTACAAACGCCTCCGCGGCGGTCTGCCGTCTTTCGTCGCCGCCGATTCCGTCTTTGAGCATAACCCAGCCGTCGAACCAGAGGTTGGTGTTGGAATCGGGAACGGAATACCAGAGTTCGGTATCCTCTTCGTCGGCCTGGTCCATTATATACACGGCGTCGCCCGACCATTGCAGGTTGCCTATAACCTTGCCGGTAACCATGTCGGCCTTGCCGCTGTCTGTTTCAAAGGAGTATACGTTTTCCTTTATCGCTTTGAGCATATCTTCGGCCGCGGCGATGGTGTCGGGGTCGGTCGCGTTGAGAAGATTGTTCCTTGCCTGGCTTTTTTCAGCTTCGGTCATGTCGCTGTCGGCGTTTATCGCGTTGAGTTCGTCCTCGTACAGAATGGAGAGGGCGGCGAAATATGCGTCGCGGACGTTATCCTTTATCGTAACAGATTTGTAGTAGTCCGGGTTGGTGAGCATGTTCCACGACGTTACGTCGCTGCCTTCTTCGTCTATCCTTTCGGGGTTGTAAACGAGTCCCGTCGTACCCCACATATAGCAGGCGGCTATGCCGCTCCAGCCGTACTCATCGAAAATGCTTCCCTCCGCGCCGTCGATATATTCCGACACGCCGTTGATGTAGTAGTTTTCGGGGTTGGACGTATCCATGAAATCTTCGGAAAAAGGCTGAACTTCGCCCTCGTCGAGCAGCTTCATAATCATATAATCGGAGGGGCATACAAGGTCGTATACGTCCCCGAGGTTGAGCTGGTTGTAGAGGTCTTCGTTTGTGCCGAACGTAGAGTATTCCACGCGCACTTCAAAGCCGTAATCCTGCGAGTTGAACCATTCGGTAAAATCGTCTACCACGCTGTTTACGCCCATTATATAATCTTCGCCCGTGTACTTATTTTCTATGTCGATAGCCTCTTCGTCGTCCCAGTCGCCGAGGTCGATGTATTCCTCCCAGTTGGACACCCTTAAAACGACGGTTTCGTCTGTGCCCGTGCAGCCCGCAAGCGCAATGGTGGGGGCGGCAAGCATGGCCGCGGCGGCTACCGCGATAATTCTCTGTCTCTTTTTCATATGCGTTCCTCCGTATTCTTTTTCTTAGAGGAGAGCACGTTCATGAGCACTACGACGAGCACTACAATGAGGAAAATAATCGTCGAAAGCGCCCAGAGTGCGGTTTTTATATCCGTCTGTCCGCCCTTCGTTGCGTTTACGACGTAGGTGCTTATCGTGTCGAAGGTAGAGGGCTTTGTGTAGGTGGTTATGAAGTAATCGTCGAGCGAGAGCGTCACCGCGAGCATGAAACCCGAGAGTATGCCGGGCAGGAGCTGCGGGATAACCACTTTGAAAAGCGCCTGCGCGGGCGACGCGCCGAGGTCTAACGCCGCCTCGTAGAGGTTGTTGTCCATCTGCTTTAAGCGGGGCATAACCGAGAGATATACAAAGGGCGTGCAGAGCACGACGTGACCCAGAACGAGGGGAACGAACGTGTCTTTGCCTATTCCGAGGAGCACGATGAGCAGAACGCACAGCGAAAAGCCCGTTACGACGTCGGCGTTTACCACCGGTATCTGGTTGGCGTAGTTTATAAGGTGCTTTGCCGTCTTTCTCGAATAAAACGCGCCGATTGCGCCGAGAGTGCCTAGAATTGCCGCGATGAGCGCGGAGCCGAGCGCGAGGGCGACCGTTCCGCCAATCATGTTGCGGAGTTCCTCGTTTTCAAACAGCGTGATATAGTTCTGGAATGTGAACCCGTCTATCGCGCCGCCGACCATCGTCGCGTCGGTAAAGGAATATACGGCAAGCAGGAGTATGGGGATATAAATGAATGCGAGTATGAGCACGAGCCATACGACGCTGAGTACTTTTTTTGTAATTTTCACAATATAGTCCTCCTTGCGCCTTCGTTGTCGTCGCTGAACCTGTTCGTGGCGAGAGTGATTATGAATATTATTATGAGAAGTATGAGCGATATCATAGAGCCGTTGTTCCAGTCGTACGCCGCAAAGTAGCTGCCTATCAGGCTGCCCATGATGTAAGTGCTGTTATACAGCATATCCAAAACGACGTAGTTGGTCATGGAGGGAAGGAGCACCATGGTCACGCCCGATATGATTCCGGGAACGGAGAGGGGGAGTATAACGCGCATGAATACGGTGAAGCCGTTTGCGCCGAGGTCTTCCGCAGCCTCCGTAAGGCTCTTGTCGAGCTTAGAGAGGGAGGTGTAGAGCGGGAGTATCATGAAGGGCAAAAAGTCGTACGTCATGCCTATCACGGTGTTTAAAAAGGGATACATTGCAATGTTGCTCTCTATCGCGGTGAGTATCTCTTTGAGCGCCGTAATTCTGAGCGTAAAGTTTATCCACATGGGCAGCACGAAGAGCATTAAAAGAACGTACTTCCTTTTAAATTTGCTCCGCGCCAGAATGTAAGCCACGGGATAGGCAATCAAAAGGCACACGACGGTGGTAACCACCGCTATGGCAATGCTGTTTAAAAGCGTGCCGAGCGTGTTGGTGTTGGAGAAGAAGTTCACGAGGTTGTCGAACGTGAACTGCCCCGTGCCGTCGGTGAAAGCAAAGTAGATAATAACGAGCAGCGGGCATATTACGAAGAGTATTAAAAACGCAGCGTAGGGTATGCACAGCTGTTTGCGGTTGAAGCGCAGTTTCAGGGCCGTTGTCATTTCTTTTCACCTGCCGCGGGTTTTAACGTTAGTTTGATTTTGTCGGCGGGAATGACGAGGCTTACCTTGTCGCCCGTGTTCCAGAGGTCGGGGCATGCAAGAACGTAATCTTCCTCGTTTTCCTCCGTCCTTACTATATAGCGGTAGTGGTCGCCCTTGTAAATCATGGAGATTATGCTGCCCTCTGCGCCGCCCGCGCCCTCTTCGTCGCTCATGGTTATGTCGCGGAAGCCGATTTCGACGGTGACTTCCGTGCCCGTGAGGTCGAGCTTTTCGCCCGTTGCGGTTATGAGGTAACCCTCCTC
The DNA here is from genome assembly GCA_018713165.1 of Candidatus Coproplasma stercoravium. Taxonomy (GTDB): domain Bacteria; phylum Bacillota; class Clostridia; order Christensenellales; family Borkfalkiaceae; genus Coproplasma; species Coproplasma stercoravium. The sequence continues at coordinate 66,117 of DVFR01000021.1, read as the reverse complement.
GTCGAGGTGCGAGCCGGGATAGAGCTGGGTCACGTCGCACTCGAACTCGCCGTCGCCGAACTTTACGGTGTTGTTTTTGGTGATTGTGCCGTCGTACTTGTTCTCGGTGTAAACTTTCTCCATTATATGGATTCCGTCGGGCTCGATTCTCATGCCTATCACCGAATCGGGAGCGGCGTAGCCCGTAGACTGAATCACGAGCTCGAACCTGCCTACTTCCACGGTTATTTCGTAGTGCACGCCCTTGAATACGGTGGAGGTGACTTTGCCGGTGAGCTGTCCTTCGCCGGGCTTGCATATGATTATGTCCTCGGGGCGCACAACGACGTCGACGTACTGGTTTATCTCGTAGTCGTCGAGGCAGTCGAACTCGGCGCCGCAGAACTTAACTTTCAGCCTGCCCGTCATCATGCCGTTGAATATGTTGCTTTCGCCTATGAAGTCGGCGACGAAGGTGTTTACAGGCTCGTTGTAGATGTCGGTGGGGGTGCCTACCTGCTGAATTTCGCCGTCGTTTATAACGACGATTTTATCGCTCATGGTAAGCGCCTCTTCCTGGTCGTGCGTAACGTATATGAATGTGATGCCCAGCCTTTTGTGCATCTCTTTGAGCTCTATCTGCATCTCCTTGCGCATTTTGAGGTCGAGCGCGCCGAGAGGTTCGTCGAGGAGAAGAATTTCGGGCTCGTTGACGATTGCCCTCGCTATCGCAACCCTCTGCTGCTGTCCGCCGGAGAGGGTGGAAACCGAGCGCTTTTCAAACCCTTCGAGGTCTACTATGTCGAGCACGCGTTTAACCTTCTCGTCTATCTCGCGGCGGGAGAGGTGAACCTGCTTCGAAACTGTTTCGCCCTTGCGGTTTGTAACCTTTATTTCCGTCTTTTTAAGGCGCAGGCCGAACGCTATGTTCTCGTACACGTTGAGGTGAGGAAAGAGCGCGTAGCGCTGGAATACCGTGTTTACGGGTCGTTTGTTGGGCGGCAGGTTGCTTATGTCCTCGCCGTTTAACAGAATCTGTCCCGAAGTGGGCAGGTCGAACCCCGCTATCATGCGCAGGGTGGTCGTCTTTCCGCAGCCCGAAGGCCCGAGGAACGTGACAAATTCGCCTTTTTGAATGGAAAGGTTGAAGTTTTCGACGGCGATTGTGTCGTCGAAGGATTTGCATACGTCTCTGAGTTCGATTATGGTGCTCGATTCGCTCATTGATATTCTCTCCTTTTAGGTTTTTATCAGAAGTTGGGGGGAGTGGATATCCAAAGTATCTTGGCTATCGTCTTTCCCGCATTGCTTATGGTGTGGGTGGTGTTTGCCTTATAATAAAAGGTTTCGCCGCGCTTGCAGGCATATACCTTTTTGCCGAGAGTTATTCTTATTTTGCCCTCGAGCACGTATCCGAATTCTTCCCCGTCGTGCGGGAAGTCCTCGGCGGACGAGGCGCCGGGCAGAAGTTCGAGGATTATGGGCTCCATCATGTTCTTCTGCGCGTTCGGGATAATCCATTTCAGCGTCATTCCGTCGTCGCGCTTTTCTATGAAGTCGTCGGCGTTGAACACGACGCGCTCGTCGTCCTCCTTTTTGAAAAACTCCGCGAGGTCGGTGCCCAGCGCGGCGAGAATGTCGCAAAGCGTCGCGATGGAGGGGGACGTTATATCGTTTTCCAGCTGCGATATATACCCCTTCGTAAGTTCGCACCTGTCGGCCAGCTCTGCCTGCGAAAGGTTGAGCTGCTGCCTGAGCCTCTTTATTTTGCTCCCTATTTCCATAAAAGAATCACCTTTACAAGTAAACAAACCGTTTAATAACAGTAAACATGGCATTAAACGCCGTGTTTAAAATTAATAAACGGTTAGCATTTTTAAACAAAAAGTTTAGTAATTAATAACCGTGTAAGATTATATAGATATATTCCCCGTATGTCAAACGATTGGAGGTAATTTGTAAATGTGTAAAATTTTGTCAGTTTTATGACGGGTTTGTGAAATAATAACATAATTTCAGGCTTCCCTCGGCGTTTTTTAAGGTGTGGCATCCGAAAGAGATATTTTTGTCGCGCGCGTATCCGCGCACGCGTTCACAAAATATAAAGGGCGGAAGGAGGCGGACAAACGCGCTCGCGGCAGCCTGAAACGATGAAATGTCCGGGCGGTGGTCAAAAACGGTGAAAACAAAAAGCCGTGCCGCGGATTTGTCGCGGCACGGCCGAATATCAGAAATATTGTTTGGCTTAAACGGGTGAATTGTCAACTTAAGTGCAACAGTTAGAAAGATTTTGATCAAACAAATCTTGTGGTGTATGGTAATGTAAAACCTTCTTGGGTCTGGCGTTTAAAAGCGCCAGATTCTTTTTTAGTGTTGCAGGACTCACTCTTGAGAGGTTTCGTCCCTTTGGGTAAAATTCACGCAAGAGTCCGTTCAGGTTCTCGTTCGTTCCTTTCTGCCATGCACAGTACGGGTCGGCAAAATACATATCACAGTGCAGGGCTTTTTCGATCTCCCGCCAACAGGCAAACTCACTGCCTCTGTCGCAGGTGATCGTCTTTACCGATCCTTTGGGATACTTGGAAAGCGTATCGATGATCGCTTTTGCCATCGTCTCTCCTTTCCTGTCCGGTATTTTAATTGCAATATAATATCTCGTCTTTCTCTCCGCAAGTGTCGCAAAGCATACTTTGCTTTTCCCTTGCCCCGATACCACCGTGTCCGCTTCCCAATGCCCGAACTCTTTGCGGTTATATACACTTTTATCTCTCTTGCGTATACTTTTCCCCGTCGTAAATCGTCCTCCGTTACCCAAACGCTTGCGCGTCTTTCCTTTCCTCCGCAGTCTTTTTAATGTTGATCGTAAATATCTTTGATCTATCCAACGATAGATCGTCCTAAAAGACGGCATCTTCATCCCGCACGGGGTATTTGCTATTTGTTCCGGAGACCACGTCCGGGACAATTTCTCGTCTATGTAATCCAATACCTCCTGCTTCCAAAACATCCCACGGTGGCGGTAACTGTTTCTTAAATCACTTTTCTTTTGCGCTGTATACGGGTAGTATCTCGGCACATCTCTAAAAAACGTACAGTTCCGTCTCAATTCCCTCGATACCGAACTTGCGTTCCTGCCCAAAAGTCTTGCGATTTCTCTATAACTTTTTCCTTTGACATAGTATTCCCGTAGACAACAACGCTCTTCTATGGTAAAATGGTGATAGTTCATACAGATCTCCTTTGGCGTAAATTGGTTTCGCAACTCTATTTTACCACAGATTTGTATGAACTACTTTTTTTCTCCCTCATCTGTTGCACTTAATAGTATAATTCACCAAACGCAAAAAGGTCGGGCTTGAAAAGCCCGACCTGATTCAATTAAAATTAAAAACAGCCTGCTCTTTACGCCATTGCGTTGAGCCTTTTGGCAAGACCGCTCTTCTTGTTGGCGGCGGTGTTCTTTTTAAGAACGCCCTTAGAAACTGCGCCGTCGATAACCGAGCAGGTGGAGGGGAACATAGCCGTTGCGGCTTCCTTGTCACCCGTTTCAACTGTAGCAAGGAACTTCTTTATGGCGTTTTTAACCTGGGTTTTAACTACTCTGTTCCTTATGGTCTTCTTTTCGGTTACGAGAACGCGCTTTTTCGCTGACTTTATGTTAGGCACTTCAAACTCTCCTTTAAGCGTTATCTTTGAAATTCTTGAGTAATTTTATCATAAAAAAATGGCATTGTAAACTAATTTTTATCGTCTTTCGCATTTTTTTCATATATTTTTTAGGCGCAAATATAAATAACTATATGGAGAACCAACCGCGCGGCAAAGCGCCGCTCGTCTGCCTGTTCGACAGCGGAATAGGCGGCCTCAATCTTCTCAGGGCGTGTTCCGTGCGCATGCCCTATGTAAATTTTTGTTATTTTGCCGATAACTATAACGTGCCGTACGGCAATCTTTGCGAGGGGGAGATACGCCGCCTCGTCTTTTCGGCGTTTTCGCAGATTGCCGCTCTTTGTCCCGACGCCGCGGCCGTAGCGTGCAATACCGTAACGGCGGAGTGCGTGCACGAGCTCCGCCGCGTATTTCCGTTTCCCGTCGTGGGAGTGGAGCCCGCGGTCAAACAGGCGTTTGAATACGGCGGGAAATATCTCGTTCTCGCCACGGAGGCGACCTGCAAAAGCGCGGCTTTTTTTAAACTTCTTTCAAAGTACGGCAAGGGCGCGGAGGTGCACGCGATGAAATCGCTCGCGGGCGATATAGAGCGGAATATTTTTTCCCTCGACAAAGCCGCGCTCGCGTCACGGCTCCCGCAGGGGAATTTCAGCTCGGTCGTGCTAGGCTGCACGCACTATATTTTTATCCGTGACGAGATAGAAAAGAGATATCGCTGTCCCGTTTTTGACGGTATGGCAGGGACGGCTGACCACTTGGCGACAATTTTAGGGAATTCTGACCACTTTTCGTCTGAAAGAGGAAAAATCCGATTTTTTGGCGGTGATTTCACAAAAAATAAGGCTGTTTTTGAAAGATTTTAACAATTTTTAATGATATTTTTCGTGCGTTGCCCTATGGACTATTTTTGGTAAATTGCAAAAAAATAAAAAAAATTCAAAATTTTATTGCCGTGGTGGTTGACAGTGGGCAAAATTTATGTTAGTATAAAAACACGGTTTTATAAAAGGTAGTAAAGATGTTTTTTCTCACGGGCGAATACAACCATCAGTTGGACGCGAAAAACCGAATACGCATTCCCTTCAAGCTCAAAAAAGAGCTGGGCGAAAATTACTATTTCGCCAAGGGTACCGACGGATGTATTTTTATATTCCCCGAGGAGATTGCGAAAGAACAGTTCGCCAAGATTGAAGAGGTGAAGATGTCCGACGCGGAAAAGCGCCGCGGCATACGAGCTTTTACCAAATCGTTCACGGCGGCGGAAGAGGACAATCAGGGAAGGGTAGTTCTTCCCGCAAATTTAAGGGAATTCGCTCACATCAAAAAGGACGTCGTGTTCTGCGGGGTGGGCAACAGGGCGGAGCTCTGGGCTAAGGAGGTCTACGACGAATACTTCGCCGACGACGACTCCAACTACAACGAATACTTCGATTCCCTCGGAATATAAGATGAGCGAGTTTTCACATTTTCCCGTAATGCTCGAAGAGTGCATGCAGGGCCTTGACGTAAAGAGCGGAGGGATTTACTTCGACGGGACGCTCGGCGGCGCGGGACACTCTTACGAAATTTTAAAGAGGTCGTCGCCCGACGGAAAGCTGATTGCCACCGACCTCGACGACGAGGCGATAGCGGCGGCGACGGAGCGGCTCTCCCCGTTTAAAGGCAGATTTTTCATACACAAATCGAACTTCAAAAATTACGGCGAAGTTCTGGATAAAGAGGGCGTGGATGGGCTCGACGGCGTAATGCTCGACTTCGGCATATCCAGCCATCAGATAGACGAACCCGAGCGCGGGTTTTCGTATATGTCGCCCGAAGCGCCGCTGGATATGCGCATGGACAAAAGCGCGTCCCTTACGGCTGAGGACGTAATAAACGAATATCCGCAGAAAGAACTCATAAGAATTTTAAAGCAGTACGGCGAAGAGCGTTTCGCCCCCCAGATAGCCGCAAACGTGGTTAAGGCGAGGGAGCGCGCGCGAATCACCACCTGCGGAGAGTTCGTAAAAATAATAGAAGAGAGTATCCCCAAAAAGTTTCAGCAGAACGGCCCCGCCGCCCGTAAAAGTTTTCAGGCGGTCCGCATAGAGGTGAACGGAGAACTCGACGGGCTGTACGAAGCCGTTTTAGGTCTTACCCGAAGGCTTAAAAAGGGCGGAAGGATAGCAATACTCACCTTTCATTCGCTGGAAGACAGGATAGTAAAAAACGCATTCAGATATCTCGAAACGGACTGCATCTGCCCGAAGGAGCTGCCCGTTTGCGTATGCGGAAAGAAAAAAGAAATAGAGGTAATAACGAAAAAACCAATTACGGCAAGCCCGAAAGAGACGGTTATAAACAGCCGTTCGCGCTCGGCTAAGCTGAGAGTTGCCGAAAGAATAATCTGAGCGATAGACAAGTGGCGCATTTTTTAAGGAGTGGATTATGGCAGTCGCAACACCTGTAATCGAAAGAAACACGTTTGCACAACAGACAAAAGAGAGAGAAGCAGCCGCCGGCATGACCGCCGACGAGCTTCACAACGCCCGCATGAAGGATAACCTTGCGCGTCTTCTCAATCCCGAATATAAAATAAAGGACGTAGTGGCGAGCATCGACGCCGACGGGGCGCAGGTAATAACTGCGGCTCCCGCCGTTGAAGCCCCCGTGCAGAACGCCGCTCCCGCGGCCGTATATGGCGCCGACGGCATAATAGCGCGTCCCGCACAGAGCGTTGCTCCCGTGCAGGCACCCGTATATCAGCAGCCCGCACAGCCTGCGGCGCAGCCCGTATATGTGGTTAAAAACGCACGTGCAAACGCCGACATCTTCCGTGCCGACAGTCCCGTAAACCGCCCCGCGCAGGCATTCGCGTCTACGCCCGCACAGGCGTTTGCTGCGGCAAAGGCGATTGCGGCTGCAAACGCTGCCCCCGCCGTTGAAGAGGAGGAGAGCGAAGACCTCCGTCCCACGCCTACGACGATACAGTATCAGACCATAGGCGCCGACGGCACCGTGGTTATAAACAGCGCCGCGCGCACCATGCAGGAGGGCGAAATAAGCCGTCCCGCAGAGCATGAGGAAAAGGCGGCTAAGCTCAACATTACAAAGCGCGATAAAATTATCATCGGCGTTATCGTCGGTTTAATCGTTGCGGTGTTTGCACTTATAATAGTGAACTCCGCGATAATCTCCAACCTCAACACCGAAATCAGCGTGCTCGAAGGCATGGCGGAATCTGCGCGCACCGCGTTTGAAAACGTGAGCGCACAGCTGAGCGAAGCTACCTCGTACGGCAACGTTTACAGGTTCGCTTTAGAGAACGGGCTGATAACGGGCTGACGGCCGTCTGCGCATATGCGCAAACAATAAAATAAGCGGAGAAAACTGCTATCAAAAACAGAATAAAAACCCAAAAGTCGGGGTTCTCCCTGACGGTTTTACAAAAGAGGTTATTGTCGGTAAGTCTGGCAATAGCCTTTATTTTTTGCGTGATTATCGGCAGATTCTTCTATATTCAGGCCGTATGGGGTTCCGACCTCGTAATAATGGCCGCCGACCAGTGGAACAGGGAAGTGCCCGTAATCGCCGCCCGCGGAGAAATTTACGACCGCAACGGTATAGTGCTTGCGGGCAATGAAAATACTTACAGCGTGTTCGTCCGCCCCAACGCCGTCGTCGACAAAACTTTCTGCGCGACGGTGCTTGCGGGAATTTTCGGGCTGGACGTGAACGAGGTTCTGGCAAAAATATCAAAGACGGGCGTTTCGGAAGTGACGGTCGTACGGCATGCCTCGCACGAAGATATCGTCACAATGATTTCGTACGATATCGACGGCGTGTACTATGCGCGCGACAACACGCGCGAATATACTTACGGCGATGTTTTATGCCAGGTGCTCGGCTTTACTTCCGTCGACGGGACGGGAATTTCGGGGCTTGAAAAGTACTATAATTCCCTGCTTGCTGGCACAAACGGGGAGATTTTGTACAGCACCGACATCGTGGGCGTTGAGACGGAAGACCCTGCAATCGTATATTCTCCCGCAACCGACGGCTCGGGTATAATGCTTACGATAGACGCCGAAATCCAGCTTGCGGCGGAACAGGCAATGCGCGAGGTCTATACTTCGAGCGGCGCAAAATCTGTATCGTGCATAGTGCTCGACCCGCAGAGTTTTGAAATTCTCGCGCTCGTGAACTATCCTTCGTACGATTTGAACGACGTCCCGCGCGACGATACCGAAACGCTCAATTCCCTCTCGCGCAACAAGGCGGTGGTCGATATCTACGAGCCAGGTTCGACTTTCAAGGTCATCACCGCCGCGGCAAACCTCGAAGAGTATCTGCAGGGCAACGCGTCCGCTTTCTCCCCGAGCTATGTTTTCAATTCCTCGCGCACCCGTTCGGTCGACGGCACGACGATAAAGTGCTGGTCTGACCACAGGAATGGAAAACATTCCAACCAGACTCTCGCGCAGGCGTTGAACAACAGCTGCAACCCCTGTTTTACCGATATTGCGCTTGCGCTCGGGACGGATACATTTTACGAATATTTGTCGGCGTTCGGCTTCGGAAACGTTACAGGGCTCGACTTTTCGGGCGAGGCGGTGGGAATGCTGCTTCCGCAGTCGATGGTGCGCTTGTGCGACCTTGCGCGCATCGGGTTCGGGCAGACGATAGCTGTAACCCAGCTTCAGCTCGCTTGCGCCGTCGCGGCGGCGGTAAACGGCGGCAATTACTATGTTCCCCGCCTGCTCGACGGGGTGGTTTCCCCCGACGGAACGGTGGAGGAGATTGAAACTGTGCTTAAAACCGAAGTGATAAGCGAGCAGGCTTCGCGCATGCTTGCGCAGATGCTCGAAGGCGTCGTAACCGAGGGCAGCGGCAAGAATGCATATATCGAAGGCTATAAAGTGGGCGGCAAAACGGGCACCGCGCAGAAGTATGAGGACGGAAAGATTGCCGCGGGCAAATACGTCTCCTCGTTCGTTGGTTTTTTCCCTTCTGATAACCCCCGCTATCTCGCTCTCATAACCGTCGACGAGCCGCAGGGCACATACTACGGCAGCGCGGTTGCGGCGCCCGTGGCTAAAGAGATTTTTCAGGACATCATAACGATAAAAAATATACAGCCCTATGAATGACGGAGGACGATATGAGGCTTGAAACAATTGCAAAACTCCTCGGCGGAAGCGCCGTGGGCAATACCGACGTTGAAATAAGCGGGCTGTGCGCCGACAGCCGCAAAGTTAAAAAAGGCGACCTGTTTTTCTGTTACAAGGGTGAAAAATTCGATTCTCACAGCTGCGCGGCACAGGTTGCGGCTGTCGGCGCCGCGGCGCTCGTGTGCGAAAAAAAGCTCGGCTGTCCGCTTCCGCAGATAATCATACCCGACGGCAGGGCGGCGGTGGCAAAAGCCGCCCGCGCATTCTACGGCGAGGCGGACAAAAACCTCAAGCTTGTGGCGGTGACGGGCACCAACGGAAAGACGACAACGACCTATATGCTCGATTCCATCTTCCGCGCGGCGGGAAAAAAGTGCGCGATAATCGGCACGCTCGGCATTTCGTATGCGGGCAGGTTCATCGCGCCCGAACTCACCACGCCCGACCCCGTCTATCTTCATTCGGTGTTCCGCGATATGGCGGACTGCGGAGTAGAGTACGTGTTTATGGAAGTTTCGGCGCACGCGCTCTATTTCGATAAGATTGCCGGGCTGAAATTCGAGGCGGGCATATTTACCAACTGCACGCAGGACCACCTCGATTTTTTTGCCGATATGAAGGAGTATGCCGCCGCGAAAAAGAAACTGTTCGAGGGCGGAAGGTGCCGCTTTTCCGTGCTTAACTCCGACGACGCCGCGGGCAGGGAGATTGCGCGGTTTGCGCCCTCTCCCGTAACGTACGGGCTAAAAAATCCAGCCGACGTGTTCGCCGTCGACGTCGAAGAGCGTATCACGGGCGTGTCGTTTGTTTTAAATTTATTCGACGAATTGTATGAGATTAGGCTTAAAATGCCCGCGGTGCACAACGTTTACAACGCCATGGCGGCGGCGACCTGCGCAAAACTGCTCGGGATAAACATCGGCACCATTGCGGGCGGACTCTCGTCTTTGAAGAGCGTGCCCGGACGGCTGGAGTGCGCGGGCAGTTTTAACGGCGCACACATCTTCGTTGATTTTGCGCATACGCCCGACGGGCTCGAAAAGTCGTTGCAGTCGCTCAAAAAACTGTGCAAAGGCAGGCTGTACTGCCTCTTCGGCTGCGGCGGCAACAGGGACAGGAGCAAACGCCCGCTCATGGGCGCAATCGCGGCTAAATATGCCGACTTTCTTATAATCACCTCCGATAATCCGCGGTACGAGGACCCGTTCGACATAATCCGCGAGATAGAGGAGGGTGTAAAACCTTCGGGCAAGGCGTATATCACCGTCACCGACAGGGAGACCGCGACCGAATACGCCGTGCACCTTTTAAAGGAGGGCGACGTGCTCCTCGTTGCGGGCAAGGGCGGCGAAACTTATCAGGAAGTGATGGGTATAAAACACAGCTATAATGACAATACGGTTATAAAAAATATCATCGGATAGGCTGGCTGAACGATAGATGAAAACGGCATCTGCCGCCGCGCTCGCGGCGTTTTTATTCTCGCTCCTTCTCTGTCTTCTGATAATGCCGCTTTTAAGGCGGCTCAAAGCGGGGCAGTACATTCTCGGGTACGTAAAGGAGCATAAAAACAAGAGCGGCACGCCCACTATGGGCGGGCTTGCCTTCGTGTGCGCGGCGGTGGTTGTGTGCCTAGTGTTCTGCGGCGTTACAAAGAGCAGGGTAAACTTAACGCTCGTAATCACCGCAGGCTTTTGCCTCGTGGGGTTTGCCGACGACTTTTTAAAGATATACAGGAAGGACAATCTCGGTTTAAAACCATACCAGAAAATAATTTTCCAGTTGGCAATCGCGGCGATAGCCGCCGTATACTGCTACATGAACGGGCTCACCTTTCTGAATATTCCGTTTACGTCGCTCAGAGTCGATATAAGCTGGGGCATAATACCGCTCGTGCTCTTCGTGTTTCTCGCAACGGTAAACTGCGTCAACCTCACGGACGGGCTCGACGGACTTGCAGGCGGGACGACCGTTTCCTATCTGCTGTTCTTCGGGCTGCTTATCTTTTCGTCGGAGACCGACTTCGGCATAATGGCGTTTGTAATGTGCGGCGCGGTGGCGGCGTTCCTTGTTTTCAATACAAACCGCGCCTCCGTGTTTATGGGCGACACAGGTTCGCTCGCCCTCGGCAGTTTTATAAGCTGCGTATCGGTTTTCTCGGGAAACGCGCTCTATATTCCCGTAATCGGCATAATGTTCGTCGTTTCGGGAATATCCGTAATAGTCCAGGTAATATACTATAAACGGACAAGGCGCAGAATTTTTTTAATGGCGCCCGTCCATCATCATTTTCAGATGAAGGGCTATGCCGAAAGCAAGATTTCGTACGCCTATGCGGCGATAACCGCCGCCGTCGGCATGCTCTGTCTGAGTTTTGCGTGAGGTGGGCATTGTATTTCAAAAACCAGAAGTTTCTCGTTGCGGGAATGTCGAAGTCGGGCGAAAGTTCCGCCCGTTTTCTTTTAAGGCGGGGCGCCGACGTGTATCTCTACGACGACGTCGTGAGCGATAAAATTTTAAAGGTCGTCGAAGAGCTCTCCGCTCTCGGTGCGCACGCGGTGGAGGAAGACGGGCTGGAACGCGCGGTAAATATGTGCGACGTGCTCGTTTTAAGCCCGGGGATACCGATAGATAATTCCCTGCCCGTGTCGTTCAGGCGGCAGGGAAAATGTATAATCGGGGAGGAGGAGCTGGGCGCGCTCTATCTGCGCGCTACGGCGGTCGCCGTTACCGGTACGAACGGCAAAACAACGACCGTTTCCATGGTCAACGACATACTCCGCGCGGCGGGCAAAAATTCGGTGCTCTGCGGCAACGTCGGCAATCCGCTCGTCGGCGAGGTTGAAAATCTCGGCTTCGACGACTTCGCCGTGATAGAAATTTCATCCTTTCAGCTCGAAACGCTCTCCAGCCTGCGCCCGCACGTGGCGGTGATAACAAATATTACCGAAGACCACTTAAACAGGCACTACAACATGGAGAACTACGTATTCCTCAAAAGTAAAATCCTGCGCAACCTGCGCGGGAGCGAATACGCCGTTTTAAACGCCGACGACAAAACTGTGAGCGCCTTTGCCGAAAAGATAAGGTGCAGGGTCATCTTCTTTTCCATGGAGCCGCGCTCCGACGGGGTGTGGTGCGAAAACGGCGCCGTTTACTGCGACGGCGAGAGGCTGTTTGCGGTGAACGATATGAAGGCGGGCGGAACGCACAATGTATATAACGCCCTCGCGGCGGTTGCGGTCGCAAAGGCTCTCGGCGTCGATTTAGCCGTCGCGGCAAAGGCGGTGTGCTCGTTCAGGGGCGTGCGCCACAGGATAGAAACTGTATGCGAACGCGGCGGCAAAACATACATAGACGACAGCAAGGGCACCAACGTCGACGCGGCGATAAAGGCGGTGGAGTGCATGCGCCGCGAAACGGTAATTCTTCTCGGCGGCAAGGATAAGGGTTATGAGTATTATCCCCTCTTCAAAAAGCTTAAAGAGAGCCGCGTCGTGCACGCCGTTTTGTACGGTGAAAACAGGTTCAGGCTGCTTGCCGGCGCGCAGGAGGCAGGTTTCGGCTCGTTCTCTCTCTGCGCCGACTTCGCTATGGCGGTAAAAATTGCCGACCATGTGGCAAAATCGGGGCAGAACGTGCTTTTAAGTCCCGCAAGTTCGAGCTTCGACGAGTTTTCGGGATACGAGGAGAGGGGCGACAGGTTCGCCGAGATGGTGAAGGGCGCCGATGAAAGCGTTTAAAATTTCGGCGCCCCGCAAAAGGGGCGCCGTCCGCGGGGATATTCCGCTGCTCGTCTGCGTATGCCTGATGGTCTGCTTCGGCTGTCTTATGATATATTCGGCGAGCAGTTACGTCGGAAAGGTACAGTACGGCGACAGTCTGTACTTCGTAAAAAAACAACTCATCGGCGCCGTGGCGGGCGGCGCCGTAATGGCGTTTTTCTGTTTCTTTCCGTACAGAAAGCTGTATAAATTCAGGTATGCCGCCGTGGTTATCGCGGCGGTGTTGCTCGTGCTCGTGTTTGTGCCCGGGGTTGGCGTTACCAACTACGGCGCGACCCGCTGGATAGGTTTCGGCTCTTTCACAATCCAGCCGTCGGAGGTCGCCAAATACGCCTTCGCGCTCTTTGCCGCGGCATATTTTGCAAAAAATTACAGAAAGGTTAAAACGGTGAGGGGCGTTTTACCCGTGCTCGCGGTGGGCGCTCTTTTCTGCGTACTCGTAATTCTGGAGCCTAATATGTCAATCACCATGTGCATAGGCATACTCATGCTCGCGCTCGTGTTTTTAAGCGGAACAAACCTAAAAACCTTTGCCGTTGTGCTCGTGCCGTGCGCGCTCGCCGTGCCCGCGCTCATCATTGCCGAGCCTTACAGGCTTGAGCGGCTCTCGGCGTTTCTCGACCCGTGGTCGTCCCCGCTCGACGAAGGGTACCAGCTCATACAGTCGCTGTATGCCCTCGGCAACGGCGGACTGTTCGGCGTGGGACTATTCAATTCCACGCAGAAGTACCGCTTTCTGCCCTTTGCCGAAAGCGACTTCATTCTTTCGGTGATGGGAGAGGAGCTCGGCTTTTTAGGGCTTTGTGTATTTTTTGCCGCGTGCGCCTTTATAGTGTGGCGCGGTTTCCGCATTGCGCGGAGGTGTTCGGAGCCGTTCGGCTATCTGCTCGCGGCGGGCTTTACGCTCGTCTACGGAATACAGGTGGTGATAAACGCGCTCGTCGTGAGCGGCACAATTCCTCCGACGGGGCTTCCCCTGCCGCTCATATCGAGCGGGAATACTTCGCTCATAATAACCATGGCGTCAATGGGAGTGCTCTTCAATATTTCCCGTTCGGGCGGGGAGGCGCTGCCGCTTGCAAAAGAGGACGGAATGCCCGCCGTTAACAATAAAAATTCCGCCGCCGTATAATAAAATATCTGATAAACGCAGGCCGCGCGTGCATTGCGCGGCTTGCGGCGGCGGGCGCGCTTTTTTGTTCTGCCCGCCGGGATACGGGGCGCGCCGCGCGCTTTTATGCCACAGCGCGCGGCGCGCCCGATTTTACATACCCGGAGATAATATGGATAAGTATATCGTGAACGGAGGGAATAAGTTATACGGCGAAATAGGCGTGCAGACGGCAAAAAATTCCGTTCTGCCCATTCTCGCCGCCGCAGTGCTCACCGACGGCGAGGTGAGAATTTTAAACGCGCCGCATATTTCCGACGTTAAAAATATGGTCAGAATACTTGCCTGCCTCGGTTGCCGCGCCGTGTACGACGGGGAGGATATCGTTATTAATTCTTCGCCTGCCGACAGTTTTGAAATTCCTCGCGCGCTCGCGCACGAACTCCGCTCATCGGTGTTTTTGCTCGGGCCCGTCATTTCGCGCTTCGGCAGGGCTAAGATTGCGTATCCGGGAGGTTGCGACATAGGGCTCCGTCCCGTCGACCTGCATCTCAACGGCTTAAAGAGGCTGGGCGTAAAAATCAGGGAGAGCAACGGCTATATTCTGTGCAGTTGCGAAAAGCTCGTCGGCAACGAGATAATGCTCGACTGCCCGAGCGTGGGCGCGACCGAAAACATAATGCTCGCCGCGGTAAAGGCGGAGGGGGAAACTGTTATAAAAAACGCCGCCCGCGAACCCGAGATAGAAGATTTACAAAAATTTCTCAATTCGATAGGCGGCAGAGTGCGCGGCGCGGGCAGCGGAACGATAGTCGTGGAGGGTGTAAACAGCCTTTCGGGCGGGCGGTTCCAGCCCATGGCCGACAGGATAGAGGCGGGCACCTTTCTCATAGCTGCCGCCATGTGCGGGGGAGAGATATGCTTAAACGGCGTCAGCGCCGAAAATATAAGCTCGCTTTTACATAAACTTAGGGAAAACGGTTGCAAAATATATGCGAAAAATGATAAAATATATTTAAAAAGAGAGGGCAGGCTTGTTTCGGTAAAATCAATCGAAACGCAGCCATACCCCGGTTTTCCCACCGACCTGCAGGCGCAGATGACTGCGCTGTGCTGCATATGCCGCGGTCAGTCGATTGTAACCGAAAACCTCTTCGAAACGCGCTTCAAGTACGTTCCCGAACTAAGAAAGATGGGCGCCGACATCACCGTCGTCGACAGGAACGCCTTTGTGCGCGGCGTCGAAAAGTTCAACGGCGCGACGGTCGTCGCGTGCGATTTGCGCGGCGGCGCGGCTCTCGTGCTTGCGGCGCTCTCCGCCGAAGGCAGAAGCGAAGTTCTGGACCTTTCGCATATCGACAGGGGCTACGGCATGTTCGAATACAAGCTCCGCGCGCTCGGCGCGGATATCGTGCGGATGGCAGTTTAGAGCGCGTTGGTACCGGCTTCGGAAAACCGTAACATTCCCGCATAAGTTCGGGTAAACGGAGATAAAATGAAGTACATAAGAAAAGCTATCGCCCTCGTGCTCATCGCGGTGTTCATCGCCGCGGTTGCGATAGGGCTGAGCGTGATATTTGCCGTGCGCAACGTAAACGTCTTCACGGTCGATTATGCGACGGAGAGCGACTGCGACGGTACCGACGAATTTGCCGAGGCGGTTGCCTCAATAAAAGCGGGGCTTTCCGACTTCGAGGGCAAAACGATAACTTCGGTGCGCGACGACGATATTGCCGCCGTCGTGAATGCGAGCGGTTATGCCGAGTTTGTTTCTGCGGAGAGAATTTATCCCTGCACGATAAACGTCACAGTCAGGGAGAGGGTGGAAGTTTTTGCCGTTCCCGCTGACGACGGTTCTTATTATACCATGCTCGACGGCAACTGCAGCGCCATTTCGACGAAGCAATCCAACGCAAACAATATCGACGGTTCCCCGAACGTCGTTCTCTCCGGCGTTCCCGCCGAAGATTATACGCTCGTAACCTCGCTCTGCAACACAATGGCGCAAAAATATCTTTCTGTCCGCGCATTTGCCGAGAGTATCTCGGTGACTTCCGACGCAATGCTCGGCGAGAGCCTTTTAATAAAGCTCCGCTGCGGCGTTACCATGGAGATACGCGAGTATAAAGAGCGCGCGGAGGAAAAGGCCGAAAGGTTGTTTTCGGCATTCGATTCCATGGCCGACTATTTGAAGCTCGGCGGAACCATGTACTGCATGGATACCGAATCGGGCGCGCTGCGCGTGGTTCTTCCCGACGGTACGGTTGAATGAATAAATAATTTTTCTTTGGTTTAAACGGGCGCATGCGGCTGCATGCGCCCGTTTTTTTTAAAAAACATAAAAAAATGCGGTATTTGCGGCATATCCCCGCCCCAAACTTTACTTTTTTAAATTATTTTCTTGACTTTTGCGCGACCTTATTATATAATCGATATATAGTGGCATAAGAAAAAATTACGCAAAT
This sequence comes from Candidatus Coproplasma stercoravium, assembly GCA_018713165.1. GTDB lineage: Bacteria > Bacillota > Clostridia > Christensenellales > Borkfalkiaceae > Coproplasma > Coproplasma stercoravium. The sequence goes on along the minus strand of DVFR01000021.1, from coordinate 49,958 downwards.
AAGATTAACGGAGTTGCTATGCTCAACAAAAGCGTCGCTGTCGTCGACGTGCGCTCTTCCGAAATTACGGCGGTCGTCGCCGAGAGGGGAGTGAACGGAACGTTCGTAATAAAAAGTAAATTTTCTTCGGGATACGACGGCTATGCCGAAGGTCAGCTCATTGACGTGCGCAGTTTTTCAGACGCGCTCCGCTTTGTTGTAAAGAGCACGCTAAACGCCTGCGGCGACAAGGTCAGGGCGCTCTATGTGGGCGTTCCCGGCGAATTCACCAACGTCGTCGTCACCGATAACGTGATTAGTTTTTCTTCAATGAAAAAAGTGGGCTCCTCCGACGTGAAGGCGCTCGGCGCCAGTTCCGTCCCGCCGCAGAAGAAGGGGTGGAGGCTCGTCCGCTCGGGCTGTCTTTACTACGTTCTCTCCGATATGCGCAGGGTGGTTGAGCCCGTCGGCATGCTCACCGACAGTCTGCGCGGCAGGTTGTGCCATTATCTCTGTTCTTCGGCGTTCTGCGAATGTGTGGAAAACGCATTGGAGCAGTTTGGCGGAATAACAAAAATTAATTTTATTCCCTCCGTCCATGCGGAGGCAATGTATCTCGTTCCGCCCGAAAAGAGGGACGAGTATGCAGTGCTGTTCGATTTCGGATTTATCTCCTCGACATACAGCGTAATCTGCGGCAACGGCGTCGTTTTCAGCGAAAGTTTTTCGCTCGGAATTGGTCATCTCGCGCTCTATCTCATGGAGACGCTTGACGTCCCCTACGACGTGGCTCTCTCCATGCTCGGCAAGGTCAATTTAAACGCCAGAGAGGGCGCGGCGGCCATGGTCGAACAGCAGGGCGGCGACGGCAAAACGTACCGTTTCCCCGCGTCGGAACTCAAAGAAAAGCTTCGCGAAGGGCTCGACGGCATCTGCGAGGCGATAGAGGAGTGCGGCAGGGGATTTACCGAAAAGAATACCGATTATAAAACTTTATATATGACGGGCGAAAGCGCGCTTTCGCTGCGCGGGGCGGCCGACCACATAAGCGGCAGGCTCGTGCGCACGGTGAGCGTAATATCCCCGCAGATTCCTTATTACGACAAGCCGCAGTTCAGTTCGCTTTTCAGCCTGCTGGACACGGCGCTCAAAGACAAAGAAAACAGTTCTTTTTTAAGATTTTTCAAATAACGGCTCAAAACGGCCGTCAATGTACAACGGAGGTTGAAAATGTTCAGCGACAATTTTAACGCTAACGACACAGTCAGCAACATCGCGGGCCGCGCAAAAATTAAGGTAATCGGCGTCGGCGGCGCGGGCAATAACGCCGTAAACAGAATGCTCGAAGCGGGCATTATGTGCGCGGAATATTACGTGGTAAATACCGACAGTCAGATTCTTGCGCTTTCGCCCTGCGAAAATAAAATCCAGATAGGCGGCGCGCTCACGAAGGGACTCGGCGCTGGCGCCGAACCAGACGTGGGCAGAATGGCGGCGGAAGAGAGCAAGGACGAGCTTACCGAAGCGGTCAAAGATACCGACCTTCTGTTCATAACCGCCGGCATGGGCGGCGGCACGGGTACGGGCGCCGCTCCCGTAATCGCAAAAATTGCGCGCGACATGAAGATTTTAACCGTTGCGGTTGTAACCGAGCCTTTCGCCTTCGAGGGCAAAAAGCGCATGGAGAATACCGTTAAGGGTCTTGAAAATCTTAAAAAGTACGTAGATACCCTCGTCGTTATCCCCAACGACAAGATTCGCACGGTAGTTGCCAAAAATACGCCCATGAAGGAAGCTCTCCGCGTTGCGGACGAGATTCTTAAACAGGGTATAAAGGGCATTGCCGAACTTATAGTCAACCCCGCTCTCATCAATCTCGACTTCGCCGACGTTAAAACCATACTCAAAGATAAGGGCGTTGCCCATCTCGGCGTAGGTGTGGCAAAGGGCGAAAACAGAATAATAGAGGCGGTGAGGGTAGCGGTAAACTGCCCGCTCCTTACGACCACGATTGAGGGCGCGCGCGGCGTAATTTTAAACGTGGTAGGCGGCGAAGACCTCACTTTCGACGAGGTTAACGACGCGGCTGAGCTTGTAAAGAGCGTTGTCGACGCGTCGGCGAACATAATTTTCGGCGCGAGAATCGACCCGAACGTTCAGGACGAAGTTGAAATCACCGTAATCGCGACGGGATTCCCCGGCTATGACGGCAGCGGCAGCAAGCGCGAGGACGACGTTCAGCGTACGTACCGCAGCAACTATTCCCAGCCTGCATACGGCGGTTCGCGCCTCTCCGTTTCCGAACCCGCTTATCCCCAGCAGACGGCACAGCCTACACGCGTTCAGCAACCCGTCCAGGCGCAGCAGCCCGTTCAGCAGTCCGCACCCCAGCAGGCGCCCGTTCAGCCGCAGTATGCCCAGCAGCAGTATGCGCAGAACCAGTACGCCCAGCAGTATGGTCAGCAATATCCCCAGCAGCCCCAATATGCACAGCAGCCTGTGCAGCAGCAGGCGCCCGTTCAGCCCCAGCAGGCTCCCGCGCAGGACACCATCGAGCGTCCCGCCGAGAAGAACGTGCCCAGATTTGCCCAGCTTTTAAAAAATCTCGGCAGAAGGGAATAATTTCATATGCAATTTGAGGGGCGCAGTTTGCGCCCCTTTTTATGTTCGGTTATAAAACTTCGCAAAAAGAAAATCGATAAAATGAAAAATGCGGCCGATTGCTCGGTCGCATTTTTCCCCTACAAATCAAGTTTTGTCTGTTCAAACCAAAGAAAGCTCATTTGTTGAGTGCGTCAAAGTAAGCCGTAAGGACTGCCTCTTTTATCTTGTCTCGGGTCTCGGTATTAAGCGGATGCGCAATATCCTTATAGTCGCCATCATTAGTTTTTCTGCTCGGCATGGCAATAAATACGCCGTCGTTGCCTTCGATAATCTTTATATCGTGAACTGCAAAGCAATCTTCGATTGTTATCGAGGCTACCGCCTTTAATTTATTGTCCTCCTTGCTGACTAATCTGATTCGTATGTCTGAGATTTTCATAGCGCTTACCTCCAGACTATACTTTTTTATGAAAATCATTTTACAATAAATAATTGAAAATTTCAATAGCTTTTTCGTTAATTTTTAATATTTTTCGAGATAAAATTTTACAAAGCGTGCTAATCGGGCAGTTTTTTTAATAAAATTTAGTATGAGCGATAATTTTTTGTCTCATTTTGGCAGTTTTTACTTCATCGGAATATGCGGAGTGAGCATGAGCGCGCTCGCCAGATTTTGCGTTCTCAATAAAAAGAAAACGGGCGGGAGCGACCGCGACTTGTCGGGCGCGGATGTTCTGAGGCAGTTCGGCATAAAGGTTTTTCCATCTGGAACGACCGCGCTTGCCGGCTACGACGCCGTCGTTTACACCGACGCTATAGAAAGAGGCGACGAGGAGCTTAAACTTGCCCGCGCGCTGAAAAAGACTGTCATTCCCCGCGCCAGATTTCTTGCGGCCGTGGCGGATTGTTTTTCGCAGGTCGTTGCAGTGGCGGGCTGTCACGGCAAAACGACTTGCACGGCAATGCTCGCTTCGATTTTTTCTTCTGCGGGCAGAAGATTTTCCGCGCACATCGGAGGAAATTCCGTTCAGTTTTCCAACTTCTGTTCGTTCGGAAACGACTGGTTTATTACCGAAGCGTGCGAATATAAAAAGAATTTTCTTGCGCTCCGCCCCGATATTGCCGTCGTTACGAGCACGGAGCCCGACCATCTCGAGTGTTACGGCGGCGCAGACGACCTCTTTTCGTGTTACCGTAAATTTGCCTCCCGCGCGCGCAGCGCCGTGGCCATGTACTGCGACAGGCTAGCAGGTGAGGTCGGCGCGGTAACCTTCGGCGGCGACGAAAACGCTGATTTTTCCGCTGCGGAAATAAGCGGCGGAAAAGGCGCGTATTCCTTTACCTTGTCAGCTTTCGGAAGGGAGACGGGCAGAGTCAATCTCAGAGTTTTAGGCAGGCACAATGTTTTCAATGCGCTTGCGGCGGCCGCCGCGGCATATTGTTCGGGAGTGGAGGGCGAAGATATAGTGCGCGGTTTGGAGCAGTTTGAAGGAGTGGAGAGGCGCATGCAGCTTTTGGGAAAGTACGGCGGCGCGAGGTGCGTTGCCGATTATGCCCATCACCCCACGGAGATTGCCGCCGCGCTTAAAACGGCTGAAAAGATTACCGAAGGCAAACTTTTCGTCGTCTTTCAGCCGCATACATATTCGAGGACGAAAAATCTGTTCGGCCAGTTCGTCAATGTTCTTTCGGGAGTGCGAAGGCTTATGATTTACCGCACGTTTGCCGCGCGGGAATATTTCGATGAGGAGGGGTGCGCGTTCACTCTCTCCCGTGCGGTTAAAAAGAGCCGCTACGGCGACAGGCCGGAGGATATCGAGCGATTCATTTCCGCGGCGGGCGAGGGAGATACTGTGCTCTTTCTCGGCGCGGGCGACATATATTTTATTGCGCGCGACATCGTCTCAGTTAGTGGGGACTGTGCGGGCAGATGAACCGAAATTGTAAAAAAGTTGTAAAATTTAAGCGAATTAAAGCAAAAAAACGCGCTTTTTTGCGCGTTTTCCTCCGATGAAATATTTCCGCCCGCCTGAATTTTTCAGGCGGGCGGAAAACTTATCGTTATTTTATCTTTATCAGAAATCTATTTCGGTTCCCTTCTTTTTGCACGAAACTGCCAGGTCGATGAACTGCCTTGCCCTTCTCGGCGAGCGTCCGCCCTTTGAAAGCGCCCAGCGCTCCGCAAGTGCGAGCAGCTTTTCGTCGGCGTCGAGCTTTTCGTCGGCCGCGAGGCTCTTTACTATTTCGAGATATTCGTTCTTTCCCGTGGAGGAGAAGAGCACCGTTATCCCGAATCTGTCCGAAAGGGAGAGCTGTTCCTGGAGAGAGTCGTTCACGTGCACGGAATTGTCCCTGTCCGAAAAGCTCTCTTTTACTATGTGCCGCCTGTTGGAAGTGGCTACAATCATAGTGTTCGTGGTGTTCCCGGCAACAGAACCTTCGAGCGCGGCTTTGAGTCCCGAGATTTTGTCGTCGCTCTCGCTCAATGAGAGGTCGTCGATAAAAATTATGAATTTGAGCGGGTTTTTGAGTATGAGCTGCCTCACCTTCGGAAGGTCGAGCATGTTTTCCTTGTTGAGTTCGATTATCCTCAGCCCGTCCTTCCAGTACTTGTTCAGCATTGCGTGAATGGTGGAGGACTTGCCCGTGCCCCTGTCGCCGTACAGAAGCATGTTGCCGAAGGGAAGCCCCTTTAAAAAGTTTACGATATTCGAATCTATCGCAGATTTTTCCTGTTCGTAACCTTTAAGTTCGGCAAGAGTAATCGAGGAGGGGTTTTCGACGGGCACCAGCCCGCCGTTTTCATAGCCGAACGCGCGGTATTTTATAAACTGTCCGCAGCCGTATCTCTTATAAAACTTTTTTATCCGCGCAATAAATTTCTCTTCGCCCTGCGAAAGGTCGAACAGCGGCGCAGGCTTTCCGGCCGCAAAATATTTGCCCTGCCCGCACGCGGGTTCGGAAACGTATTTAAGTATCAGCTTAATGTCGCGCAGATACGCGTTTATAAGGAATGGCGAAGGCGTTTTGCCGTTTGCGCAGCATACCGAAAATGCGTTTTCGTCGTACAAAACCGCGTTGCAAACGTACTGCATGAAGTTTGTTTCGGCTCCTTCGGAGTAGAGGGTGTTCAGAAACTCGCCGTAGAGCGAACAGGCGTACCGTTCGTCCCCGTTTTCTCTTGCCGCGTAAAATGCCGAAAAGAGATTATCGTCGAGCAGACCTCTTAAAACCGTGAGCGACAGTATATTGTTCTCTTCCATAAAAAACCGTCTTTGTGTGAATATTTTTAAAATATTATATACCGATTTGCATAGTTATGCAAGATTTTAACGGTAAATTTTCAATATCGCTTGACTTGAAATTTATGAAAGGATATAATTGGGAGTGTACAAAAATTGGAGGATATACTCTTATGGCAAAGATATACTATCAGTCGGATTGCGATATCAACGTTCTCAAAAACAAAACGGTCGCCATCATCGGTTACGGCAGTCAGGGACATGCCCATGCGCTCAACCTGCGCGACAGCGGCGTAAAAGTCGTTATCGGTCTTCACGAAGGCGGCAAGTCCTGGCCCAAAGCGGTTGCGGCAGGTTTTGAAGTTTATACCGTTGCAGAGGCGGTTAAAAAGGCAGACGTCGTTATGATTCTCATCAACGACGAGCGCCAGGCAAAGGTATATAAAGAGAGCATCGAAAAGAACCTCAAAGACGGTGCGGCGCTCGCTTTCGCGCACGGCTTCAATATTCATTTCAAGCAGATTATTCCGCCCAAGAATATCGACGTGTTCATGATTGCGCCCAAGGGCCCCGGTCATACCGTACGTTCCGAGTATCAGGACGGCAAGGGTGTTCCCTGCCTCGTTGCAATCGAGCAGGACTACACGGGCAAGGCTCTCGACGTTGCCCTCGCCTATGCGGCAGGCATCGGCGGCGCGCGCGCGGGCGTGCTCGAAACGACTTTCAAGTGTGAAACCGAAACTGACCTCTTCGGCGAGCAGTGCGTGCTCTGCGGCGGCGTAACCGCCCTTATGAAGGCGGGATTCGAAACGCTCGTTGAAGCAGGTTACGACCCCAAGAACGCATACTTCGAATGCATTCACGAAATGAAACTTATCGTCGACCTTATTTACAAGGGCGGCTTCTCCATGATGCGCTACTCCATCTCCGATACCGCCGAATTCGGCGACTACGAGACGGGCAAGAGGCTTATAACCGACGAAACCAAGAAAGAGATGAAGAAAGTTCTCGAAGAGATTCAGGACGGCACGTTTGCCTCCAAATGGATTGCCGAGAACAACAACGGCCGCGCGCACTTCAACGCAAAGCGCGCGCTCGAGGCAAGCCAGCCCCTTGAGCAGGTCGGCGCAGAGATACGCAAGATGTATAGCTGGAACGACGAAGGCAGCATAATTCAGGCTGAAGAGGGCAAAACCAAGTTATAATCGCATATATTAAGCGCGATAAGGCGGACTGCATGCAGTCCGCCTTAATTTTTATGCGTGCGCGCACATATGCGCGCACGCATAACTAAAAATATAATTTCTTAAAAATAATGCTCAATTTGTTGCCCTGAACAAACCAAAATGATATAATAATCAAGAGTATATATTATTCGTTCAAACGCGGGGCGTCGCGTTCCCGCTACGGAGTTTTTTTAAAGTGAAAGATAAAAAATCAGGCAACAGAAATTCTTTGATTTTTACGAGGGAGACCCTCGGCATGACGGTGCTTCTGTTCTGCTTTATCGTGCTTCTGGCGCTTTTCAGCGGGAGCGCGATATTTGCGGGATTCGGCAGCGCCATCTGCACGTTTATGTACGGTACTTTCGGCTACGGCTGCTTTCTGGTCGTGGCTCTCCTTGCGTATCTCGGCGTATGGCTGGCATTTGAAAAGAAAATAAAAGTAAAGGCGCGCCCCGCGGTGATGCTTTCTCTCACCGTGTACGCGCTCTTTCTGCTTTTCCACGCCGTTTCCACCCGCAATTTCGTGCTCGACGGCAGCTACATATCGCAGTGCTATCTTATTGCGGCGGAGGGATTCCCCTCATACACGTTAGGCGGCGTGCTGTCGGCGATACTCGTCTATCCCGTAGCGCTCGTCACTACGTTTGTGGGCGCATATATAATTTTCGCCATTCTCGCCGTGCTCGGCGGGTATTTCACCGTGCAGTCCTTCCGCAAACACTACGGCAAAAGCGTAAAGGGCAATGCGGAGGCATATGCCGCAAACGAGGTCGCTGCCGACCGTTCCGATACGGGTTACGGCAATGAAAATTATGCCGCAAGCCCCGAAGCGCAGCAGTATCAGGATACCGCATATCCTTCGGGTCAGCAGTATCCCGCCCGTCCCGTTCAGCCGCAGTACGCTCCTGCGGACGGAGCTTATTCAAACGACTATGCGAACAACTACGCCGACCATTCGCAGGGGTATGTTCAGCCCGGGCAGGAGCAGTTTCCTTCGCGTGCGGAGCCCGTACCCCAGCCCGCGCAGACTTATTCCGACCCGTTCGCGCAGTATTATGCGCAGCGTAATGCTGCAGAAGAGGAGGAAGAGGACAAGTTCTCTCCCAAAAAGCTCGGCAGGAAAATTTTATTCGAGCGCGACGAATTTGCCGCAGAAAGTTACAGAAGGAACGGCATTTTCGACGAAAATTCTTATTTCAATCATCCCATAAGAAACGATAACGACTATCTGAGAGGTTTCTCCGACGGCAAGTCAAAGCCGAAGGGGACGACCATAGAGCCGACGACTTATACCTCGGCATACCAGCAGAGCGTTCAGCGGCAGACTAACTCCGTGCCCGACGTGCTCTACGGCGCGGCGCCCGCGCAGAAGCTCGAGGACGACAGCGCGCAGAATGCGGCGCAGGCTCCTCAGACGACTTCGCCATATACCGCGCCCGAGACGCCGTCCGCAGATTCGTACCCTGCGGCGGACGTTTCCGAAAGCGGAAGTTATTCTTCCGAAGAACCCGATTTCGGCGCGCCCGAAACGGAGTTCGACCAGCGCGACGAACTCGATTACGGCGAGCCTTCTTTCGGCGGAACGCAACCGCTTGGCGGTACGACGGAGAGCGTACAGCCTTCGTCTGACGCCCCCGCGGAGCAGTTCGGCCGTCGCGATTCGCGCAGGCTCGACGATACGCTCTTTCCCTCTTCCGACCGCCGTTCCGATTCCGAGCTCTCCCGCAGGGACAGTTTTCTTTCCGATATGTCCCGCGACGATTCCGAGCGCGCCCGCACCGATTTTTCAAGACTCGATTTTTCACGCGGGAACGAAGAAAACGACGCGCGCACCGACGATTCGTCCGTCGGAGATTCATCTGTCGACGGCGATTTGAGGCGGGGCGATACCGAACGCAGGGTGGTCGGCTTCGGCGAACCCTCCGACGATATCTCTTACAGGAGCGATGAGGTTTCTCCCCCTGCCGAGAGCGGGGCGCAGCCCTCATCCGATTTATCCAGAGGCAGGGAACTGTCCGATTTCGGCCGCGGCAGAGGCGAAAGCTTTTCCGACAATGCCGCGCCTTCCAACGACATTTCTTCGCTCTTTTCTTCGTCTAATTCCCGTCTGGGCGGGGATAACAGAATCGAGCCCGACATATCCAGGCTATCTTCGCGCAGGAGCAACGCCAACCTGTTTGACGACGAAAGCAGCTTGGGCGAGCCGCCCATATTCGGCGGCAGAAGGGGAGAGGAGCCCCCTGTTCAGAGTACGACTCCTTCCGAACCCGTATTGCGCGAACAAATAGTCCGCGAGCCTGCAATGCGCGACTCCGCGGCGCCCGTTCAGCCTTCCGTACCGCGCGATATAAAGCCTGCGGAACCTGCGGCGGCACAGCCCGAGGAGGAGAAAAAGCCGCCCCATGTATGGAAGAAATACGTGCGCCCTTCGCTCGACCTTCTCGACGACTACCCCGAATACAACGCGGCGGATACCGCCGAAATTGAGGAGAGCAAGCGCATAATCGTCGAAACTCTCGAAGGATTCAGAATAGGCTGCGAAATTTCCGACGTGGTGGTAGGCCCTGCCATAACACGTTTCGACGTAATAATTCTCGACAGAACCAACATAAAGACCTCCCTGCGTTACAGGGAGTCCATTGCCATGGCGCTGAAAAAGGAGAACGTGAACGCCTACCTCAACTATTCCAAGGGCGCGCTCTCTATAGAGGTGCCCAACGCAAAGCGCGCAACGGTCGGGCTCAAAACGATGATGCGCTCTACGGCATATTCCAACGCAAAGACAAATTCGCTCACCTTTGCGCTCGGCAAAAACGTCGAAGGCGCCTGCATCTGCCCCGACATAACAAAGATGCCCCACCTGCTCGTCGCAGGTACTACGGGCAGCGGTAAATCGATATGTTTAAGCTCGCTCCTTATCAGTCTTTTGTATAAGTACGGCCCCGAAGAGCTCCGCTTTATCCTTGTCGACCCCAAACAGGTTGAGTTCATAAGCTACGACAAGCTGCCCCACCTCATGATAAACGAAATTATCTACGACGTAGACAAGGCAATAAAAGCGCTCAACTGGGCAATAAAGGAGATGGAGCGCAGATATACCCTGTTCAAGGACATGACCGAAACGGGCGCAAACGCAAAGGGGCATATCAAGATTGCCACCAAAGACATCAACGAGTACAACAGCCACTTGGAGGAGGGGCAGGAGAAGCTCCCCAAAATCGTGATAGTGCTCGACGAGTTCGGCGATTTGATGCTCCAGGCAAAGAAGGATATAGAGAGCAGAATTATAAAGCTCGTGCAAAAGGCGCGCGCGGCGGGCATTCACCTCATTCTCGCCACACAGCGCCCCTCGGTAGACTGCATTACAGGTCTTATAAAATCCAACCTGCCTACGCGTATAGGCTTCAAAGTAGGCTCGTTCGACGACTCCCGCACGATATTCGACGTCGGCGGCGCCGAAAAACTCCTCGGAAAGGGCGATATGTACTTCCGTTCGGCGGAGCGCCCCGAGCTCATGCGTATCCAGGGCTGTTTCGTCGATACCCCCGAAGTGCAGAGGGTTACCGACTTTATCAAACAGAACAACGAAACCTATTTCGACCAAAGCGTTTCCGACTTTATCAACAAGGTTGAGGAGCCCGAGCAGGCGGCAGGCATTTCCGACTCCGAAAGCACTGAGGAGACCAAGATTGACGATACCTTCATAAGGGCGCTCAAATACTGCGTAATGTCGAACGCCGCGTCTGTTTCGATGATACAGAGGCGCTTCCCGATAGGTTACATCAAGGCGTGCAAGATAATCGACTGGATGGAAAACATGAACTACATAACAAAGTCCGAAGGCTCCAAATCGAGAAAGGTTCTCCTGTCGCAGGAGGAGTTCTTCAATACATACGGTGACGTCGATGACTGATTTTACGCAGAAGAAGTTCGGGCTTATCTCGCTCGGATGCGATAAAAACAGGGTAGACGCCGAAAAGCTGCTCGCGCAGATTAAGGCGCGCGGCTGCGCGATAACAAACGACATAGAGGAGGCGCAGGTGCTTATCATAAACACCTGCTCCTTTCTCGAAGCTTCCCGGAAGGAGGCTATCGAAACGATTATCGAATGCGCCTCCTATAAAGAGCAGGGCGGGCTTGAAAAAATTGTCGTAACGGGCTGTCTGCCACAAAAATTTATCGGCGATATTTATGAAGAGCTCACCGAGGCGGACGTCTTTCTCGGCACTTACGACTACGACGTGTTTTTCGACGCGCTCTCGCGCGCATATGAAGATGGCAGGTGCAATATGGTGGGCGAAGGCAAAAACCCGCTCATATGCGACAGGGTCGTAACGACGCCTCTGCACTACGCCTATCTTAAAATTGCCGACGGCTGCAACAACCGCTGCACATACTGCCTCATTCCCAAAATACGCGGCGCGTATTTCAGCTATCCCATGGAGGAGCTTGTTAAAGAGGCTGAAGGGCTTGGTGAAGTAGCCGAGCTAATTCTCGTCGCACAGGACGTCACGCGCTACGGCATTGACCTGTACGGCGAAAAAAAACTTTGTGAAATTTTGCAAAAGTTGACAGCGCTTGACAACATTAATAGTGTAAGATTGCTGTACTGCTATCCCGAGATGATAGACGACACGCTCATTTCGGAGATACGCGACAACAAAAAGATAATAAAATATCTCGATATTCCCTTCCAGCACAGCGAAGACCGCATTCTTAAAATGATGAACAGGCGCGGGACGAGGCAGTCGTACCTCGACCTTATCGCAAAGCTGAGAAAAGAGATTCCGGGCGTTGCAATCCGCTCGACCTTTATCTGCGGATTCCCCACCGAAACGGAGGAGGAGAGCGCGGCTCTCGGCGAATTTTTAAAACAGGCCGAGCTTGATAACTGCGGTTTTTTTGCCTACTCGCGGGAGGAGGACACTCCTGCATACAAGATAAAGGGTCAGATCGCCGCCGCGGTAAAAAACAGGCGGGTAAAAAATATGTACGCCATACAAAAGAGCGTTTCTCTCAAAAAAATGCACTCGCACGTGGGCAAAACGTTAAAGGTGCTCTGCGACGGCATCAGCGAAGAGAACGGTTGCTTTTACGGCAGGGCATATTTTTCGGCGCCCGATATCGACGGAAACGTATATTTTAACGCCGCCTTTGCCGAACAGGGCAAATATTACGACGTTATTATAGAGGATTGCGACAACTATAATTTATACGGCAGAACGGAGGACTACGCAGAATGAACGAAGAACCCGTAAACGAGCGCGAAGGCGAAGTTGCCGAAGGCGCGGCGGAGGACGAGAGCTTTAAAGACGATAAATTTTATAAATTTGCGAAGGGTAAGGGAATCATGAACCTGCCCAACAAACTCACGATAAGCCGGATGGTGCTCATTCCCGTGTTTGCGCTCTTTTTCTATCTGCAGTTCACGGGTCACTTTTTCGTTGCGCTCGTCGTGTTTGCCGTCGCGTCGCTCACCGACCTTTTCGACGGGAAAATTGCGCGCAGATACCATCTTGTAACCAACCTCGGCAAGTTCCTCGACCCGATTGCAGACAAAGTGCTCGTTGCAACGGCGTTTATCCTCATGCTCACCATGTCGGGCATGTTCACGTTGTTTACGGGCAGCTGGGCGCTCATTGTTGCGGGTTGCGGCGTCGCGCTCATTTTAGCAAGGGAGATAATAATCAGCGGCTTCCGCATGGTTGCCGCCGATGCGGGCAAAGTTATCGCCGCCGATATGTTCGGCAAGTATAAAACGGTATTCCAGGACGCATCGATTGTCGTTCTTCTGATAAGCGCGGGCATTACCGAGCTTATGATGGCCAACTATTCGCAGGCGTTTTACACCGCGGCGCAGGTCATAAACTATATCGGCCTCGTTCTGTTCGCCGCCGCCATAGTTCTAACGGTGCTTTCGGGAATAAATTATATAGTTAAAAATATCGACGTATTAAAAAAATAGCGCATGAAAAATGAGAAATTGTCTCGTTGTTTTAAAAAATAAAAAACTGTGCCCCGATTCGGCCGAATATGCGCCCTGCGTGCGCGCGTTTGCCACGGAGGGGCTGTATTTCGATAAAATTGCCGTCATCGCGTACGACAGTCCGCGCGATATCGTCGCGCAGCTCAAAGAGTGCCGCGAGAGTTACGACAACACTCTGATATACTGCCCCCGTTCGATGCGCGAAACGCTGAGGGACTTTTTGCAGCCGCTCTACGGCTCGGCGTTTGATATGGCGGAGACGCTCGATAACGGGACGCGCACGGTATTTTTATATTTTTCCGACGGCGGGAACGCCGCCGACTGCAACCGTTTTGCCCGTTATATAAGCGAAAAGCACGGAAAAAAGTTCGGAAGGGCGTACGTAAAAACGGTGGGCGCGCCACCCGCGGAAATTTTAAAGGCGGCGGAGAGCGCGAAGAAGATTAACCCCGCGCTTGAATGTAACATTTACGACAGTTACGGCGACTGTACGATAGAGATTGTGTATTCGGAGAGCGACCCGAAGATGATGGTGGACGAGGTTGTGCGCACCTTCGTTTCCGCGCTCGATAAATATGTATACGCGCTCGAAGACATAACGCTCGCGCAGAGGCTCTATCAGCTCTTAAAGCTGCGCAGAATGAAAATTTCCTGTGCGGAGTCGTTCACGGGCGGCGGGGTAGGGCAGCGCCTTGTGGAAGTACCGGGGATAAGCGAAGTTTATTTCGAGGGGCTGAATACCTATTCCAACGAGGCGAAGATAGCAAGGCTCGGCGTCGACGAAATGACGATAAAATCGACCGGCGCCGTATCTGCGGAAACAGCTTACCAGATGGCGGACGGGCTGATTGCGCAGGGGCACTGCGACGTATCGGTTGCGACCACGGGGATTGCCGGGCCTAGGTCAGACAATACCTCAAAGCCCGTAGGCCTGTGCTATATAGCAGTCGGGCTCAAAGACGGAGCAACCGTGTATAAATACAACTTTACGGGTGACAGAAAAACGATAACCGAGACGGCGATAAACTACGCGCTGTTCCTCGTTTATAAACATATCAAATAGTGAAAAAACCTTTTCAGGAGAACATAATGAACGAAGAAAAACTCAAAGCTCTGAACTCTACCGTTGCAATGATTGAAAAGCAGTACGGCAAGGGCGCAATAATGAAGCTCGGCGACGCCACGGTAAACACCGACCTCGAAGTTATTCCCACGGGTTGCCTCTCGCTCGACTTGGCGCTCGGCGTGGGCGGCGTGCCCCGCGGCAGAATAATGGAGATTTACGGCCCCGAATCTTCCGGTAAAACCACCGTCGCACTGCACATAATCGCCGAAGCGCAGAAGCGCGGCGGCATAGCCGCGTTTATCGACGCCGAGCACGCTCTCGACGCCGTTTATGCCGCAAACCTCGGCGTAAATATCGACGAGCTCTATATCTCCCAGCCCGACACGGGCGAGCAGGCGCTCGATATATGCGAGTCGCTCGTTCGTTCGAGCGCGGTCGACGTAATCGTCGTGGACTCCGTTGCGGCGCTCACGCCGAAGGCGGAGATAGAGGGCGATATGGGCGATACGCACGTGGGTCTGCTTGCAAGGCTCATGTCGCAGGCGCTGAGAAAGCTCACGGCGATAACCAGCCGTTCCAAAACCTGCGTAATATTCATAAACCAGCTTCGCGAAAAGGTGGGCGTTATGTTCGGCAACCCCGAAACCACCCCGGGCGGCAAGGCGCTCAAATACTTTGCGTCGCTCAGGCTGGATATCCGCAAGTCGGATACCCTCAAAGACGGCGACGGCATTATAGGCAACAGGGCGAAGTGCAAGGTCGTTAAAAATAAGGTTGCGCCCCCGTTCAGGGTTGCTGAATTCGACATAATTTATGGCAAGGGAATCTCGCAGGAGGGCTGCCTTATCGACCTCGGCGTAGAATTCGGCGTGCTCAAAAAGAGCGGCGCATGGTTCAGCTACAAGGACGACAAGGTTGCCCAAGGCAGAGAGAAGATGAGGGAATACCTCGTAGCCAATCCCGAAGTAAGGGACGAAATCGAAGCGGCAATCAGGCAGGAATATAAACTCATTCAGGAGAAAAAGGCGTGAATAAATACGGCTTCGTGAGGGTATGCGCCGCCACTCCCGAAATAAGGGTGGGCGATGTTGACTTCAACGTAAAAAACATACTTTCCGCCGCGAAAGAGGCGGCTGAAAAGGGTGCGCAGGTAATCGTGTTTCCCGAACTTTGCATAACGGGCTATACCTGCGGCGACCTTTTCAACCAGCGCGCCCTCATAGACGCCGCCGCTGACGCCATAGAATACCTTGCCAAAAACTTGCCCGAAGGTCCGCTTATCTTTGTTGGCGCTCCCGTGGAGGTATACGGCAGGCTTTATAACTGTGCTGTTGCGTTCAACGGGGGCGGGATAGAGGCATTTATCCCAAAAAAACATTTACCCAACTACGGGGAATTTTATGAACAGCGGCACTTTTGTCCCGGCGAAAAGGTTGGCAGGAATCATGCCGAGTGGCGGGGCGGCAAAGTAGTCTATTTTACGGGAGACGTCGTATTTTACGATAGGAAGATGCCGCATCTCACGGTATCCGCCGAGATATGCGAAGATTTGTGGGTGCCCGATTCGCCTTCTGTAAAACAGGCGCTCGCGGGAGCGAATATAATAGTAAATCTTTCGTGCAGCGATGAGATTGCGGGCAAGGCGGAATACAGAAGAAACCTCGTTAAAATGCAGTCGGCAAAGCTTATCTGCGGCTATGTTTACTGCGACGCGGGCGACGGCGAAAGCACTACCGACATGGTATTTGCAGGTCACAATCTTATCTGTGAAAACGGCTCTGTGCTCGCCGAGAGCAAACTGTTTGAGAACGGTCTTTTGTTTGCGGATATCGACGTCGATAAACTCGATAACGAGAGGAAGAGGTGCGCAAGCGCCTTTTACGAAGGATATAATGACAACAATGCCGTGTTTATACCTGTAAACGTGTGCAAATGCAACGGTGATACGAACAGGACTTTTGCAAAGTATCCCTTCGTGCCAAAAGAAGGAACGCGCCTTTCAGAGCGCACCGAACTTATTTTGAATTTGCAGATGATGGGGCTTGTAAAGCGCCTTAAACATACGAATGCAAAGACGGCGGTCATAGGCATTTCGGGCGGACTTGATTCGGCGCTGGCGTTGCTCGTCACCTGCCGTGCGTTCAAAAAGCTCGGCAAAGAGCTCACAGATATAATAGCCATTACCATGCCCGGTTTCGGTACCACGGGCAAGACGTTCAACAGCTCCAAAGAGCTTTCGTCGGCGCTCGGCGTAACGCTTAAAACCGTCGATATTACGGGCAGCGTTTTAAAGCACTTCGAAGATATCGGGCACGACCCGAAAGTGCTCGACGTCACTTACGAAAATTCGCAGGCGCGCATGCGCACCATGATTCTCATGGATACGGCGAACAAGACGGGAGGGCTGGTTATCGGCACGGGCGATTTGAGCGAACTCGCGCTTGGCTGGGCGACCTACAACGGCGACCATATGTCTATGTATGCCGTAAATTCGGGCGTGCCCAAAACGCTCGTAAAGCACCTTATAAAGTTCGAGGCGGAAAGGCTTGGCGGCAAGGCGCAAAAGACGCTGGAAGTCATTTTATCCACCGAGATAAGCCCCGAACTGCTGCCTCCCGACAAAGCGGGCAATATCGCGCAAAAGACCGAGGATATAGTCGGCCCCTACGTTTTGCACGACTTTTTCCTGTATTACGCGGTGCGCTGGGGCTTTTCGCCCGAAAAGGTGCGCTATGTCGCGCGTAAAACCTTTAAAGACGACTTTTCGGAAGAAGTCATAGACAAGTGGCTCAAAAACTTTTATAAGAGATTTTTCTCGCAGCAGTTCAAACGTTCGTGCATACCCGACGGCGTAAAGGTTGGTACCGTAACTCTCTCGCCGCGCGGCGACTGGCGGATGCCTTCCGACGCTTCGGTCTCGTTATGGCTTTCGGAAATTTCGGACTGAGAGTTACAGAATATAAAAAAGGGCGGCCTTAACCGCCCTTTTTTAATGCAATTTTAAAGTATTTTAACAAAAAAACTGCTATCCGTTGACTTTACTGCGAATATGTTGTAAAATTAATAAGGATATTACTTACCCTGCGTTAAAACGCTTCTTTTACGCAGGCGTTTTGTGGGGTCGTATATATTTACAAAATAATCAGGAGGCTTACATGTATCTACTCGGCATAAGCTCCCTGTTTCTTGCAAGCGGCGAAACAATAGGCATGATAGTTGCAATAGTTGTTGCCGTATTGGCTATTGCGGCTGCGATAGCCGGATTCGTGCTTTTCTTCAATCACAAAAAGAAAGTCGACCAGGCAAATAAAGAACTCGGCGAAGCGTCTGAAAGGGCGCAGAAGATGGTTGCCGAAGCTCAGGCTGAATGCAAAGCGCTAAAAAAGGAAGCCATTTTAGAGGCAAAGGAACAGGAACTTAAATTAAGAAACGACTTTGAACGCGAAAGCAAGGAGAAAAAGGCTGAACTTGCAAAGCAGGAACAGCGTTTAACCCAAAGGGAGGACAACCTCGACAAGAGGGAAGATTCCTTAACCAAAAAGAGCGACGCGCTCGAACAGCAGAAGAAGGAACTTGCCAACAAAGAGCAGGAAATCAAAAAGACGCAGGACAAAATCAATCACCAGCACGAGCTGATGATTCAGGAACTCGAAAAGGTGGCTCAGCTCACCAAGGAAGAGGCTAAAACGCTCCTCTCCAACGAGATTCTCGACGAAACGCGCCACGACGTCGCGCTGCAGGTGCGCAACATCGAGCAGACTGCAAAGGAAGAGGCGACAAACGAGGCGAAGAAGATTATCACGCTAGCCATTCAGCGCTGCGCGGCAGACCATACGTCGGAGGTCACCGTTTCCACGGTTTCCCTTCCCAGCGACGATATGAAGGCGAGGATAATAGGCAGGGAGGGCAGAAATATCCGCGCCCTCGAAAATGCTACGGGCATCGAGTTTATCATCGACGATACTCCCGAAGTCGTAATTCTCTCGGGGTTCGACCCTATGAGAAGGGAAGTTGCAAGGCTTGCCCTTGAAAGACTGATTGCCGACGGCAGAATCCATCCCGCACGCATAGAGGAGACTGTCGAAAAGGTTAAAAAGGAACTCGACAACGAGATTAAGCAGGCTGGCGAAGCCGCCATGTTCGAAGTCGGAATATTCGGGCTTCACCCCGAGCTCATAAAACTTATCGGCAGGCTCAAATACAGGACGAGTTACGGGCAGAACGTATATCAGCATTCCATAGAAGTTGCGCTCCTTGCAGGTCTTATGGCGCAGGAGCTCGGGCTCGACGTAAACTTTGCAAAGCGCGCGGGACTTCTGCACGATATAGGCAAAGCAGTCGACCACGAACAGGAAGGCACCCACATAAGGCTCGGCGCCGACCTTGCGAAGAAGTATAAAGAGAATGCTAACATCGTAAACGCGATTGAGGCGCACCACGGCGACGTGGAGCCTAAAACGGTTGAGGCTGTGCTCGTGGCTGCCGCCGACGCGATTTCGGGCGCAAGACCGGGCGCAAGAAGGGAGACGGGCACAAACTACGTCAAGCGCCTTGAAAAGCTTGAAGAGATTGCCTCAAGCTTCAGCGGCGTAGACAAGAGCTACGCAATCCAGGCGGGCAGGGAAATACGCGTTATGGTAAAGCCCGAACAGATTGACGACGCCCAGGCGCTCTTCCTTGCAAAGGATATCGCAAAGAAGATAGAATCGGAACTCGAATATCCCGGACAGATTAAGGTAAACGTTATACGCGAGTTCAGAAGCGTCGAATACGCAAAATAAAAAAGCAAACAGCGCCATATGGCGGAAAAAATGCGGAGGCAAACGCCTCCGCATTTTTATTGAAATTATATGTATCTACAGTTATATTTTTGTATCGTTACGGCAACGAAAACGACTGCAAAAGCGGCGCGGAAATTTTCCGCGACGCTGCATTATAATTATTTGTTTGCCGATTTTTCTTTTTCGAGGTCTTTCATCACATCTTCGATAAAGCTCTGCGCCGCGTCGAAGTCGTCTATGTTTGGTCTGCCCTTGTTTATGCCGCCCGCAAGCGCGAATATAAAGAACTTGCACAGGCCTTTGCAACCGAACGAGCCCAAAACTTTGCTGCCCTTTTGTTCGAGCAGGGAGATAAGTTTTTTGTTATATTTTTGGTATTTGCCCGTGGCGCTCGTGGAGAATACAAACGAATACTTAGGTGCGGCGGGGAGCTTTTCGACGAACTTTATAAGTTTCGGGTCGTGGCTGCCCGCATTTATTCCGCCGCCGAACCCGACGGCGTCGTACTGCGACAGATTGTATTTCCCAATGTCGTCGAAATCGGCGATGGTGAGGGGAGCAACTTCCGCCATAGCCTCGGCTATCTGCATCGTGTTTCCCATATGAGTTGACCTTACTACTGCAAGAAGTTTCATTGCGCGCTCCGTTATTTTAATTTTTGGTAAACAGATAAAAGCTTAAAGTGAATATCGGAATATTCAACGCTATTATGCATGGTATAACCACGTGCGAGAGCACTTCGGTAGTCGACGACCAGTCGGTACTTAAAATAAACGCAAAGATGAATATTATGATAATCAGAAGAACGGTTATAATGCACGCCGTTGAGACGTATCTGAGGCTCGTCGGCTTGCGAATATGGTTGCCGTAGCGCGCGCCGAAGAGTATTCCGCATACGAGCACGGTTGCAACGCCGAGCGCAAGTATGATGATGGGGTAGGCTATCGAAACGTTCAGCTCGTCCATAAACAGGAGTGTGAGCGTAAATTCCAACAGCATTATCACGCCGATAATCAGCGAGCACTTAAAGAGCGTTGCGCCCTTGTTATACGTCGTCTGCCGTGCCGCGCCTGCGGCGAAAGCTTCGTCGGACGTGCTTATTTTAAGTCCGTCGGAAGCCGCTTTTTTGCTTGCGTCGAGATAGCCGCCGTATCTCACCGGATGTCTTACCTGTTCTTCCTGCGCGGGCGCCTGCACCTGTTCAAATACGGGTTCGGCTGGCTGGGGCGTAACCTGCGGCTGTGGCTGTGCGTAAACAGGTTGCTGTACGGGCGCAGGTTCGGTATTTTTGAGAGTACTGTCGAAGAGTTTATCTATCAGATTCTTGTAGTCGCGTTCCTGTTCGGGGCGCGCGTTATAAATAAGTCTGTCGGTATTCTGCTCGGTATCCTCTGGCTTGCTGCGCTTTTTATCGTCGTCGCCAGAGATGAGCTTGAGGTAGTTTTCGTGTGCGCGTCTGCGGCTCTCTTCTTCGGCCGAGCGGCCGAGTTGTGAAGTGTATCTCGCTCTCTCGGCGTCAATTTCTTCGTCGGAGTAGGGGCTTTGCCGTGCATAATTGTCTTGCTGACCCGCATGTTCCCCGCGGCGGACGTCGTAGCTTTCGTTATAACTTTCCGTGTGCTCGCTGTAAGTCGTCTGCTGCGTTTCGGCGGGCTGTGCAATGTATTCGTGCGCAGGCTCGCTGTTATTCATAACCTGCGGATTAGGCTGCTGCACGGGTTCCTGTACCTGCGTCGGCGCAGGCTCCTGTGTCGCGGGCGCAGTGTCGGCATTGCCGCTTGCTGGCTGCGCGCTCGCGGTCATTCCGCTTTCAAAGAGCTGTTCGGAGTATGTAAGCGGCTTTTCCGTTTCGGCGGTATAAGTGACGGCGGGGGTATCGTCGACCTTTTTTTCTTCCGCAGGTTTTTCCTCGGGTTTCTTTGTGGGGTCGTCGATATATATTGTCTGAACGTCTTCCGATACGGTGTAGGTGCGTGCCTCAACCGAGGGCATTCCTGTCTCATCCGTCTTGTCGGGTTTTTCTTCTTTTTGTTCTTCGCCGTCCTCGCCGTGAATTACGGGTACGCGCGAAGTCGCCTGTTTCAGAATTTTGAAGTCGACGGGCGTGGGGGCGGGCTGGTTGAAGTCGAAGTTGCGGTCTGAGATGAGATTATCGATGACAGTCCTCGAATATTCCCATTCTGCCTGGTTATGCTCGGTTATTTCGCGCCCGCTTTCGGTGAGGCGGAAATATTTTCGTCTGCCGCCCGCCGAAACTTCGTCGTTCTTCCAATAAGCCTGAATATAGCCCTGGTTTTCCAGCCTTTTAAGGGCGCTGTAAAGCGTGGGCTGCTTAAGCGTGTACTGCCCGTGGCTCTTTTCGTTTATTTCATTGATTATCTCGTAGCCGTACTTGTCTCTATCGTACAGCGAGCGGAGAATGATGGTGTTTATGTGTCCGCGTATGAGGTCGGCGCTTATCGAGCTCTTGCCCTGACCGCCTTCAAATTCTTCGGTGTTGTTATCCATGGTATTTCTCCCGTATGTTATAAAAATTATAACATAAATTGCGGCTGAATGTCAATAGTTTGGTAATATTTATAGTACTATGTCAAACATAATTGACGGACTCGGGCAATTTGCCGTATTTTTTGCCTGTATTTTTTGCCTGTATTTTTGGGCCGTCATTCGTTAGACATTTTTTTTGCGCCGTGATATAATTATATCGCTGTGCAAGCGGGTATGAGCCTGCTGCGCTGCGATGTTTTTTGTTCAGGAGTTGAAAAATGTACAGGAATATAAGGGATTACGATATCCGTTATACCGACGTGGATTTCAAAGACGAGCTCAAACTCTCGTCGCTCATGTCGGTGCTCGAAGAGTCGGCCTGTCTTTCTGCCGACGAACTCGGCTTCGGCTATGACGACATAGCCCCGAGAGGCATAGGTTTCATTCTCGCAAACTGGTACATAGAAATTTACCGTCCTATTAAACTTAAAGAAAAGCTCACGGTGCACACGTGGCCCATCAAGCCGAAAAACACCATCTTTTTAAGGGAGTTTGAAGTGTATTCCGGGGATGAAAAAGTGTGCGTTGCGACGACCCGCTGGTGCATGGTCGACCTGAAGACTTTTGCCATTCTCCCGACGAGCGCGTTTTTCGAGGGTGACACGCGCGAATATAACGATTTCCGCGCAATCGACTATAACTCGTGGCGCATTGCGCCGCTGAAAGTGGGCGAAAAGAAGTACGAAAAAATCGTTTCGGCCTCCGATTACGACCATTATTTCCACGTAAACAACACCAAATACGCCGATTTGTGCCTCGATACGTTCAGCGTCGACGAGCTCGGCACAAGGAGCGTTAAAAACGTTCTGATTACATACGTAAAGCAGTGCAAATACGGCGAAAAACTTGAATTTTTCCGTGCCGACGACGGCGACGTTTCACTCATTGAGGGCAGAGTCGGCGACGAGGCGCGCGTAAGAATTAAGGTTGAGTTCAGAAGAATATAATTTTTGTTTTGAATTGCCCGCGCGGCGTATGCCGCGGCGGGCAAGTTTAAAGTATGCGGAAAGCCGGATTACCGGCTTTAAGCTTGAGACCGGAAATCAGTTATGCCTAAATATGAATATACGCTTATAAAGAGCGACAGAAAAACGTACACCATAAAGGTTACCGAGGACAACAAAATTATCGTGCGCGCGCCGCAGCGCGCGAGCCTGCGCGACGTCGAAAACGTGATTGCCGGAAAGCGCGGGTGGATAGAGCGCGCAATGGCGTTCAACAGCGCAAACAATCTCGCAAGGCAGAGCGTTAGAGATTACCGCATGGCATATGTAGGCGGCGACCTCGTGCCCGTAATAAAGAGCACGCGTAACTTTATCGACGGCGCGGGGGTGCACGTTACGGGCGAAAGGGGCTTTAAATCGGCTTACGTCGGCACTCTCGGCGGATACTTTACCGAAAAATTCCGCGAGGTCGAGCGGGCGTGCAATTTAAAGGCTGCTTCGGTATCCTTTCGCTCTTACACGGGAAGGTGGGGCTGTTGCGACGGCAACTGCAATATAATTTTTAATTTCAAGCTGCTCATGCTCCCGCAGTCCGTGCAGAAATACGTTATGGTTCACGAGCTATGCCACACCGTTCACCATGACCATTCAAAGGAATTCTGGCAGCTCGTTTCGCGCTTTATGCCCGACTGGAAGAGATATCGCGCCGAGCTTAAAAAATACACCTTTCTCATAAGGCTCTATTAAAACCCTTCGCGCGTTTTTGCGCGGCAAAACCCTCTGCCGCGCGTATTGTGTGCAAATTATGGATAAATTTTGCATATTTATGCAATTATTCTTTAAAAATGAATAAAATGTGAATATTTATGCAAAAATTTCCTTAAATTTTTTTAAATATACACAAGAAACGCTTGACTTGAACTTGTATATATTGTATAATTTGCGCGATGAAGCTCAAAGAACGCTTCAAATATATTAAAGCGGACGAAAAAAGTAATGGAAAAGAAGATTAAAAAAGTAGTTCTTGCGTATTCGGGCGGGCTTGATACGTCGATTATCATTCCCTGGCTCAAAGAAAATTACGATAATTGCGAGGTTATAGCCGTCTCCGCCGACGTAGGTCAGGAATCGGAGCTTGAGGGGCTTGAAGAAAAGGCGCTTAAAACGGGCGCATCCAAACTTTATATAGAGGACCTTCGCAAGGAATTTATCGAAGATTACATCTATCCCACGATGAAAGCGGGAGCGGTATATGAAAACAGGTACCTTCTCGGCACTTCGTTTGCCCGTCCCGTAATCGCAAAGAGGATAGTTGAGATAGCCAAAAAAGAGGGCGCCGACGCAATTTGCCACGGCTGCACGGGCAAGGGTAACGACCAGGTGCGTTTCGAGCTTTCAATCAAAGCTTTCGCGCCCGAAATGCCCATAATCGCGCCCTGGCGCATATGGAACATAAAGAGCCGCGACGAGGAGATTGACTACGCCGAGGCACACAACGTTCCCCTTAAAATAAACAGGGAAACCAACTATTCCAAGGATAAGAACCTCTGGCACCTGTCGCACGAGGGGCTTGACCTCGAAGACCCTGCGAACGAGCCGCAGTACGATAAGATACTCGAACTCGGCGTATCCCCCTGGAAAGCGCCCGACAAGAGCACCTATATAACCATCCATTTTGAAAAGGGCATTCCCACCGCGATAGACGGAGAAGAGCTCGACAGCGTTTCGTTGATTGAAAAGCTCAACAAAGTCGGCGGCGAAAACGGCGTGGGCATTATCGATATGGTGGAAAACCGCCTTGTCGGAATGAAGAGCCGCGGCGTATACGAAACTCCCGGCGGCACAATTTTATATACCGCGCACGAACTTCTCGAATCTATCTGCCTCGACAAGGCGACTGCGCACTATAAGCAGCTCATTGCCATCAAATACGGCGAGATGGTGTACGACGGTCAGTGGTTCACTCCGCTCAGGGAGGCGTTCGACGCGTTTGTCGACAAGACCCAGGAGAACGTTACGGGCGACGTAAAGCTTCGCATCTACAAGGGCAACATAATTCCCGCGGGCATAACTTCGCCTCACTCGCTTTACAGCGAAGATATCGCAACGTTCGGCGAGGACCATTGCTACGACCAGACCGATTCCGCAGGCTTTATCAACCTGTTCGGTCTGCCCATCAAGATAAAGGCTCTCCTCGACGAGAAAAAACTCAAATAAATTTATAAGGAAAAAATTATACGGTAAAAACCGTGCGCCGAAAATAAAGCGGCGCGCGGCAAATAAAAAACGGTATCTGCGGCAAGCGGCAATGTTTGCCGCTTTGTACTGCATAACCGGTTTATAATACATGGCCGCTTGTTACGGCGGAAAATTATTTAAAATGTTTAACGTATTTATAGATGGCCGCGAGGGCACGACGGGGCTCCAGATTTATGAGAGGCTTGCAAAGCGCGGCGACATAAACCTTATAACCATTCCCGAAGAGCTTCGCAAAGACGTTTCTGCGAGAAAGGAACGGCTGAACGCCGCCGATATCTGTTTTCTATGCCTGCCCGACGCGGCGGCGAGAGAGTCGGTTTCTCTGATAGAGAACCCGTCGGTGCGCGTGATTGACACGTCGACGGCCCACCGCACGGCGGACGGCTGGGTGTACGGGCTTCCCGAACTTTCGGCGGAGAGGAGAGAGGCGATTGCCCGCTCTCCGCGCGTTGCAAATCCCGGTTGCCACGCCACCGGCTTTATAACGCTCGTCGCGCCGCTCGTGAAAGGGGGAATTCTCGGCGCGGGCTATCCTCTCACCGCACATTCTGTAACGGGCTATTCGGGCGGCGGCAAAAAGATGATAGCGGAATATGAGGCGGAGGGCAGGAGCGTGCTCTTATCTTCCCCGAGGCAGTATTCGCTTTCGCTTTCACACAAGCACCTGCCTGAAATGGTAAAGGAATGCGCGCTTGAACACGCCCCGATTTTTAATCCCATTGTGGGTGACTTCTATTGCGGAATGTGCGTAACCGTTCCGCTTTACAAAAGCCTGTTGCTCAAAAAAATGGGTGCAGACGACATAAGAAACTACTTTGCAGAGTACTATGCGTCGCAGAATTTCGTAAAAGTGGCAAAAAAAGAGGAAATTCCCGCGTATTTGCCTGCAAATGAGCTGGCGGGTACCAATCTTTTAAAAATTTACGTAAGCGGCAACAACAATATGATACTCATGTGCAGCGTGTTCGATAATCTCGGCAAGGGCGCCTCGGGCGCGGCCGTGCAGAACATGAACATAATGCTCGGGCTCGACGAAACGTTCTCGCTCGTATAACATTGCAATTTTCAATCCGGCTCGGGCGTTGCGGGCGGTTTAATCGCCAGGTACGGCCGGCAAACGGCTGTAATTTGCAATTTGCGGCGGCTGGTTTCAGCTATATTTTTTATAAAAGCGCCGCCCGCGTTTATGAATGTGCCGCCCGTGTTGCGGCATGTTTTTAAAAAGCGTTGTTTTGAATAAATATTTCACCAAGTCGATTGACGGCGCGGCAATTTTGGGATATAATATATAAAAATCTTGGCTAAGCAGCCGTCGCAAAAGCTTTGGTAATAACTTTTTTAAGGCACTTCTGATTTGTTAATATGAAATTTTTGCGTGAGACAAGCGGCGGAGTGTGCGCGCCCCTCGGTTTTAAAGCGGGCGGCATACACTGCGGCATAAGGAAAAATAAGGATAAAAAAGATTTTGCGCTCATTGTGAGCGACGTGCCCTGCGCGGCGGCCGGCGTGTTTACCCAGAACCTTGTAAAGGGCGCGCCCGTGCTCGTCACAAAGCGCAACATTGCAAACGGCGTGGCGCAGGCGGTGATATGCAACAGCGGCAACGCGAACACCTGCAACAAAGACGGCGAGGAAGTGGCGGAGAAGATGTGCGCCCTCGTTACGAAGGTTGCGGGCATCGATTCGTCGGACGTCATAGTCGCCTCGACGGGCGTGATAGGGCTTCCGCTCGATATAACGCCCATGGCGAACGCCATCGGCGAACTCTATTCTTCGCTCTCGTTAAACAGCGACAGCGCGGCCGAAGCCATCATGACGACCGATACCGTTCCCAAGTCGGTTGCCGTTGAATTTGAACTTGGCGGCAAAACCTGCCGCATCGGCGCGATTGCAAAGGGCGTGGGCATGATTTGCCCCAACATGGCGACGACTCTCATATTCATAACCACCGATGTCAGCATATCTTCGCAGATGCTGCAAAAGGCACTCTCCGAGGACGTAAAAACGTCGTTCAATATGGTCAGCATAGACGGCGACCAGTCCACGAACGATACCTGCTGCATACTTGCAAACGGGCTTGCGGAAAACCAAAAGATTGAAGAGGCTGGCGCCGATTTCTCGGCGTTCAGAAAGGCTCTTCATTACTGCACGGTAAAGCTCTCGAAGATGATTGCAAAGGACGGCGAGGGCGCGACGAAGCTTATAGAATGCAACGTCCGCGGCGCAAAAACTGCCAAAATGGCAAAAAACGTCGCAAAATCCGTAATCAAGTCCTCGCTCGTGAAGGCAGCGATGTTCGGCGCCGACGCCAACTGGGGCAGGGTGCTTTGCGCGATAGGTTATGCGGGCGAGCCCGTAGACGTGAACAGAATAGACGTAAGCTTCCGTTCCTCGAAGGGCAGGCTTCCCGTATGCGAGAACGGCAGCGGAATTCCGTTTGACGAGCAATTCGCAAAGGAAGTGCTTTTAAAGGACGAAGTCGAAATAAACATCGATTTGAAACTCGGAGGCTGCAAGGCCTCTGCGTGGGGCTGCGACCTGACTTACGACTACGTTAAAATAAACGGCGACTACCGCACCTGACGCGGGGCGCATTAAGTATTAAAGAGCAAAAACGGGAAAGACGGCACAGAATTTCGGAGAATCTATGGATAAACAGGAACAGGCTGAGTTTTTGGTTGAGGCTCTGCCGTACATCAAAAAATACTATAACAAGATT
Source organism: Candidatus Coproplasma stercoravium (assembly GCA_018713165.1). GTDB lineage: Bacteria > Bacillota > Clostridia > Christensenellales > Borkfalkiaceae > Coproplasma > Coproplasma stercoravium. Next base: position 22,605 of record DVFR01000021.1, on the reverse strand, counting down.
ATAGTTATAAAATACGGCGGCAACGCGATGACCGACGGCAAGCTCAAATTTGCTGTAATGAACGACGTCGCAGTGCTCAGCGCCCTCGGAATCAAAGTCGTGCTCGTCCACGGCGGCGGCCCCGAGATTTCCGATATTTCCAAAAAGATGGGCATAACGCCCAAATTTGTGAACGGACTGCGCTATACCGACGCCGAAACTGCCGAAATAGCCCGCATGGCGCTTGCAGGCAAGGTGAATAAATCGCTCGTCGACCTTCTCTGCGCGGCGGGCGGCAAAGCAATCGGCCTTTGCGGCGAAGACGGACACATGCTTAAATGCGAAAAGGTCTCCGAGGACCTCGGCTATGTGGGCAGGATTGTAAATGTCGACGCGGGCGTCATAAAGGATATGCTCAGCCTCGGCTATGTTCCCGTCATTTCCCCGATTGGTTTCGACGACGGCGGAAATATTTATAACATAAACGCCGACACGGCCGCGGCGGCGATAGCCGGGGCGATTGGGGCGGAGAGCCTCATTTTAATGACCGACATAAAGGGGCTTATGGAGGATAAAGACGACCCCGACAGCCTTATAAAAAAGGTATACGTGTCCGATATTCCCGCGCTCGTAAAGCAGGGCATAATATCGGGCGGCATGATACCCAAAATAGATTGCTGCAAGGAAGCCATACGCCGCGGCGTGAACAAGGTGTTCATAACCGACGGCAGGGTTTACCATTCCATTTTGGTGGAAATTTTGTCTGAAGAAGGCAGCGGCACCATGTTTTACAGTTGACTGATTTATCCTTTTAAATCAGTCTTTATTTTAGTATTCGGGGCGATTGCCGCCCCTTGCCGAATTATTGGTTTACGGTGACGAGATGGACGGAAAAAATATTATAGATGAGGATAAGCAATATATAGCGGGGACATACGCACGCTTCCGCGTGGCATTTAAAGAGGGCAGGGGGTGCCGCCTCTACGACTACGACGGCAAGGAATACGTCGACTGCGGCAGCGGCATTGCGGTGGATATTTTCGGCATAAACGACGAGGAGTGGAAGAATGCGGTTATTGCCCAGCTTAACAGCGTTCAGCACACGAGCAACCTCTTTTACACCGAGCCGCAGGCGCGCCTTGCAAAACTTTTGTGCGAAAAGACGGGCGCGAAGAAGGTGTTCTTCGGCAACAGCGGCGCCGAGGCCAACGAATGTGCCATTAAAGCGGCGCGCAAATACGGCGAAGTTCACCACGGCGAAAAGAGAAAGGAGATAATTACTTTAAAAGATTCCTTTCACGGCAGAACTCTCGCAACTCTCGCCGCGACGGGGCAGGACGCGTTCCATAAGTATTACGGCCCTTTCCCCGCAGGGTTCGTGTACGCCGAGCCCACGACGGAGGGCGTTGAAAAGTGCGTAAACGAAAACACCTGCGCCGTAATGATTGAATGCATCCAGGGCGAGAGCGGGGTAAATACGCTCGATAAAGATTTCGTAAAGTCTGTCGAAAAGCTCTGCAAGGAGCGCGATATCCTGCTTATCTGCGACGAAGTACAGACGGGCAACGGCAGAACGGGCTATCTGTATGCCTACCAGGCGTACGGCATTTCTCCCGACATAGTCACCACGGCAAAGGGACTGGGCGGCGGACTTCCGATAGGCGCGTGCATGCTCTTTGATAAGTGTGAAAACGTGTTCGGATTCGGCGACCACGGTTCTACTTTCGGCGGCAACCCCGTGGTTTGCGCGGGCGCGTGCAGTATAATCGGAAGAATAGACGAAAAGCTCCTGCTTTCCGTGCGCGAAAAGGGCGAGTATTTTAAGACGGGATTGGAGAAGATTGAAGGCGTGGAGGAAGTGAGCGGCATGGGGCTCATGATAGGCATCAAAACCGCAAAACCCGCCTCCGAAATTGCAAAAAAATGCATCGATAAGGGGCTTCTGGTGCTCACGGCACACTCAAAAGTGCGCCTTCTGCCGCCCCTGAATATAAGCAAAGACGAAATTGACTTTGCGCTCAAAATTTTAAGCGAGGTTATAAGCGAATGAAACATTTACTTAGACTCGGCGACCTTTCGAGGGAGGATATTCTTTCCATACTCAACCTCGCCGACCAGCTCAAATTCGAAAGGAATAACGGAATACAGAAAGATTACTTAAAGGGCAAAAAGCTCGGCATGATTTTCCAGAAGGCGTCCACCCGCACGAGGGTGTCGTTCGAAGTGGGAATGTACGAGCTCGGGGGCTACGCGCTCTTTTTGTCGAGCAACGACCTGCAGATTGGCAGGGGCGAGCCCGTAAAGGATACGGCGCGCGTCCTCTCGCGCTATCTCGACGGCATAATGATTCGTACCTTCGCCCAGCAGGAAGTCGAAGACCTTGCAAAATACGGTTCCATTCCCATAATAAACGGACTTACCGACTATTGCCACCCCTGCCAGGTGCTTGCCGACCTTATGACGATAAGGGAGTACAAGGGCACGTTCAAGGGGCTCAAAATGGCGTTCGTCGGCGACGGCAACAATATGGCGAACAGCCTTATAGTGGGCGCCGTTAAAACGGGAATGAGCTTTACCGTTGCCTGCCCGAAGGGCTACGAGCCCGACGCCGAGCTTGTAAAATGGGGCAAGGAGAGCGGGCTTTTAACCGTAACTTCCGACGTCGAAGAGGCGATATCGGGCGCCGACGTGCTCTATACCGACGTGTGGGCGTCGATGGGTCAGGAAAAGGAGAAGGCCGAGCGCGAGAACGCGTTCAAGGGCTTCCAGATAAACGAAAAGAACATAAAGGCGGCAAAGGACGACGTTATGGTCATGCACTGCCTGCCTGCCCACCGCGGCGAAGAGATTACCGACGGCGTTCTCGAAGCGCACGCCAAGGAGATATTCGACGAAGCTGAAAACAGGCTGCACGCGCAGAAAGCTGTTATGGTAAAACTCATGAGATAAAAAGCCGCTCAGTTGTTAATTATTTAACCGAGCGCTTATAGTTTGAGCCAGCTCCAAAGGCGGCATTTGCAAATTCAGTTACTCAGATTATTTATTTAACCTCCCGTAAAAAAATCCGTTTATCAGGCGGTTGCCGCACGGCAACCGTCGGATAGGCATGAAAAGGAAGTATAGATGAAAAACAGCAAAGTTTATTTGACGCTTGAAAACGGCAGACAGTTCACGGGGTATTCGTTCGGCGCCGAAAAGGAAGTCGTTGGCGAACTCGTGTTCACTACCGGCATGACGGGCTATATCGAAACTCTGACCGACCCGAGCTACTACGGGCAGATAGTCACGCAGACATTCCCGCTCATAGGCAATTACGGCATGATTGAAGCTGACATGGAGAGCAAAAAGCCGTGGGTCACTGCCTACATCGTGAGAGAGAAATGCGACGCACCCTCCAACTTCAGGTGCGGGGGAACAATCGACGAGTTCCTCAAAAAGAACGGCATACCCGGAATTTACGGAATAGACACCCGCGAGCTCACCAAAATTGTGAGAGAGGCGGGCGTTATGAATGCCGCCATAACCAAAAAACCGCTCAAAGATTTGACGGAAGTTTGCGCGTACAGGATAAAGGACGCAGTAAAATCGGTTACCTGCAGCGAGGTTGAATACCTCGGCGACCCCGATGGAATAAGGGTTGCCGTATGGGACTTCGGCGCAAAGCGCAACATAATGCGCGAGCTTGCAAACCGCGGCTGCTATTGCATGAAGGTGCCTTCGTACTACACCGCCGAGCAGATTCTTGCGCTCGAACCGCAGGGTCTTATGCTCACCAACGGCCCCGGCGACCCCTCTGAAAATACCGAAGTTATATCCAATATCCGCAAACTTGCAGGCAGGCTTCCCGTATTCGGCATCTGCCTCGGCCATCAGCTCTTCGCGCTTGCGATGGGCGGCAAGACCAAGAAGATGAAGTACGGACACCGCGGCTCGAACCAGCCCGTAAAAAATCTCGACACGGGCAGGGTGTATATCTCCAGCCAGAACCACGGCTATGAGGTTATCTCCTCGAGCGTAGAGGGCGGCAAGCTCAGCTTTGTAAACGCCAACGACGGCACCTGCGAGGGCTTCGAATATCCCGAACTCAACGCATACACGGTGCAGTTCCACCCCGAGGCGTGCGGCGGTCCCATGGACGCGTCCTTCCTTTTCGATAAATTCATACTCAACATAAAGGAGGGCAGATATCATGCCTAAGAGAGAGGATATCAAAAAAGTACTCGTTATAGGTTCGGGCCCCATAGTAATAGGCCAGGCTGCCGAGTTCGACTATGCGGGCGCGCAGGCATGCCGCGTTCTTAAAGACGCGGGGCTCGACGTAGTTCTCTGTAACTCCAATCCCGCAACTATAATGACCGACAAGGCGCTCGCAGACGAGATATATCTCGAGCCGCTCACCATAGATACGTTAAAGAGAATAATCATAAAGGAACGTCCCGACAGCCTGCTTGCTTCTCTCGGCGGACAGACGGGTCTCACCCTCGGCTGCCAGCTTGCAAAAGAGGGCTTTCTCGATGAGTGGGGCGTAAAACTTATCGGCGTAAATTTAAGCGCGATTGACAGGGCGGAGGACAGGGAGCTCTTTAAAGAGACCATGCAGAAGATTAACCAGCCCGTCGTTCCCTCCGATATTGCCTACACGGTTGAAGAGTGCCTCGAAGTGGCAAATAAAATAGGCGGCTATCCCGTAATCGTGCGCCCCGCATACACGCTCGGCGGCGCGGGCGGCGGCGTTGCCCACGACGAGGAGGAGCTTAAAATCATAGCCCACAACGGACTCATGCTCTCGCCTATCACGCAGGTACTGATTGAAAAGTACATCGGCGGCTGGAAGGAGATAGAGTTCGAAGTTCTGCGCGACGGCGCGGGCAACGTGCTCACCGTCTGCTCGATGGAGAACTTCGACCCCGTCGGCATACACACGGGCGACTCGATAGTAATCGCGCCAGCAGTTACGCTCTCCGACAAAGAGTATCAGATGCTCCGCACGGCTTCGCTCGACATCATAACCGAGCTCGGCATAGAAGGCGGCTGCAACTGCCAGTTCGCGCTCAATCCCGATTCTTTTGAATACTCTGTAATAGAAGTCAATCCCCGTGTTTCGCGCTCTTCGGCGCTCGCCTCCAAGGCGACGGGCTATCCTATTGCCAAGGTTGCCACCAAGATTGCCCTCGGCTACACGCTCGACGAGATTAAAAACGATGTAACGGGCAAAACTTATGCCTGCTTCGAGCCCACTCTCGACTATGTCGTCGTTAAGCTTCCCAAGTGGCCGTTCGATAAATTCCTCTATGCAAAGCGCACGCTCGGCACGAGAATGAAGGCGACAGGCGAGGTGATGGCGATAGGCACTTCCTTCGAGATGGCTATAATGAAGGCGGTGCGCGGCGCCGAAATTTCGCTCGGCACGCTCAATATGCCCAAAATGGCCGAGTTTTCCGACGAGGAAATCCGCGCTAAACTGCACGAACTTACCGACGAGAGGCTGTTCGTCGTATTCAGCGCGATAAAGCGCGGCATATCGGTAGACGATATTCACGCAATAACCAAGATAGACAAGTGGTTTTTGAACAAACTCAAAAATCTCTCCGATTTCGAGTGCGAAATAGCCGGCAAGCCGCTCACCCGTGCACAGTATATGCAGGGTAAAAAGATGGGCTATCCCGACAAGGAGCTCGAAAAGATATCGGGTAACAAACTTCCCATGCACAGGGACGCCGTGTTCAAGATGGTAGATACCTGCGGCGCGGAGTTTGCCGCCCAGACGCCGTATTTCTACTCAACTTACGACGAGCCCGACCACGACGAGGCCAAACCCTTTGTAAAGCGCAGCAAAAAGCGCAGGATAATAGTTATCGGCTCGGGCCCCATACGAATCGGTCAGGGCATCGAGTTCGACTATTCGTCCGTTCACTGCGTGTGGACGCTCAAAGAGATGGGCTACGAGGTTATAATCATAAACAATAACCCCGAAACGGTATCCACCGACTTCGACACTGCCGACAGGCTGTATTTCGAGGCGCTCACTCCCGAGGACGTTCAGTCGGTAATAGACGTCGAAAAGCCCTACGGCGTAGTTATAACTTTCGGCGGACAGACGGCAATAAAGCTGTGCAGCTACCTCGATAAAAAGGGCATACGCATTCTCGGCACCCCTGCCGACAGCGTAGACCTCGCCGAGGACAGGGAGAGGTTCGACGAACTTTTGGAACAGTTCTCCATAGCGCGTCCCAAGGGGCTCACCGTAATGACGAAGGAGGAGGCAATCTCTGCCGCCGAAAAGCTCGGCTATCCCGTGCTTCTCCGTCCTTCGTATGTTATAGGCGGCCAGAACATGACCATAGCCTTCACGCAGAACGATATCGAGAGGTACATGGACGTCATACTCGCGCAGAAGATTGAAAACCCCGTTCTCTGCGACAAGTATCTCATGGGCACGGAGCTCGAAGTCGACGCGATATCCGACGGCGTGGATGTGCTTATCCCCGGCATAATGCAGCATATCGAACGCGCGGGCGTTCACAGCGGCGACTCTATTGCCGTTTATCCTCCCTACAATCTGAGCGACGCAATGCTCAAAAAGGTGGTGGATATCTCCATCGAGCTTGCGCTCTCGTTAAAGACGAAGGGGCTTATAAACATACAGTACCTCATTTACCACAACGAACTCTATGTAATAGAGGTAAACCCGAGGGCGTCGAGAACCATTCCGTATATCTCCAAGGTTACGGGCGTACCCATGGTTGAGCTTGCGACCAAGATTCTCGTAGGCGCAAAGTTAAAGCGCCTCGGCTATGGCACGGGCTTATATCCCAACTCGCCCTATGTGGCGGTAAAAGTGCCCGTGTTCTCGTTTGAAAAACTCAACGACGTGAACTCGCAGCTTGGTCCCGAGATGAAGTCCACGGGTGAAGTCCTCGGCATAGGCAAGACGATAGAGGAGGCGCTCTTCAAGGGGCTCGTATCTGCGGGCTTCAACATGAAACACCCCACTAAGCAGCACCCTTCGGGAATTTACTTCACGGTAAACGACCAGGATAAGTACGAAATAGTAAATATCGTCAAAAAGTTTGCCGACCTCGGGCTTACGTTCTACGCCACGAAGGGCACGGCGAACGTCATCCGCAGTCTCGGCATAGAGTGCACGGAAGTTGCGCGCCTCTCCACGAACGACGACATATTCAAGCTCATGGACGAGGGCAAAATCGACTACGTCGTGTACACGGGCAAGACGGACATGGAGTCGATAACCAACTACATTTCGCTCCATCACCATGCGATTCTGCTCGGCATAACAGTGCTCACTTCGCTCGATACGACCAACGCGCTTGCCGACTGCATTGCGGGCAGATATACGCAGTTCAACACCGAACTCGTCGATATCAACCACCTGCGCAGGGAGAAATTGAAGCTCAATTTCTGCAAAATGCACAGCTGCGGCAACGACTATATATTCTTCAACAATTTCGACAACAAGATAACCTGCCCCGAATCGCTTGCGATAAATTTCTCCGACAGGCACTACGGAATAGGCAGCGACGGCATAGTGATGATTGAAAAATCTGACGTGGCCGACTGCAAGATGAGGGTGTTCAACCGCGACGGAAGCAGCGGCGGACTTGCCGCCAATCCTTTGAGGTGCGTTGCAAAATACGTATTCGATAAGCGCATGGTCAACTCCGATAAGATTACCGTTGAAACGTGCGGCGGCGTTAAAACGCTCGAAGTTGTTTCGTTCAACGGTGTTGCAAGCTCCGTTTCGGTAAACCTCGGCAGGGCTACGTTCGACCCGAAGGAGATTCCCGCAAAGACTGAGAGCGAAATCGTGTGCATGCTTATGACTTTCGGCGGAAAGGCGTATGAGACGACCGCCGTAAGGGTGGGCAATTCGCACTGCATCATCTTCTGCGACAAAGTGGACGACGTCGATATCGAGAGTCTCGGCCAGGCTGTGCTGGCATCGGGAATATTCCCCGGACTTGCATACGTCGAGTGCGCGAGGGTGGTAAACGACCTCACGCTCAAGCTCCGCGTATGGGACAAGGTCAACGGCGAAACCATGGCTTGCGGCACGGCTGCGGCGGCGGTAGTTGCGGCGGCGGTAAAGGTGGGCTGGTGCGCGAAGGATAAGGTGATTACCGTAAAACTTCGCGGCGGCGACCTCTTCGTAAAGTACCTCGAAAACGGCGACCTCGTGCTCGACGGTTCCGTTAAGCAGTCCTATGAAGGCGTGATTGAAATATAATGATATACTTTGACAATGCGGCGACGACAAAGCCCGACGAAAACTGCCTTTCCGCCGCCGCAAAATATCTTACCGAAAAATTTTACAATCCTTCCGCGCTGTACGCGGAAGGATATAATTTGCACCTCGAACTCGAAGAGGCGCGAAGGAATATTGTCTCACATATAGCCGACCCCGACGAGTATGAGGCCGTGCTCACTTCATGCGGAACTGAGGCTGACAACCAGGCTCTCTTCTGCGGCGGCAGGCGCGGAAATATCGTCACGACTTACGGCGAACATGCGGCGGTGTTTTCGGCGGCAAACGAACTTGCCCGCAGGGGAATTGAGGCGCGCTTTGCCGCGCTCAATCCCGACGGAGGGGTAAACGTTGACTCGCTTTTATCGCTTACAGACGGCAAAACTTCGCTCGTATCCGTCATACACGTCAACAATGAGACGGGCGCGGTAAACGATATAAACGCAATCGCGGCGGCGGTAAAGAAGAAAAATCCGCGCACACTCTTTCATGCCGACGGAGTGCAGGCATACGGGAAAATTCCTTTCAGACTTTCGCAAAACGTCGATATGTATTCGCTCAGCGCGCACAAGATAGGCGGCGTTAAGGGCACGGGCGCGCTGATAAAGCGCAAAAAGCTCGTACTCAGTCCGTATATCTGGGGCGGCGGACAGGAAAAGGGGCAGCGAAGCGGCACAGAGAACGTATTCGGCATTAAAATGCTTGAATTTGCCGCCGGAAAGGTTTACGGCTCGATTGAGGATAATTATAAAAAAATCTCAGCCGTAAAAAACAGGCTGTGGGAACTGCTTGATAAGGAGCTGTTCGTCCGTATATCGCAAGGTGGCGGGTCGCCCTATATTCTGACTGTTGCGGCGGAGGGCGTGCGCGGCGAAACGATACTTCATATGTGCGACGACGAGGGGCTGATTATCGGCACGGGCTCGGCATGTTCGTCCAATTCGGCAAAGCGCTATTCGCGCGTGATGCAGGCTTGCGGAATAAAGGAAAATCTTATAGACGGAGTTCTCCGCATAAGTTTTTGCTCGAACAGCACTATACCGGAAGCCGAACGGGCGGCAGAAATTTTAAACGGCGCCGTGCGCAAAGACAGAGAGATGACGAAATAATATGGAACACGTTATAATTATCCGCTATGCGGAGATACATTTAAAGGGCAAAAACCGCGGCTATTTTGAACGCGTTTTTGCCGCAAATATGGAAAAATCGTTAAAGGGAATACGCCACGAAATACGAAGAAGAAGCGGCAGGTACCTGGTTGAAAACTTCGGCGAGGGCGACGTCGATAAGATTGTAAAAAAGCTCTCAAAGGTGTTCGGCGTACATTCACTCAGCGTGGGCTACAAAGTCAAGGCCGACATGGACGAGATTTTCCACGCCGCGCAGGCTGCGGCGGACAGTTTCGGCTCGTTCAAAGTCGAAACGCACCGCGCGGATAAAACTTTTTATCTCAATTCGCCGCAGATTAGCGCACAGATAGGCGGCAGGCTTTTAGACAGCAACAAAAATCTTACGGTAGACGTTCACGAGCCCGACTTTATAATAAATATCGACGTGCGCGAGGACGGAACGGCGCTCGTGTTCAACAAGTTTATAAAATGCGCCGACGGGATGCCCGTAGGTACGGCGGGGCGCGGACTTTTGCTTATGTCGGGCGGTATAGACAGTCCCGTGGCGGGACATATGATAGCAAAACGCGGCATGAAGATAGATTGCCTTCATTTTCACAGCTATCCGTACACGAATATGCAGGCGCGCCAGAAGGTTATCGACCTTGCCAAAATTCTCTCAGAATACAACTGCGGAATAAAACTTTCGATAATTTCGGTTAAGGAGATTCAGGAAGAGATACACAGGCATTGCAACGGCGCATATATGGTTACGCTTTTGCGCCGCTTTATGATGCGCCTTGCCGAAAGGCTGGCGAAACGGGACGGCGACCAGTGCATTATAACGGGCGAAAGCCTCGGACAGGTCGCAAGTCAGACGATAGAGGGTATGACATCTTCGAACAGCGTTATAGAGAGTATGCCCGTTCTGCGCCCGCTTTGCGGATTCGATAAGAACGAAATTATCGAAAGGAGCCGCGATATTGGCGCGTACGAGGTTTCAATCCGCCCGTATGAGGACTGCTGCACGGTATTTTTGCCCGATTACCCCATAATAAAGCCGAAACTTGCCGACGTGCTCGCGGAGGAGGCAAAACTCGACGTAGAAAAGCTGCTCGACAATGCTTTCGCAACGCTTGAAATTAACGAATATTAATTTAATAATATTTTAACTATTTTTGTAATTCTACAAAATGTTTCACAAAATGACAAGGTTTTTAGTAGGCGCATAAAAAATTTTAGCTAAATTCAGCAATATAATCGGATATATTTATGGATAAAGAAAAAAATGTTTCACGCGAAACTTTTAAAGATGTTCGGACAATTATGTTTTGTGAGGTGGAAAATAGCTAAGATAGCGGCGGACTGCGGCGGGTTGTAGTATATTAAAAAATATCTGAATGATAAAACCCGTTTAAAGCCTCTGAGCCGGAATGAATTTTTGTGTGCGGAACAAAAAAGCCTGTGTTCAGACGAGAATTTAAATTTAATTTTAAAAACCTTGCGCCCAAACTGCAGCGCAAGGTTTTTTTAACTATTCAGTTGTCCAGTCTTTTTTAGTTATATTCGGTGCGTCGCGTTGTGGCGAACTGCCTCCCGAGAAAGTTATGGGAGGCAAAACGACCGTCTTTCCGAAATGTTTTGTTTTCCCGTCGAAGTAGTAGGGGGTTACGCTGTATACTATATATCCGTCGTCCGGTTCATCCGTTATTTTTTCCGTCCAGCTGCCGTCGTATATCAGTATTTTTTCACCGTTTTCCTCTCTATATACTAAATATGCGTAGTAATCTGTGTAACATAATACTATGCAAATATTGTTTTTGTTTACATTGATTTGCGGCGTTTTAATGCTCGGACTTGTAAATTTGCTTGATTTTTCGCAAGGTACGGCGTCTTTTAAAACTTTTATCTGCATGGTTGCAAGCCTGGGCGAGCAGTCGTCGGCAAGCATTATTTTATTGTTGCCGTTGAATTCGCCCTTGTCGATATTTATTATGCTGGTTCCTTCGTTTTTTTCAAGGGGCGGAGGCGTGGCGGCGTCGTATATTTTTTTCAGAATCGTTCCCGCAGTGCGGCAGCAATCTCCGCCACCGGTAACGTCTGTCGGGTTGTTTTTACCGCTTCCAAGCCACACTCCGACCATGTCGCTTGCCGTGTAGGCTATGCAATAGCCGTCGGTGTTGCCGTTTTCGTTTCCGCAGGTGCCCGTTTTTGCGGCTATTTCAAAGGGAAACGAGCCGAGTTTTTTCGCGGTTCCCGATTTGACAGTTTCGCACAGGATGTCATTTATAAGCGAAGCCGTTCCCGCCGAAAACACCTTTCTTTTCTGCTCGTCGGCGCGGTAGACTGTTTTTCCGCTTTTAAGTTTGATTTCCTTTATGAACTTTGTGTTTGTGTAGGCGCCGCCGTTCATAAATGCTCGGTATTTTTCGCATATTTCGGAAAGAGAAAGTCCGTATTTCATTCCTCCGAGCGCGAGCGACAGATTTTTTTCCTCGTCCTCCAAGTCTATTCCGAATTTTTTGGCGTATGCGGCCGCCTTTTTCAGAGTGAGGGCGTTCAGGGTTTTGACTGCGGGGACGTTGTAGCTTTTTATAACGCTCTCCGTAACGGTGACGTAGCCGTGATACTTTTTATCGTGGTTTTCGGGGGAGTAGCCGTTGTAGTCCACCTTTTCGTCGAGTATCTTGGTGGCCGGGCATACGAGTTTTTCCTCTATCGCGGGGCTGTAGACAAGGAGAGGCTTTATCGTCGACCCGGGCTGACGCCTCGCGCCGTTTATGTCGGAGCGGTACGCGCGCACGCCGCCCGATTTATCGGTTACGATTATGGCCGCGTCGTATTCTGTTTCCAGCCCGTCGACCGATTTCTGCAATTCCTCGTCGGCGTAGGTCACGACTTTTATGTCCTTCACGTCGTACAGTCCGATATCCAGCCCGTCAAGTTCGTCGAACACGCACGAAAGGTATGCCGTCATGCCGTCGCCCGCGGCAGACTGCACGGCTGAGAGCGGGCTTTTCACTGCCTGACTGTAGCTTTCTTCGTCGATATATCCGCATTCTTTCATGCATTTTAATACTGTATTGCGCTTTTGCAGGCATTTTTCGGGATTTTTGAAGGGGGAATAGTTGTTCGGTGAGGATAAGAGTCCGACGACGGTCGCGCTCTGCTCAAGCGTGAGTTTGTCAGCGGTCGTTCCGAAATAGAATTCCGCCGCGCTCTCCAGCCCGTAACAGTTGTGTCCGAAATATATCGTGTTCAGATACATTTCGAGTATTTCGTCCTTTGAGTATTTCTTTTCGAGCTTTCCCGTAAGTTTTATTTCGTTGAGCTTTCTTTTTATCGTCTTGTCGCCCGAGAGGTGCGTGTTTTTTATGAGCTGCTGGCTTATGGTGGAGGCGCCCTGTTTAAAGGAGCGGGAGGTGAGGTTTGTTGCAAGCGCCTTTACCATCCGCGCATAGTTCAGTCCGTGGTGCTTGTAAAACGTTCTGTCCTCTGAGGCGATGAATGCGTGCACGGTGTCGCTGTTCAAATCGGCAAGCTTTACGCTCTTTCTGCGCGCGGAGAGCGATGCGCTCGTAAGCTCGCGCCCGTCGGCGTCGCACACCGTTATGCACCTGCCGTAGTCGGTGAGCTTGCTCTCGTCGAGTTTGGCGTCTTTTGTTATGAAGGCATACACGGCGTAGCCCGCCGCAAAGGCTATGGCGATAAGCGCCAGAAGTATCAGCGTTACTTTAACTAACTTTCTCATCTAAAATAGTATCGATAAAATAAAGATTTTGTTGCAAATTCGATTGAAAAAAAACTTGTAAAATTATATAATTGTCTATATAAAGGAGTATTATGGACAAGAGATACCATATAGTGACATATGGCTGCCAGATGAACGTGCACGATTCCGAGCGTATCGCGGGCATGTTGTCGGAGCTCGGCTATTCTTCGTGCGACAGTATGGAAGAAGCCGACGTTGTAGTTTTTAACACCTGCTGCATACGCGAGAATGCCGAAAATCATGCCTACGGCAATATCGGAATGCTTAAAAAGCTGAAATCGGCAAAGAGGGATATGATAATAGCCGTCGGCGGCTGCATGCCGCAACAGATTGGCAAGGCGGATATTCTGCACAAAAAATTTCCCTACGTCGACGTAATCTTCGGCACGCACAACTTGAACAAGCTTAAAGATTACATACTCGAAAAGCAGAGCGGCAAAAAGTCTGTCATCGAGATATTTGATTCGGAGGGTGAAATAGTCGAGGGCGAGCACCCTTTGAGGACGAGTTATCCCAACGCGTGGATAAACATAACTTACGGCTGCAACAACTTTTGCAGCTACTGCATCGTGCCGTACGTGCGCGGCAGGGAGAGAAGCAGGCGTTCAGAAAACGTAATAGAGGAGGCGCGCTCGCTCGTATCCGACGGGTATAAAGAGCTGACCCTTCTCGGACAGAACGTAAATTCATATGCGAACGGCAGCGACGATATCCGCTTCCCCGCTCTGCTTGAAAAGATTGCGGCGATTGACGGGAAGTTCAGGCTGCGCTTTATGACGAGCCATCCGAAGGACTTTTCGGAAGAGCTGGCAAAGGCGATTGCCTCAGACAGAAAGATATGCCATTGCGTTCACCTGCCCGTACAGAGCGGTTCCGACAGAATCTTAAAGGCGATGAACAGAAAATACACCTCGGCGGACTATCTCAAAAAGATAGAGATTTTAAAAAAGTACGTTCCCGACTGCGCGGTGACGACCGACCTTATAGTGGGTTTTCCCGGCGAGACTGACGAAGATTTTAAGGCTACGCTCAACCTCGTAAAGGAAGTCGGCTATTCGTCGGCGTTTACGTTCGTGTATTCAAAACGAGAGGGGACGGTCGCGGCGAAGATGCCCGACCAGGTGCCCGAAGAGGTGTGCAAGGAGAGGATAATAGAGCTCGTCGCCCTCGTGAATTCTCTCACGCGCGAACACAGCGCGAAGTACGTTGGCAAGACCTGCGAAATTCTGTGCGAGGGTTACGACGACAAGCGCGGGCTCTTCCTCGGCAGGGACGAATACGGCAGAATGGGCTATTTTGCAAGCGAAAAAAATATTATCGGCGAATTTGTGAATATGTTCGTCGAAGAGGCGAACGGCGTTTCGCTCATGGGAAAAATCGTTTAAAGGCTATTTTAAAATTGCGTCCGCGAGTGGCGGCAGGAGATTTACAGGTTATTTTATGGCACTATCACCAATGATGCAGCATTACCTTTCGGTAAAGGAGAAATATAAGGACTGCGTGCTCTTTTACAGGCTGGGCGACTTTTATGAAATGTTCTTCGACGACGCCGAGAGGGTTTCAAAGCTTTTAGACCTTACCTTAACGGGCAGGGACTGCGGGCTGGATAAACGCGCGCCGATGTGCGGCATACCCTATCACGCGGCCGACAACTACATTGCAAAACTCGTCGGGCTGGGCGAAAAGGTGGCAATCTGCGAACAGCTCGAGGACCCTGCGTTAAAGAGCGGCAGGGAGATGGTGGCGCGCGACGTTATAAGGGTGGTCACCGCAGGCACAATCACCGACGAAAAGCACCTTGACGAGCGCACGGCGAGCTACATTTGCAGCGCTTATCTCTCGGGTTCGGATACGGCGCTCGCATGGGCGGATATCACCACGGGCGAGTTCTGCGCGGCGGAATTTGCGGGGGATAAAACCTGCGCGCAGGCCGTTGCGATGATGATAAAAAACGGGGTGAAGGAAGTGATATGCAACGACGAATTTTTGCTCGCTTCCCGTTCGCTCCCCGAAGTTGCGCGCGGGTCGCTTCCCAAATTTTCCTCCTATCCCGAGTGGGCTTACGGGCGCACCGCAGCCGAAAGGGCTCTCTGCGGGCAGTTCAATGCAAAGTCGCTCTCTGCCTTCTCCGTTTACGGGCACGACGGCGCGATATGCGCGGCGGGCGCGCTCGTGGAGTACCTCAAAGAGACGCAGAAGCACGTGCTGAAAAATATCGACGGTATCCGATACGTCTCCTCCGACAGCTATTTAAAGCTCGACAATACGGCGATAAGAAATCTCGAACTTGTAAAAACACTCGCCGAGGGCAAAAAATACGGCTCGCTCCTGTGGCTTCTCGATAAGACCAAGACGTGTATGGGTTCGAGGCTCATGCAGAGCACTATACTCTCGCCGCTTGTAGACAGGGAGAGGATTGACTACCGTCTCGACGGCGTGGAGGAGTTTTACAACGCGCCCGTCGTAATGCTCTCCGTTGCCGACCTTCTCTCCGAAGTCAAAGACGTGGAGAGGCTGTCGGGCAAAATTTCAAACGACAACATAATGCCGCGCGACTGCCTGGCGCTCGCTTCGTCGCTTGCGGTTGTACCGAATATAAAATTTCAGCTTTCGGGCTTTATGTCGAAGGCGGTGAGGGACATTTCCGACGGGCTTATCGACCTCAGCGCCGTCGCCGAGCTGATAGGTAGCGCTATAACGGATGAAGACACTCCCGTAAATTTAAAGGACGGCGGATACATAAAAAAGGGCTTCAATGCAAAACTCGACGAGCTGCGCGACATAAAAGACCACGGCAAGGATATCATTATCCGCCTTGAATCGCGCGAGCGCGACGAAACGGGCATAAGAACGCTGAAAATAGGGTATAACCGCGTATTCGGCTATTATATAGAGGTTTCAAAGTCGTTCAAAGACAAGGTGCCCATTCACTACCAGCGCAGGCAGACGCTTGCAAACGCCGAAAGGTACACGACAGACGAGCTCAAAGAGATTGAGGAAAAGATTTTAACGAGCGAAGAATCGGCGCTCAGGCTGGAGGCCGAGCTGTATGCGCAGATAAAAGACACGCTCAGCGCGAACATCAACAATCTCAAAAAATTGTCGTCGGCGATTGCCCGCCTCGACGTGCTCATAAGCTTTGCCCAGGTGGCAAAGAGCAACCGCTACGTCCGCCCCGAGATTGTTGAAAGCGACAGGCCGCTTATAATAAAGGAGGGCAGGCACCCCGTAGTCGAGGTTATTTCAAAGGAGCGTTTCGTGGCAAACGACGTGCTCCTTGACGAGGGCGAAAATCGTACCATGATTATAACCGGCCCCAACATGGCGGGCAAGAGCACATACATGCGCCAGACCGCGCTTATAACGCTCATGGCGCACATGGGGTGTTTCGTCCCCGCAAAGTCGGCGGAAGTACCTGTAACCGACAGGATTTTCACGCGAGTGGGGGCGAGCGACAACCTCATTCTCGACCAGAGTACGTTTATGGTGGAGATGATTGAAGTCGCTTCGATTTTACAGAACGCCACGAAGAACAGCCTGCTCATTCTCGACGAAGTGGGCAGGGGCACGAGCACGTACGACGGCCTGTCTATCGCGTGGGCGGTGATAGAGCACCTCACCAATAAAATAGGCGCCAAAACCATGTTTGCCACGCATTACCACGAGCTGACTGAGCTCGAAAGCAGAATGGCGGGCGTTAAAAACTATAAGATAGCCGTAAAGGAACTTAACGGAAGCATCGTATTTTTAAGGAAGATTATGCGCGGCGGCGCAAACCGCAGTTTCGGTATAGAAGTGGCTGCGCTCGCAGGCGTTCCCCGTGAAGTTACCGACAGGGCTAAACAGATTTTAAAGGCAGTTGAGCGCGGCGAGGGCGCGGTCGTAAGGCAGGCGGAATCTTCCGAAAGCGAAGAGAGGGAATACAGCGAGGCGGAAAAGATTCTGCGCGAAACCGACGTGAACAATCTCTCGCCCATGCAGGCGTTTTTGCTGCTTTCCGACCTTGTCGAAAAGGTGAAGTAATATGGGAAAGATTAATATACTTACCAAAGACATATACAACAGAATTGCCGCCGGCGAGGTCGTCGACAGACCGTATTCGGCTGTAAAGGAGCTTGTTGAAAACTCTCTCGACGCGGGCGCGACAGAAATTTCAGTCTATATTGAAAAGGGCGGCAAACAGCTTATAAAGGTATGCGACAACGGCTGCGGAATAGAGCCCGACGATATGTGCAAGGCATTCATTCCGCACGCGACGAGCAAAGTTGCAAAGGTTGAGGACCTCGACCTTATAACGACGCTCGGTTTCCGCGGCGAGGCTCTCGCAAGTATCTCTTCCATCTCGCGCACGGAGATAATCTCCGTAACCGAGGGCAACCAGGCGTGCCGCGTGGAGTGCGACGGCGGTCTTACCGGCAAAACCCAGCCCGCGGCGCTCGATAAGGGCACGGAAATTTCCGTTCACGAACTCTTTTACAACACGCCCGTGAGGGCAAAGTTTTTAAAGTCCGACAAGGCGGAGGAGGGCGACATCCAGAACTTTATGTCGCGCTTCATTCTCGGAAATCCCGAAGTTTCGTTCAGATATTATGCCGACGGCAAACTTAAATTGCAGTCGTTCGGCAACGGGCTGGACGAGGCTGTCGCGCAGGTTTACGGCGCAAAGGTCATTCCGAATTGCTATAAGATAAACGCCGAAAAGAACGGGATAAAGATTCACGGCTTTATTGGAAACCAGAATTTCTTCAAGCCGAACAAGAGCTATCAGAGCCTCTTTTTAAACGGCCGCTATATTGTCAACAATATCATATCTTCGGCGATAACGAACGCCTATGCAAGCTATCTTATGAAGAGGCAATATCCATTCTACGTTCTCTTTGTAGACGTCCCCGCCGAGCTTGTCGACGTAAACGTGCACCCCAACAAGGCTGACGTGCGTTTTGCCGACGGCAGGGCGGTGTATGGCGCGGTGTATTCGGTAATATCCGGAATCCTCGACGGAACTGCGCACGCGGCAGATTTTGTTGTTGATTATGCGCGCATTCCCGAAGTCAAATCTTCCATGCCCGCAGAGCAGCTCTCCGCGGATACTTTTACCGTAACGGCAGATACGCAGTCGAAAGATGATAGCGCCGCAAAGGCGAATGCGGTGCCGTATGAAGAGTTGTTTGCCGCAAAGCCAAACAATTCGGCAAACGCACAAAATGTTTCAAAGAGTGAAGTGCAGGCGGAAACTTTACCTTCGGCCGACGAATTAATGCCGCCCGAAGGGATGTTCACGGCGAAACAGCCCGAAAAGAGCGTAAACCCGTATGCGGACCCGGGGAATAAGCCCGATTACTCCGCGTACGAAAATTACGAGGCGCCCGCGTATGAGGACAGGGAGCACACCTATCCCGTATGTGCCTACTACGGCGATTTGAAGGAAAAGAACGTTTTGGGCGTAAGCAGCCCGGGCTTCGTGCTCTCCGATTCAAAGCTCACGAGCGAGGAGGAGAGAAGGCTTAAAGACAGCCAGGAAAAGTTCGCCTGCCGCACGTACACATATAAGGGCAACCTCTTTAATACTTACCTTTTATATGAAATAGAGGGGAACATTTATATAATCGACCAGCACGCCGCCCACGAAAGGCTTATCTACGACAGATATAAAAAGCAGATAGAGGAGCGCGCCGTCGTCCGCCAGGGCATGCTTATTCCGTATATTCTCAGTCTCACGCCCGAAGAGAATGCGTTCTTTGAAGAAAATCTTTCGCTGATACGCGAAATGGGCTTCGACGCAGAGCCGTTCGGAATAAATTCGTACAGGGTTTGCGAAGTGCCTGCCGACCTGCGCGACCTCGATATAGGCGCGTTTTTTCACGAACTTCTCTCCGATATTTCGGGGCTGAAATCGGTAAGAATGACCGACCTTTTGAAGGACAAGATTGCAATGTCGGCTTGTAAACACGCGGTAAAGGGCGGGATGGAACTGACCAGGCAGGAGGCAGACGGGCTTTTGGCCGAAATGCACGGAGATATGGGGCTCAAATGCCCGCACGGCAGACCTGTCGCCGTAAAACTCACAAAATACCAGATTGAAAAAATGTTCAAGAGGATAGTGTGAGCGTGGGCAGGGTACTTGTAATATGCGGCGCTACGGCGACGGGAAAAACGGCGCTCGCCGCAGAGTGCGCAAAAAAACTCGGGAGTGCGGTAATTTCCGCTGATTCCCAGCTCGTGTATAAGGGGTTGGATATCGGCACGGCAAAGCCGACAGGTGAAGAAAAGCTCGGCGTTCCGCATTATATGATTGACGTAGCCGAGCCGACCTGCGAATACAGCGTTTCCGATTATAAAAATGCGGCTCTGCCGATAGTTGAAAAACTGCTGAATGAGGGTAAAACGCCCGTGATATGCGGCGGAACGGGGTTTTATATAAATTCTCTGCTCTTCGATTTCAGTTACGGCGGCGTCGCCGCAAACAGCGAAATCCGCGAAAAGTACGAAAAACTTGCCAAAGAGAGAGGCAGGGAATACGTTTACGGAGTTTTAAAGGAAGCAGACGGCGAAACTGCGGCAAAACTTCACCCCAACGATTTGAAGAGAGTTATCCGCGCGCTTGAAATTTATGAGGCGGGCGGGAGAAAGAAGTCGGACATCTGCGACGATTTGACGCCGAGATTTGATTATCTCGCGGTCGCGATAGATTTTCCGAGGGAGGAGCTTTATGCGCGCATAAACGCCCGCGTCGACAAAATGTTTGAGGCGGGGCTCGTAGACGAAGTGAAGTCGCTCCTTGCGCGCGGAATCGGTGAAAATTGCCAATGTATGCAGGCTATCGGGTACAAAGAGGTTATCGCAGGCTTAAAAAATAGTGATTCGCAAAGTACTATGCGTGACACAATCAAGCAAAATACGCGCAGATACGCTAAAAGACAGATAACTTTTTTTAAAAAATTACCAAACATTATAAACCTTCCTCCCGAACGGGCGACGGCTGAAACTGTATTGAACCTTCTTGCCCGCGAGTGATTAAGGTATAAATTTAAAAGATTATGGCAGAAGAGATTTTCGATAAAACAAAATACGTTAAAGAATGCGAGCAAAAGCTCGCCGATAAATTTAAGGCGATAGACGAAATTTCGTTTTACAACCAGGCAAAGGTCTGCGAGGCGTTTGCCGAAAACAGAATTGCCGCCCGCCATTTTTCCGGAACGACAGGTTACGGCTACGGCGACGAGGGCAGGGATTGCCTCGGCAAGGTATACGCACGCGCTTTCGGTGCGGAGGACGGCATAGTTTCCCCGCACATTCTCTCGGGCACGCATGCGCTTACCGTTGCGCTTTTCGGGCTTCTCCGCCCCGGCGATACGCTGTTTTGCATAAGCGGACTGCCCTACGACACTATCCGCGGCGTTATCTACGGCGAGGGCAACGGCTCTCTGAAAGATTTCGGAATAAAGTTCCGCTGCTGTGACCTTGCGGACGGCAAATTCGATTATCAGGCAATAAAAACGGGGCTTGCGGAGGCGAATGTCATATATATCCAGCGTTCGCGCGGGTATGAGCTTCGCGACGCGTTTTCGGTAGACGAGATTGCCGAGGCGTGCGCGCTTGTGCGCAAAAACGGCTTTAAAGGCTGCATTTTCGTCGATAATTGCTATGGCGAGTTCGTAGAAAAGAGGGAGCCCACCGAAGTCGGCGCCGACATTATTGTCGGGTCGCTCATAAAAAACCCGGGCGGCGGGCTTGCGCAGACGGGCGGCTACATCTGCGGAAAGGCAGATTATATCGATATGATAGGCAAGCGGCTCACCGCGCCTTCAATAGGCACCGAGGTCGGCTCGCACGCGCTCGGGTATCAGTATTATTATCAGGGGTTCTTTATGGCTCCGCATACCGTCGCACAGGCGCTCAAATGCAGTCTGCTTATAGGAGAGGCGATGGCGGGGCTGGGGTACAAAAATTATCCCCCTTCGGACGAACTCCCGCACGATATAACCCGCGCAATAGAGTTCGGCGATGCCGACAAGATGGTCAATTTTATCCGCGAGGTGCAGTATGCCTCGCCCGTAGACGGGTTTGTCACCTGCGAGCCGTGGGATATGCCGGGCTATGACGACAAGATAATAATGGCGGCGGGCACTTTCGTTTCGGGTGCCTCGATAGAGCTTTCGGCGGACGGGCCCGTAAAACCGCCCTATATCGCCTATTTCCAGGGCGGGCTCACCTACGAGCACGGCAGATACGCCCTTATGAAAATTTTAGATAAGCTTGTATAAAACAGCGGCGCACGGCGGCAATTTTGCCGCCGTGCGCCGCTTATGTAATGATTTACGCAGGATAATATATTTTTACAATAAAATTTTTTCTTATATTTGATTGACTTGAAGTTTGCTTTAAGTTTTACAATTTTATCTGTAAAAAGGAGGCAGACTTATGGCTTTGACAGACAATGCAAAAAATTATATCAAAAAGGCTTTCGGGGCGGACAGCCCGTTGAAGGAGACCGACCCCGAATTTTACGAGTTTTTCTATAACTTCGCCTACGACGAGGTTAAGAACTTCGGCGACCTCGACGAAGAGACGGGCTATATTTCGGTGCTCGCCGTGCTGTTGGGGTGTGGCGGAGTCGATGAATTCAAGGTAATGCTCCCTGCGGCTCTCAACTGCGGCGTTTCGCCCGAGGAGGCGAGGGAGGTCGTATATCAGGCGACGGCGTATCTGGGACTCGGCAGGGTGCTGCCCTTTATAAATGCCATGAACGAAGTTTTTGCCGCGCGCGGAATCAGGCTGCCGCTTGAAAATAAGGGCACGACTACGCCCGAAACAAGACTTACGGCAGGCAATCAGGCGCAGGTTGATATTTTCGGCGAAGGTATGCGCGAATTCTGGAAGAACGCTCCCGAAGGCAGGGCGCACGTAAATTACTGGCTTGCCGATAACTGCTTCGGCGACTATTACACGCGCGGCGCGCTCGATTATAAACAGCGCGAACTTATAACTTTTTGCTATCTCTACGCGCAGGGCGGGTGCGAACCTCAGCTTGTAAGCCACGCAATGGGCAACATTAAGGTGGGCAACAGCAAAGAGCTGCTTGTAAAGGTAGTTTCACACTGCATACCTTATATCGGATATCCGCGCAGTTTAAACGCGCTCACCGCGCTGGATACCGCCGCCAAAATTTAGGGCTGTGATTGCATGAATCAGGCGATTTACAGCGAAAGGCTGATTTTGCGAAAATTTGAAGAAAGCGACATAAATGATATATATAAAATTTTCAGCGACAAAGACACTAACAGGTTTTTGCCGTGGTTTTCGCTCGAAAAATTAAGCGACGCCCGACTTTTTTATAAGGAGCGCTGCGCTGAAGTTTATCGCACTGACAGCGGATATGCCTACGCCGTGTGCCTTAAAGAGGACAACGTGCCGATAGGTTATGTAAATGTGTCTTTAGACGAAAGTCATGACCTCGGCTACGGGTTGCTGCCGCAGTTTCG